>CAZOYV010000084.1:0-28814 GCA_964584075.1 uncultured Rickettsiales bacterium | reverse complement strand
CATGGCTGCCTCCTTTCAGACAGCAAGTTGGGCCAGACTTCGCCTGGCGCACCAGGGCACGCAGAATCCCGGGATCAAGCGGGAGGCCGCGCTGGCGGTGGACGGCTGGGACGACGAGAACCTGCTCTACGGTGCTGGCTCGGTCGGCTTCGGCCTGGGCGACTCCGGCGCCCCTTGGATGTCGGACCACGCGGGGGACTGGGCGGTGGCGGCGCTGGCCTCGTTCTCCTTCGGCGGACAGCCGACGGACGGTGGTGGCGGACCGCGCGTCGACGCCAACATGGACTTCCTCGCCGACTTCCTCGGGACCCCCGGCGACGACGACAGCGGTGACGACGACAGCGGCGACGACGACACCGGCGACGACGACGGCGCGGACGACGACACCGGCGACGACGACGGCGCGGACGACGACGGCGGCGACGACGACAGCGCCGGCGGGGACGACGACGACGATGCCCAGGACTGCAGCTGCCAGGCCGACGGTGGCGTGCGCCTGACCCCGCTGCTGGCCACCGCGTTCCTCGCGCTGTGCGCCCTCGGCGCGCTGTTCCGCGGCCGCGGCCGCCGCACCTGAGCGGGGTCAGTCCTTCCTCGAGTAGTCCGGGAACGGCGGACGCTGCGGCGTCACCGGCGGGTTGCGCTCCAGCTCCTGCAGCACCACCTCGATCGCCTTCTCCAGCTGCGGGTCGCCGCCGGCGAGCACCGCCTTGGGCGTCTGCACCACCTCGATGTCCGGCGCCACGCCGACGTTCTCGGCGGTCCACCGCCCGTCGGGCCCGTAGAACGCGATCCGCGGGGCGGTGACCACACCGCCGTCGATCAGCTCGGGGTAGTCGTAGATCCCGATCAGGCCGCCCCAGGTGCGGGTCCCGATCAGCGGGCCGAGGCCCTCGAGCCGGAAGTAGTGGGGCAGGCAGTCGCCGCCGGAGCCGGCGTCCTCGTTGATGATCATCGCCTTGGGCCCGTCGATCACCGCCAGCGGGCTGGAGTAGTCCTCGCCCTCGCGGGTGACGTGCCAGTTCAGGACCCTGCGCCCCAGCATGTCGATCATGTAGTCCGCCACCGAGCCGCCGCCGTTGTAGCGCTCGTCGACGATCACGGCCTGCTTGTCCAGCTGGGCGTAGAAGTAGCGGTTGAAGTAGGTGTAGCCGGCCCACGCGGTGTTGGGCACGTAGACGTACGCCACGCGCCCGCCGGTGGCCTCGTCGACCCGCGCACGGTTGCCCTCGACCCACGCGAAGTGGCGCAGCGCCTCCTCGCTGCCGGTGGGCACCACGGTCACCTCGCGGGCGCCGTCCGCCGTCGGCCGGTCGTTGACCGTCAGCCGCACCTGCTTGCCATCGCGGCCTTGCAGCAGGCGGTAGGGGTTGTCGGGAGCCCGCAGCTGCAGGCCGTCGATCGCCAGCAGGTAGTCGCCTGGCCGCACGTCGACGCCCGGCTCGGTCAGCGGGGCGCGCAGCTCGGGGTTCCAGTTCTCGCCGCTGTAGATCCGGGCGATGCGGTAGCGGTCGCCGGCCACCTCGAGGTCGGCGCCGAGCAGGCCGACGCCGACCTGCTCGACGTCGGGGTAGTCGCCGCCCCAGCGGTAGGCGTGGCCCACCACCAGCTCGCCGATGATCTCGCCGATCAGGTAGTTCAGGTCGTCCCGGTGGCCGACGTGGTCCAGCCACGGGCGGTAGGCGTCGTGGACCGCGGCCCAGTCGATCCCGTGCAGGTTCGGGTCGTAGAAGTAGTCCCGCTGGATGCGGAACACCTCCTCGTAGATCTGCTCGTACTCGGCGCGCGGGTCGACCCACACGCGCAGCCCCGACAGGTCCAGCGCGCCGTCGCCGGGCGCCACGCCCTCGGCGCCGGTCTCGACGATCCCGCGGGCGCCGTCGGCGGTCTGGTAGTACAGCTTCTCGCCGTCGTGGCTGACCTCGGCGTCGACCACGCCCTCGAGGAACACCCGGCCCTCGCGCTCCTCGAGATCGAAGCGCTGCAGCACGAACCCGCCCTCGGTGTCCCAGCTGGCGTGCTTCGCGGCGGGGCGCTCGAGGAAGAACAGCGCCCCCTCGGCGGCCTGCAGCCGGCGGTGGTCGCCCTCGCCGACCGGCAGCGCGAGGATCCGCTGGTCGATGCCGTCGAGGTCGACGGTGACGACCACCGGCTCGTCGTCCTCGCCGTCGCCCTCGCCCTGCTCGCCCTTCTCGCCCTGCTTGCCCTTCTTGCCCTTCTTGCCCTTCTTGCCCTTGCCGTCCTCCTCGTCCTCTTCCCCCACCGGCTCCTCGTCGCTGCGCGGGGCCAGCGGCGAGGGCTGGTCGGCGGCCAGCACCACGACGTACAGGCTGCGCCGCACCGGTCGCTCGTAGGACGACATGTCGAGCCAGCCGGTGTTGAGCGCGAAGTTGGTGCTCGCCGCGAAGAACAGGTACCGGCCGTCGAGGCTGAACTGCGCCGAGGTGCAGTCGCTCATCCCGTCGGTGATCTGGTGGGTCGTGCCGGCCGCGGTGTCGTACAGGAACACCGCCCGCAGGTGGTTGTCGAGGCGCTTGGTGTAGGCCAGCCAGCGGCCGTCGGGGGACCACGCCGGGTCCAGGCTGCGCGGCGGGTGGTCGTAGGTGTCGGTGTCCACCCTGCGCGGCGCGCCGCCGGCCACGGGCAGGACCCACAGGTTCAGCCGCTTGTCGGTGTAGGCGATGTGCACGCCGTCGGGGGACCACAGCGGCGCGTGGTAGAAGCTCGGCCCGCCCAGCGGCAGGACCCGCGGCTCGCCGGTGCCGGCCTGATCGGCGATGTGCAGCTGGTACTCCCCGGACGCGTCGGAGACGTAGGCGACGCGGGCCCCGTCGGGGGACCACCGCGGGAAGCGCTCGTGCACGCCGGGGGTGCGGGTCAGGTTGCGCACGTCGCCGTGCTCGGCCGGCACGGTGAAGATGTCGCCGCGGGCCGCGAACACGGCGCGCTGGCCGGTGGGCGAGATCTCGGCCCACGTGATCTGCGCCGCGCCGTCCTCGAAGTGGGGCCGCAGCTCGGGCAGGTCGGGGGCGATCGCGATCGGGATCGGCGACGTCTCGCCGCTGGCGGGGTCCAGGTCGTGGAGCCGCCCGCCCTGCTCGATCACCAGCGCGCCGCCGCCGGCGGCCAGGTCCTTGACGTCGAAGTCGTCGAAGCTCGTGACCTGCTGCACGCTGTCGCCGCCGGTGTAGGCGAAGACGTTCATCGTGCCGGCGCGATCGGACAGGAAGTACACCGTGTCCCCGAGCCACACCGGGGCCGAGTCGCTGGCGTCGACGTGGGGCACCTCCACCGCCTCGCCGGTGGCCAGCTCGATGATCCACACCGGCGTGGTGCGGCCGCCGCGGTAGCGCTTCCAGGTGGAGAACGCGTCGCGGAACGGGGTGTAGGCGACGCGCGCGCCGTCGGGGGACATCGCGGCGTGCTGCACCGCGGGGATCGGCAGCTCCTCGGGCAGGCCGCCCTCGACCGGGACGCGGAACAGCTTGCCGGTGCGGGTCGTGTGCGACGCGCGCGAGGACTGCAGCAGCACCGCCCCGTCGGGCGTCCAGCCGCGCACCCGGTCGGCGCCGGGGTGGTACGTCAGCCGCACCGGCTGTCCGCCCCGCAGCGGCACCACGTAGGCGTCCTCGTTGCCGTCGTAGTGGCCGGTGAACGCCACGTAGCGGCCGTCGGGCGAGACGTGCGGCCCGGACTCGATGCCGGGGTGGACCGTCAGCCGCCGCGGGTCCCCGCCGTCGCGCCGCGCGACCCACACGTCGCCGGCGTAGACGAACGCCAGGTGGTTCTCGCTCACCGAGGGCGAGCGCACCAGCAGCGTCGGGTTGGGGCGGGCGGCGGCGCCGGCGGCCAGGCCGAGCAGCGCGGCGAACAGCAGACCGAGGCGGATCGGATGGGACATGCGGACTCTCCTCGCTGGCGGTCCCTACGCCGCGAGGAGGCCGGGTATTGCCAGGGGCCCGGGTCAGCGCTCCTCGTCGACGAGCACCCCATTCTCCAGCAACTCCCCGGTCAGGGCGACCAGCAGGACGCTTTCGTCCTGCCCGGCCAGCTCGGGGTGCTGCTGGTAGTAGCCCTGCACGTTGCGGTAGCCCAGCACCCGACACGCCGAGCGCGTGGCCCGCTCGCGGGTCTCCGGGTAGGCGGAGTACAGGTACTGGATCAGGTTGGCGCCGTCGACGGTGTAGCCCTCGAACACGGCCCACTCGCGCCAGGCCTCGTAGTCGGTGCCCAGGTGCTGGCCGGTCAGGCGCGTCAGCCCCGCCGCGACCTCGGCCTTGCGGGCCTCGAAGTCGCGGGCGTCCCAGCGCCGCGCGATGCCCTCGAAGATCGGCAGGATCCCCACGGTCAGGACCCCGAACACGCCGCTCCAGAACGGGGTCTCGGGGGGCGGCTGGTAGGACTCGTCCAGCGCGGCGATCAGCACCGGGATCACGTCCTCGTCGCCGTAGCGCCCGAGCTGGCCCGCGGCGCTGAGCCGCAGCTCGACGCCGGTGCCGCGGCGGGTCCAGTCGATCAGCGCCTGCTCGATGGCCTCCGAGTAGACGCCGTCGAAGGTCAGCATCGCCCCGTACGCCAGGCCCTCGCTGCCGCCGACCAGGGCGTCGGCGTAGACCTCGCGGCGCTGCTCGCTGGAGCCCCAGCGATCCACCGCGTCGTAGCACAGCAACAGGGTCTCGGGGTCGCGCTCGGTCTCGATCAGCTCCAGGAACACGGGCAGGTCGGCCGACGTGCCCTCGCGCACCAGGTGCCGCAGCACGACGGGTCGCAGCGCGGGGTCGTCCAGCCACCCGCGGACGTACTCGAGGTTGCCTCGCGGGTAGACCTCGGACAGCAGCTGCAGCGCGACGACGCGGTCCGCGGCGTGGCGATCCTCGATCACCGTCTTGAGGAAGTCCGCCGCGCGCGGGTCCCCGCTGCGGCCGAGGATGTCCACCAGCAGCGCGCGGGTCTCGGCGTTGGCGCTCCGGCCGTAGCGCAGCGCCATCCCGTCGAAGTGGTCGGCGGTGTGGGCGCGCAGCCCGTCCTCGATGTCGTAGGCGATCTCCCAGTCGGTCTCGAGCCGATCGAGCAGCGCCTCGGTGACCGCGTCGTCCTGCAGCAGCACCAGCCCATCCACGGCCGCGGCGCGGTTGTACGCGTCCGGATCCTCGAGCAGGCCCAGCAGCGCGTCGCGGGCGTCCGGCGTGCCGCGGCGGGCCAGCTGGACGGCCAGCTGGTCCTTGTCCCACGGCGACTCCGTGGCCCGGATCTGCTCCACCAGGGCGTCCTCGACGGTGCCCGCGGCGGCGGGCGGCGCGGCGGCACACAGCGCGGCGATCAGCGCGGCGGTGATCCAGCGGTTCATCGGATGTCCCTCCGTGGCCCCCGTGACGCGTCCCCTGCGGCCCGAGGCGAGGAGGCCGGGGCTCGCGTCACCGATCGGACTCGGCGTCCGCTCGCTTCTTCGACACCTGAGCGGCGCGACCCTTCCGTCCCAGCCGCGACCACTGCTGCTCGGCGATGCCGAAGACCGTCGCGGCGCGGGTGCCCTCGCCGGCCTCCAGCGCCAGGTCGCCGGCCCGCTCCGCCAGCGGGGCGATGTCGGGGTCGACCCAGTCCGACTCGCGCAGCAGCCGCAGCGCCTCGGCGAGGTGGGCGTCCCACGGCTCGAAGAACCCCTCGCCGGCGAGGCACACCAGCAGCGCGACGTGGAGCGCGCCGGCCAGTCCCAGGTGCCGGTGGTGCAGCGCCAGATCGAGCGCCTCGGAGAACATCACCCGCGCCTCGCCGAACCGGTCCTGGGCCAGCAGGATCAGGCCCAGGTTGGCCATCGGCACGAAGGTCCGCTCGGACGAGATCGCGCGGTAGTGGTCGCGGGACAGGCGGTAGAAATCCTCGGCCTCGCCGAGCTCCCCGCGGAGCCGCGCGATCTCGCCCTGGAAGTTGAGGCACTTGGCCAGCTCGCGGCGGGAGCCGGCCTCGGCCAGGTGGCCCCGCGCGCGGCGCAGCAGCCGCGCCGCGCGGTGCAGGTCGCCGGCGCCGCGGGCGGCGAACGCCAGCTCCAGCTCGCAGTCCCCGATGCCGACCTTGTGCTGCACCTCGGACAGCGCCTGCAGCGCCTGCTCCAGCCGCCGCTCCGCGCTGAGGCGGTCGCCGCGGCGCGCCAGCAGGGCGCCGATCTTGAGCCCGGCGAGCCCCTGCAGCTTGCGGTCGCCGACGCTGGCGGCGAAGGCCCGCGCGGCGACGGCCCGGGTCAGCGCCCGCTCCAGCTTGCCCCGCTCGTGGGCGTTGGACGCCAGCTGGTACAGCGCCCAGCCGCGCACCCCGGGCCAGCCCTGGCGGCGGCCCTCGCGGTCGGCCCGCTCGGCCCAGTGATCCGACTCCTCGTAGGCCCGGCGGCGGAACTCCACCTGGCCGCGCAGCACCCACTGCTCGCCCCAGCGCGGGTCGTCCTCCGCCAGCGCCAGCGCCTGCAGCGCCTGCTCGCGGTCCTCGAGCAGCAGCTCGGCGGCCCGCGGCTCCTCGCGCTCGATGTGCCACTCGGCGCCCGTCGACAGCGGCTCCAGGGCCCCGGCGTGATCTCCCGCGCGCAGCAGGTGGCGGCCGCGGCGCCCGGCGGCGTCCCCGCCGGGATGGCGAGCCAGCATCTCGGCGCAGGCGCGGTGGTGGCCGGCCAGGCGTCCCCCCTCGCGGGCGCGACGGGCCAGGCTCTCGCGCAGCATCCCGTGGACGAACGACCAGCTCCCGCGGGCCCCCTCGCGCGGGGCCTGGGCCAGGGCCGCCTGCAGCATCGCGTCGACCAGCGCCTCGGGCACCGCCAGCCCCGCCAGCTCGCAGGCCTCGCGCCACGGCTCGGCCTCGACCTCGTGCCCCAGCACGGCCGCGATCTCCAGGGCCCAGCCGTGGTCCTCGGGGGCGCCCGCCAGGAGCCGCTCGATGCGCGTCGACCACACCTCGTGGAGGTCGTCGGGCAGGTCCGGCGCGGCGCCGGAGCGCAGCCGGAAGCCCTCGCCCCCCGGCGCCAGCAGGCGGCGCTCGACCCAGTCGCCGACGAGCTGCACGGCGAACAGCGGGTTGCCCCCGGTCCGCTCGACGATCCGCGCCGCCAGGCGGGGCTCGAGCCCGAGCAGCGACCGCACCAGGGACGAGTGCTCCGCTTCGCCGAGGGCCTCGACGCGCAGCCGCTCCCCGGCGGCGTGCCGCGCCAGATCGGACAGCACCGCGGCCTCGGCCGGGCGCTCGGCCAGCGCGGAGTCGCGGGCGGTGGCGACCACCAGCACCGGCATCTCCTCGCGGTCCACCGCGTCCAGCAGCCAGCGGACGAACAGCAGCGCGTCCAGGCCCCACTGCACGTCGTCGAGCCACAGCACCACCGGCCGCTCGCGCCCCAGCCGCGCCAGGTGCCGGCGCACCAGCACGTAGCGCTCCTCCGGGCTCTCGAACAGGATCGGCTGGATCCCGGCGGCCGCCTCGTCCGAGCTCGTCGGCGAGACCAGCGCCGCGAGGCCGAACCACTCGAACGGGTCCTCCACCTCCAGGTCGCGCAGCAGCCGCTCCACGCGGGCCAGGACCTGGACGTGGTCGTCGAGCCCCACCGTCCGCAGCTGGCGGGCGATCATCGGCTCGAGGCCGTCGGCCGGGCCGCCGAGGGGACCGTGGACGGCCCGCAGCGGCGTGGCCACCCCGAGCTCGTGGGCGCGCTCGCACAGCCAGCGCGCCAGCCGGCTCTTGCCGCACCCGGCCGGCCCCTCCAGCGACACCACCCGGACCCGCGCCCTGCGGCGCACGTCGAGCAGCGCCTCCCACAGCCGGTCGCGCTCGACCTCGCGCCCGACCACCGGGACGCTGCGCAGCCCGTAGAGCCCCAGCCCGGCGCCGGTCAGGTGTGCCACCGAGGGACCGCCGCCGCTGTCCCCGTGGCCGGTCCGGCGCCAGTCCTCCGGCGCCAGCGGGACGGGGGGCGGCGGCACGGGCCGCGGCGGCTCCTCGTGCCGGCCCACGGCGCGGTTGCGCGCGGCGTCGAGCACCACCGTCGGGGCGGTCTGCTCCAGCGATCCGGGCGGCTCGGTCGCCGTCAGGTGCCCCCAGGTCAGCGCGGTGGGGGTCGGGGCCGCCAGGGGAGACGACGGCGCGGCGCGGTGCGCACCGCTCGGCCCACCCCGGCGGAGCCGCTCGGGAGGCGGGTCCCCCAGCTCGGTCAGCGCCCACGCCGCGTCCGCCGCGCAGCGGAACCGCAGGCGGGGCTCGCGCGCCATCAGGTGCCGCAGCCAGTCGACGAACCCCGAGGGCACGGGCATCCGCGGGACGAACGAGGCGGGGTGGCCCTTGAGGTGGGCGAACGCCACCGCGATGGGGGTGGAGCCGCTGAACGCCCTGCGGCCCGAGGCCAGCTCGAACGCGACGCACCCCAGCGCGTACAGGTCGGTCCACGGGCCCATGTCGCGGGCGTGGCCCTCGAGCTGCTCGGGCGCCATGTAGTGGGGCGTGCCGGTCACCCGCCCGCTGCCGCCGCCCTCCTCGATCGACTCCGCCGCGTGGGCGATGCCGAAGTCGGTGAGCTTGGGGCCGGGCCGCGCGTCCTCGGGGCCGCAGACCAGCACGTTGGCGGGCTTGATGTCCCGGTGGATCACGCCGCGCGCGTGGGCATGGGCCAGGGCGTCGAGCAGCGTCAGCAGCAGGGCCCGCAGCTCGCCCCAGCAGGTCACCGCCTGGTCGGCCTCGTCGCCGGCCAGCGATCCGCGGCTGGCGCGCTCCATCGCGAGGTACGGGCTGCCGTGCATCAGGCGCCCGCCCGACGCCCCGGCGGCGGCGGCGTCCACCGCGCCGTGGTCGTAGACCAGCACGATCCCGGGGTGATCGAGTCCGGCCACCGCGCGGACCTCGTTGCGAAACGCGCTGAGGTAGCCGGCGTGGTGCGAGCGCTTGGCGGAGACGACCTTGATCGCCACCGGGACCCCGTCGGAGCGATGCACCCCGGCCCACACGTCCCCCATGCCGCCGCGGCCGAGCAGCTCGTGCAGCTCGAAGGCGCCCAGCGGGATGTGCCGTCCGGCTTCGTCCGCGTCGCTCAGGGTCGGCCCCCGGTTCCCAGCCCCTCCCTGGGCCCATGCTAGCCTCCATGTCTCACCAGGTCACCACGCCCTCGCTCGAAGCCCCGGCCTCCCAGTGAAATCCACTCGCTCGCGAATACAGCCTGGTATACGTCTCGCTCGCGGAATCCGCTGGGAAACCGGGTTTCTTCGCGATCATCGAGGCGCCCTGGTGAGACATGGAGGCTGGCAGACAAAAAAAGGGAAGGTCGACGCCCTTCCCTTCTTCGATGTCGAGTCCCCGTGTCTCCCCTTCGGAGATATGCGATCCGCGTCCGCCGATGACGCCGCACCGGGTCCGACGTGGTGGAAGCGCCGAGGCGCCCCGCCCTGCTGGATCCGATCCGAGGCCATCCGACCCTCCGCGGTGTTGCGTCGTCCTTCAGCGTCTGACGGTCCGGCGTAGCCGTTCGTGTGGCTTCGCGGCCCCACCTGCGCCCTCGTGCCTTTCGACATGGACCCTGGCGTGTTCCGCCGAGCCGCCCACCGGTCGGGTTCCCTTCCGGTTGGATACCGCTCATGGACTTTCGCTCACCCTCGAGGATCTCGAATGCGTCCCGGTCCGCTCGTCCACCCCGACCGACGGTGGTCGGGGCTTCCGCGCGTCCTGTCTCCCGTGGGGTTCGTCTCCCCTTCGGCGCTCCCAGTGCGGGGAATCCACTTCCCGGCCCGGCGTGTTCCCCCGGGCCGCGTCCGCGGCTCGCGCCCCGGTCGCCTCCCGGTCGTGCCGCCCCGGCTCACGCCGCGACGGTTCCACCGCGCCTCGTCGCGGGGCACCACCCCCGCTTCGGTCCGCCTCCGCCGTTTCCCACGACCCTGGCGGCTTGCTCCTCCCTGCACCCTGTGGCGTATTTCGGCCACTCACACCCATGGGGTTCGCCTCCCCTGCTCCCCGCGTGATGCCCGCCGGCGACGGCCCGAGGGCCGCTGCTGTGGGCACGGGGGGCGGGCTTTCGGTACGAGGCCCTCCCGGTCGTCCCGTGCGGACGGCGCCAGGGCCGAGGCCCTGCCTCCGTCCGCGAGTCGGAACCGCCGCTTCGGCCGCGAATGCGACCGCTCCGGCGCCCGGACCCCCTCGACCGGTCGCCATCCGGGTCGCTGGCCTGCCACCCGGTTGCCCGGGCTTCCGTCTGCTGGCCTCGCCGTCGTGGCTCCGCTCCAGGGGTTGCCTTCCTCGCACTGTCACGATCTTCCACCCGCGTGTTACCGCGGCTGGCGACCGCTCCCGCCGGGGACGGATCGGGTCGTCGCCTCCCGCGCGAGCGCGGTGGGCTCCGTCGATCCGCCTGCACCGACGACCGTCACACCTCTCGGCGTCCCGGTCGTCTGCGTCTGCCGGCTTCGTCCACCGCCGCACACCGTCGGAGCCCCGGAGGGTTCGTCGGGTGGCGGGCAGCGGGTGCCGGCCCCGAGGACTCGTATGAAGCTGTGAAAGAGCGTCAACCTTCGCCAAGCAAGGTAAGCCCCCGGAAAACCGCCGTCAACGGGCGATCGCGAGTGGTTTCGGGGGGCGTCGAAAACCATGTATCGATGCGCAGATGAGGCGGGATTTTGTTTGAAAACAATCCCGAGCCGACGGCCCCCGCGGGTGCCCTCCCGCGCAGATCCCCACGAAACCGACCCGTCCGGCGACGACCGGGGCCCCGAACGCTCCTCTCAACCCGAAGTTCTCGCCAGTTCGCCCCGGGGCGGACCCGTCCGGCGCCCCCCCGGCAGCCCGGCTGCTATCATCTCGCCGCGCCCTGGGGGCGCCCGCCCGAGGAGGACCCATGCCGCCGCTGCTGGCCGGCATCCCGCTGTGGATCGCGTCGCTGCTGCTGGCGATGCTGCGGCAGGTCGTCCCCGAGGAGGTGCTGCCGGGGGCCATCGCCGGCGATCCCGGCGCGGTCCGCGACCTGATCCACGCCCTCGGCCCCGTGATCCGCGCCCGCGTCCGCCGGGGTCTGGTCCGCAGCCCCGCGGCGGTGACCTGCCTGTCACAGGACGTCGAGGAGGTCGTGCAGCAGACGATGCTCGAGCTGTTCGCCCGCGACGCCCAGCTGCTGCGCCGCTACGACGCGGAGCGCGGGATGTCGCTGGTCAACTACGTGGGCCAGGTCGCGACCCGCGAGGCCGGCCGCCACGTCCGCGCCCGGAGCGCCCGGAAGCGCCGCGGCGAGGAGCTCGTCGGCGAGGACGACCGCACCCTCGAGACCGCCGCAGCCCCCGGCCACAGCGCGGAGGACGAGCTGCTCGCGCAGGAGCGCCACGCGGCGATCCTGGACCGCGTCCGGGAGGCCCTCAGCGCCGAGAGCTACCTGGTGTTCGAGATGCTCTACGTCCACCTGCTGTCGGCGCCGGAGGTCGCGGAGCTGCTGGGCTGCGAGGTGGGCGCGGTGTACACCCGCCGCAGCCGGATCCGCTCCACCCTGCGCGAGGTGCTCGCCGAGTCCGGGGGCGCCCCGGCGGAGGGGGTGTGAGCGCTGCACGCCGTGGGACGCCGGCGCTCGCCACGCTGCCGCTGGTGCTGGCGCTGTGGGCCGGGTGTGGCGCACCGGAGCCGCCACCACCGCTGGCGGTCTCGCTCCAGGGGCACATGTGGCTGGAGCCCGACGGGGACGGCGGCTGGACCCCGGTCGCCCGCGCCGGCGAGGGGCTCGTCGTGCTGGTCGAGCGCGACGGCTCACCGCGGAGCCCGCTCCCCGACGACCTGACGCTGGTGGCCTGGCTGGAGCACGCCGGAGGCGTGGTCGCGGCCGGCGCGGCGGAGGCGGTGGACGGGCGCCTCGCCGCGGCGCTGGATCCGTGGGCCGCCATCGAGGACCCGGGGGAGGAGCTCGCCGCCACGGTCCGGGTCGCGGCGTGGCGCGGCGACTACCGCGGCGCCTCGGCGCGGCTGGACGAGCCGCTCGCCGCCGGAGTGGCCCCGGATCGGACGCGCTTGCCGGCCCCGGTCGCGGTGGCCGAGCGACCGGTCCTGCTGGTCCCGCGCGGGTGGCGCTACCGGGGCTGCTCCGAGGCGGTGCGCGCCTGCCGCGCGGCGTACAAGACCGGCGAGGACGATCCCGTCGCGAGCTGCGAGCAGGCGGCGGCACGGGCGGAGGCAGGCGGGGCCCCGCGGGACCGGATGCTGGCGCTGGGGCTGCTCGGTGCGGCCCACGCCCGCGCCGGCCGCCTCGACGCCGCCCGCGCCGCGTTCGAGGACTCCGCCGACGCGGCCGCCGCCGTCCCCGGCGGTCTCCCCGCCGAGCAGACCCGATCCCTGCGCCGCGCGGCGGGCGCGGCCCTCGACGGCGGCGCCTACCTCGACGGCCTGGCGCTGGCCGAGCAGGCGCTCGCGATCGACGCCGAGCACCACCACCTGCGCGCCGAGCTGCGGGACCGCAACCTGCTCGCCGACGTCGCCTACCGGCTCGGCGATCCGACCCGCTGCATCGCGGAGTTCCGCGACGCGCTGGCCCAGGCGCGCCTGCTGCAGAGCGACTGGGAGGAGTTCAACACGCTGGTGTGGTTGGGGACCCGCTACCACGACATCGGCCGCTACGGCGCCGCGCTGCGCTGCTTCGCCGAGGCCGAGCCGCTGCTGGCGTTCGGGCCGGACGCCCCGCCCCACGTGCGCCAGGCCCGCAGCGTGTACCTGACCGACCTGGGGTGGGCCCAGCTCAAGGCACGCCGTCGCGGGCTGCTCGAGGTCCCGGCCGGCGACGTCCGCCGGCAGTTCGAGGACGCGCTGGCGATCAACGCCGAGCAGGACGATCTGCTGTGGGAGGCCAACACCCGGATGAACCTCGCCGAGCTGGCGATCCAGGAGGCCGAGTACGCCGAGGCCCACCGGCAGCTCGAGCAGGTCCGCGCGCTGCTGGACCGGGCCCCCGCCTTCGAGCACGCCAGCTACCTGCTGGCCCTCGAGGGGGAGCTGGCGCTGGCGGAGGGCGAGGCGGCGTCGGCGCTGCGGACCTACGACGCGCTGGCCGCCGCCGAGGGGCGCTGGGCAGCGAGCTGGTGGGCCGACTACGGCCGCGCCCGCGCCTGGACCGCGCTGGGCCGCGACCGGGAGGCGATCGAGGCGTACGAGCGGGCGCTGGCGGCCCTGGAGGGCGCCGCCGCGCGGATGGACCCGCTGACCGATCGCAGCTACTTCCTGGGCGATCGGGACGAGGTCTACGACCGCTACCTGCTGCTGATGCTCGATCGGGGGCACCCGTGGGCGGCGTTCGAGATCGGCGAGCGCAGCCGCGATCGCGCCGCGGCCGCGGCGCGCGCCCTGCCGAGCACCGCCGGTGCGGGCGACGCCGCGGACCCGGCGCTGCTCGAGGCGCTGCTCGACGCCCGCGCCGCGCTCCAGGCCCACGAGGCCGACGAGGACTTCGTGCACCCCGACCGCCGCCGCCGCTGGGAACACCGCCGGGAGGCGCTGGTGGCCCGGCTGGTCGGGGCCCAGGCGGCCCTCGCGGGATCGCTGCGCACCGACGACGAGGGCGCCGCGGTGTCCCTCGAGGGGCTCCGGCAGGCGCTCGGCGACGACCCGCTGGTGCTCTACTACCACGTCACGAGCGAGGAGCTGGTCCTGCTGGCGGTGCGCTCGTCGGGGACCTCGGTCCACCGCACGGCGATGCCCCGCGCGCGCCTCCAGGAGCTCGTCTCACGGCACGTCGAGGCGATCCGGGACGGCGACGGGACGTCCCCGGACCCGGCCCTGGCCGAGGCGCTGCTGCCCACCGACCTGGCGCTGCGCGGCGACGAGCTGCTGATCGTGATCCCCCACGGCCCGCTGCACGCGCTGCCGTTCGCCACGCTGCGCCGCGACGGCCGCGCCCTGGTCGAGACGCACCCGCTGGCCCTGGCCCCCAGCGCCGCTGCGCTGCTGGCCCCGTCCGCGGCGACGCACGGGGGAGACGGCGGGGCGGTGGTCGCCGCCGATCCGGGCGGGGACCTGCAGGGCGCCCGCGACGAGGGCCGCGCCGTGGCGGCCCTGCTGGGCGTCGCCGAGCCACTGCAGGGCGACGAGGTCCGGGCCGCCGCGCTGCGGGAGGCCCTGGCCACCGCGTCCACCGTGCACTACGCCGGCCACGCCGTGGTCGACGCCGACCTGCCGCAGCACTCGCACCTGCGGCTCGCCGGCGGCGAGCGGCTGACCTGGATGGACCTGCAGGCGATGCCGGTGGGATCGTCGCTGGTGGTGCTGTCCGGCTGCGAGACCGGGCGCGCCGTGCGCCCCGCCGCCGGGGAGGCCTGGGGCCTGGCCACGGCGCTGCTCCACGCCGGCGCCGGCGCGGTGCTGGCCGCGGCCTGGGAGGTCCCCGACCGGCCCACCGCGGAGGTGATGCAGCGCTTCCACCAGGAGCGCACCACGGCCCCTGCACCGGAAGCGCTGCGGCGCGTGCAGCGCGCGGCGATCGCCGGCGAGCTCGGGGAGGACGCCGCGGCGCCCGGCGCCTGGGCCGCGTTCTCGATCCACGCCCACCTGGACGCGCTGCGCTGACTCCTCGCGCGCACACCCGCGTTTTCTGCTTTTTCGGGATATCGTTGATTCGGACCGTGGGATCTGGTAGCACCCCCGACCATCTCGGAGGGGGTTCCTCTAGAGGTACTGGGTGCGCGCGCTCGTTCCATGGACTCGTGGATCACTGTGTCCGCGCCACCCGCGCCGTTTCCGCGGCCGGTGTCAGGAACCCACCGCGAGGTGTGTAGTTCCCGGTAGGACCGGGCGCGACGCCCGTGGTGCGGCCGGCCGCACGAAACCAGGCCCCTGGAGGCTCACGATGTCTCGTTTCCTCGGAACGCTCTCGATCCTGTGCTTCGCGCTGACCCTCGCCCTCGCACCGGCCCCGCCGGCCGCGGCCCAGGTGCCGCCCCCGACGACGCTGGACGCCGACGTCTGCAGCGAGGAGCAGATCGTGATCTGGTACGAGCCGGCCTACCTGTGGTGGGGCCAGTGGTACACCGACTACCTGCTGTCCTACTTCGGGGAGAACGTGACCCTCGTGCCGCTGTTCGACCAGGCGCAGATCTGCGACCCGGTCTCCGACCCCCGCGAGCTCGGCGCGTTCTACCGCATCGTCGGCCCGTTCGTGAACAACGGCGCCGCGTTCTACCAGTCGCTGCTGGAGGCCTACCTGGTGGACTGGTACCCGCTGGCCCAGGCGGTCGAGCTCGACTGCCAGCTGTCGGGCCAGAGCCTGCCCGAGGGCCTCGACGACGGCTGGCAGCACCACAACCTGGACCTCGACACCGCGCTCGTCGCCGGCTGGACGCCGCGCATCGCGGTGCTCGACACCGGGATCGACCTGACCCACCCGGTGTTCGCCGGCAACACGTTCTTCGACCCGCTCAACTGGGACTACGTCGACGACGACTACCTCCCGGAGGACACCCACGGCCACGGCACCGCGATGGCGGGCGCGATCGCCTCGCTGGCGCCCGACGCCGAGCTGCTGATCTACCGGGTCCTGGCCGGCGACGGGGTCGGCAACTGGACCGGGGTCGCCCAGGCCCTGCTGGCCGCCGGTGCCGACGGCGCCGAGGTGGCCAACCTCAGCCTCGGCACGCCCCGCCAGCAGCCGGTCTTCTTCCAGCAGGCGCTGCGCGAGGTCACCGACGACGCCTGCTACGACATGGTCGTCGTGGCCGCCGCCGGCAACAGCTGCGCCACCGGCTACGGCTGCACCGACACGTTCTGGCCCGCCGCCGATCCCGACGTGATCTCGGTGATGGCCTACGACAACAACGGCCTGTTCTTCCGCCGCGGCGCGGGCTACGGCAACGACATCGACCTCGCCGCCCCGGGCGTGACGGTCTGCACGGCGTGGTCCCAGGACGCCGACGACGCCGGCCCCTCGCCGTACCGCCGCCTGACCGGCAGCTCGGTGGCCGCGGCCCACGCCTCCGCCGTCGCCGGCCTGCTGCGCTACGCCAAGCCGTACCTGGACAGCGAGGAGGTGCGCGACGCCCTGCAGGCCACCGCGCTGTCGCCGATGGAGATGGTCCCCTACTGCTGGGGCAAGCCGTTCGTCCTCAACGCCTGCACCGCGCTGGACCTCGGCGGCTGCGTCGGGGACACCGAGCAGCTGGTCGGCTTCGACACCGACACCGCCTGCGAGGCCTACGCCGGCCCGACGCCCGTGTGGGAGTACGACCTGTACAACGGCTCGCAGGCCCAGAGCTGCCCCGTGGACAACGACTACGTGGTGTGGCAGTCCGCCCAGGTCACGCCGCCGGTGATGGGGTACTGCCCCGAGACCGCGAACGCCTCGCTGCAGTGCACCGCGCGGGTCACGTCGCAGCCCAACCGCACCCCCTGCCCGGACTGCGACGCCGACATCTGGGTCGCCTACGACTTCATGCTGCTGCAGCTGCGGCTGCGCTCGTTCGACCTCGGCTACGTCACCGACCTGGTGGTCCGCGTCGACGACGGCAACGCGACCTACGCGTACCCGCTGGACACCGGCTACCTGCCGACCAACACGACCTCCGCGACGATGAACTACTGGGTCAACGTCGCCAACGGCCCCGACGTGGCGAGCGACGAGCTGTCGGTGACGCTGGTGACCTACTTCAACATCAACGGCACGCGCAGCTTCACCATCGACCAGCTCAACGTCGACACCATCTGACGGGCGTAGCGGAGGGGACACCATGGCCGACCTGCCCGACGAGCAGCTCGATCGCCTGCTGGCCCGCGTCGGCCGCGCCGACCCGGTCCCCTCCGGGGACGGCGAGCCCGCCCTCGACGAGCTGGCCCTGCGGCGCCTGAGCCAGGGCACCCTCGACGACCGGGAGCGGGAGCGCCTGATCGAGCAGCTGGCGTCCGACCGTGCGCTGCGCGAGGCGTGGATCGAGTCGCTGGAGGAGCGCATCCCGCTGGAGCAGTCGCTGGAGGGCCGGCTGACCGAGGCCGTGCTCCGCCAGCGCCGCGGCGAGGGGCTCCCCGACCTCGCCCGGGCCGGCACCCGGCGCACCGTGACGTGGCTGGCCCTCGCGGCCGGGCTGGCGCTGGCGGTCGGGATCGGTGCGTGGCTCTACGGCGCCCTGCAGCGCGGCGCCCCGCTGCCGGGGTACACGGTGGAGCTCTCCGGACAGCTCTCCGACGTGCGCGGCGACGAGCCGACCGCAGCGGCGATCCCCACCTACGGCGCCGCCAGCACCGTGCAGCTGCGCCTGTTCCCCGACGCCGGCACGCCGGACGGGCGGCTCCGCGTCGCCGCCGTGGCGCCGGATGGGACCGTCCGGCGGCTCGGCGAGCGGGACGGCCTGACCATCGAGGAGCGGGAGGGCACCTACCGGGTCGAGGGCCCGGCCGCCGCGCTGTTCGGCGACGAGGCGGGGCGCTGGGTGCTGGCCGGCGTGCTCGAGCCCCAGGGCCGCGCCTGGAGCGAGGCGCAGCTCACGCAGCAGGTCGAGGCCCTGGCCGTCGGCGCCGACGAGCCCCGGAGCGTCGCCGCCGACGGCGGCCGCCAGATCGTCGTCGTGCCGCTCGACTACACCCCCTGATCCGCCTCTCCCGCGCACCGGGGAACCATCCGGCGCCGCCGTGTGTCCTGGTGGTGGGAGCGTCCGGAGGGGTTCGAGATGCGCAGACTCCCCAGCCCGGTGGTGCTGGTCGTGGCGATGGCGTGGTCCACCGGCAGCGGCGCGGCCCCGATGGAGCACCACGACCTGGCGTCGCTGTGGTGGGAGGCCGACCACGTCGTGCTCGCCGAGGAGCGGTCCCGGCAGTACCGCGTCGAGGAGTGGAACGAGACGGTCTGGTACCAGGTCGTCGAGGTCTACAAGGGCGACCTCGGCCCGGGCGAACAGGTGGAGGTCTACGACGACGCCTACCGCTACGAGCTGCCGATGCGCTGGGACTTCAGCGACCCGCAGAACCCCACGCCGCTGCCGCTGCCCGGGATCGAGAACCGCGTGTTCTTGTTCCTGCGCACCTCGCCGCCGCGGCTGATCCGCGAGGGGGTGCAGGACTCCGGCCCGCTGATGAAGGTCCCGTCGGGGATGCGGCTGATCGCCGACGGCAAGGTCTACCGCTTCGAGCAGTGGAGCAACCCCGGCGGCTACGCGCCCGTCCCCCAGGGGCCGGACCCCGACGACGTGCTCGGCCGCCGCGCGGTGGTGGACCCGCAGCCCCTCGATCTGCCGCGCTTCGCCGTCGAGCTCGAGCAGGCCGCCGCGCGGGCCCACGCCTGCGAGGTGGCGCTGGCGATCGAGGACCCCGCGGAGCGCAACGCGGCCCTGCTGCCGCTGCTCCCCGAGCCGCGCAGCTACCCCCCCGTCACGCGGATGTCCGGCGGCGGCTTCCCGGCCGACGCGCTGTCGCGGGAGATCCTGGGCGTGATCGCCCACGGCGGGGACCTCGACGCGGTGGTCGAGGCTTACGGCCGCGACGTGATCGGCGGCTTCCGGACCTACGACGCGCGGCGGTTCCTCGACCCCGACCGCGAGGCCCGCGGCCAGGCCCTGCTCGACGCGGCGCTGGACCCGGCGCGCCCCCCCCACCAGCGCGCCGCCGCGCTGCACGTCCTCGCCGACAACGCCTACGCCCTGCGCGAGCAGCAGCGGGCCTCGCTGGAGCGCGCCGCGACGCTGCTGGCCGATCCCGAGCCCGCGGTGCGCGCCGCGACGGTGGACCTGCTCGGGGACCACGCCCACGGCGACCACCGCGAGTGGGCCCTCGACCGGCTGGTCGAGGCGTTCGCCGTCGAGCCGGACCCCCACGTGCGGTACGACATCGCCCGCTGGCTGCGGACCCGCGACGTCAAGGGCGCGCGGCTCGACCCGAAGCTGACCGGCGACGACGCCCTGATCGTCGGCGCCACGCCGGGCCCCGCGCCCCCCGACGACGGCGCCGCCGTGCTGCTCGGCCTCCGCTACGTGATCCCGCACCACGCGTGGAGCCCGCAGGTGACGGTCCACGCCGTGGCCCGCGCCGCCGACGGGACCGAGCACCGCAGCGCCGCGGGGGAGCCGCTGTGGTGGGGGGGCGGGCAGGACCTGGGCAGCGCCCTGGTCCGGTACCCGTTCGACCCGCCGCTCCCCCCGGGTCGCTACCAGGTGTCCCTCGACGTCCACCTGGAGCCGTACCAGTCCCCCGATCGCGCGCCGCAGGACGCCCGCTCCGACGCCGTGGAGATCGTGATCCCACGGTGAGCCGCGGTCGACCCCGCCGTGCCCCGGAGGCGCGGGGCGCCGGCCGCGGCGATTTGCCTCGTGGTCCGTCGCCCGCCGGCGGTAGGATCGACCCCGGAGGTCGACGATGCGCCCCCTGGCCTGCTCGCTGCTCGCCCTGCTCGCCGTGACCGGCTGCGATCCGGGGCTCGACGCCCCCCCCGCGGCCACCGCCGAGCCGATCTGGAACGGGGACCCGACCGACGACTTCCCCGCCGTCGGGGCGCTGACCTGGGACGGCGACACCCGCTGCACCGTCACGCTGATCGCCCCCGACGTGGCCCTCACCGCCGCGCACTGCGTCGAGGGCCTGTCCGCCGCCGACATCGCGGAGCTGACGGTCTACCTCGGCCCCGGCGCGGTCGGCCCGCTGTACGGCGACCTGGCCGTCGCGGACGCGCTGCCCCACCCCGAGTACAACCAGGTCAACGCCGACATCGCGCTGGTGTTCCTCGCCGACGACGCCCCCGTGGAGCCGATCTGGATCTGGGACGAGCCGATGGACCAGGACGCCTGGATCGACACCCTGATCGAGCTCGTCGGCTACGGCGTCACCGACGACGACCTGGACGACGCGGGCGAGAAGCGCACGACCCGGGTGGAGCTGTACGCGTTCGACGAGGACGTGTTCTTCCACTACCTCGGCGGCACCAACGCCTGCTTCGGCGACTCCGGCGGTCCCGCCCTGTGGTACGACGACGACCACGGCCGGTGGTGGGACCTCGGCGTGATCTCGGCGCTGTTCCCGTTCATCCACGAGGACCAGGTCTGCGTCGGCGGCGGGGGCTACGAGATCCGCGTGGACCTCTACCGCGACTGGATCGCGGAGCACACCGACCACAACCAGGAGTGGGACCCGGGCGACGACGACGACGGCGGCGACGGCGACGGCACGCTCGGCGACGACGGGCAGGGCTGCCAGTGCGGGCAGGCCGGCGGCGAGCGGCGGACTCTCGGGACCGTCCCGGTGCTGCTGCTCGCGGGGCTGCTCGCGGCGCGGCGGCGCTGACTCAGTCCGGATCGGTCTCGATCTCCCCCACCTGCAGCAGCGGCACGTTCTGGTCCCCGCCGGGGATCACGTAGGGCGGGTCGACGGGCTGGCCGTCGGCGGCGACGATCCGCGGCTCGTCGAGGCGGGCGTGGACGCTGCCGGTCGGGTGCGGATCGGCGCCCGGGTCGCAGGCCAGCAGCGAGTCGATGCGCACGATCACCGTCTCCGAGGCCTCGAGGTCGTCGACCTGCAGCACGAAGCGCAGCTCGGTGGCGTCGACGAACAGCGTCGAGTTGGCCGGCTCGAGCCACTCGGCGGTCAGCGTCGCGGTGCTGCCCCCGTCGTCGCTGATCCCGCCGTCGATCCCCCCGGGGCCCGCGCCGTTCTCGACCACGCCGTAGTTGACCTCGACCTGCGTGACGTCCCCGTGGCCGGCCCCCGGGTGCCCGGTGCAGTTGGCCGCGAAGTCGTACTCCAGCTCCAGGGTCAGGGTCTCGTGGGACGGCGTCTCGTCCACCGTCACCGCGGTGAAGAACGTCACCACGTCGCCGCAGGCGAAGTCCCCGCCCATCAGCGACTCGATGACGTCCTCCTCGAGCCCGAAGGTCGCGTCGTTGTACGCGCCGCCGCCGGTCAGGTGGTCGTAGGTCGCCGGCGCCGCGGCGACGAAGTCGATGTACAGGTCGCTCTCGAACGGGGCCGCGTCGTCGTCCCCGCTGTCGTCGTCCCCGCTGTCGTCGTCGCCGGCGCTGTCGTCGTCGGCGGCGTCGTCGTCGGCGGCGTCGTCGTCGGCGGCGTCGTCGTCCGCGGCGTCGTCGTCCGCGGCGTCGTCGTCGTCCGGCTCGGGGCAGCCGCCGATCCACAGGATCCCGGCCAGCGCCAGCACCAGCAGCGGCCAGCGGTCGCGGTTCGGGCATGTCATCACATCCCCCCCTCCTCGAAGGTGTGGGTCCGATCGTACATGTCGCGGCGGGGGGATGTCCTTACGCGTTGGGATCCGGCGGCGTCTCGGGCGGCGCGGCCGGCGCCACGGCGTCGGCGGGCGCGGCGTTGGGCCGCGGGTCGCCGACGTGGATCGTGCCGGCCATGAACACGATGAACGGCGCCGAGTAGCGGATCGCGGTGACGTGCCCCTCGGCCACCGTCACACGGCCCTCGGCCGGCCCGGCCTCGCTGGCGATGTAGGGGAAGTAGACGCGGAACGGGTACTCCCCGGCGGGCACGCCGACGAACTGCTCGCCCCACCGCAGCTCGTGCCGCTTGTCGCCGACGACGATCACCGGGTGGGTGAAGAACAGCAGGAACGCCAGCGGGATGAAGCTGGCGTGGACCGCCAGCCCGGTGGCCCCCGGCGGCACCGCGGCCGGCACCGCGCCCGCGCCCCCCTGCCCGGCCGGCGCGCCGCCCAGCGCGGCCTGGGCCGCGGGCTGGGACAGCATCACGATCGCGACGATCCCCAGCGTCATGCCGATCACGTCGCACTCCAGCAGTTGCAGGATCTCGGCCACGCCCGCGGAGATCGCCACCCCTTGGGGCACCTTGACCCCGGCGACGAGCAGGATCCCCACCACGATCGCGTACAGCGCGAGCAGCACGCAGCAGGTGTAGGCCGGGACCCACACGAACAGCGACAGGACCGTCACCACCGCGGCCAGCCCCAGCGACCACACGCCGCCGACGATCAGGCACACCCCGGCGATCGTGATGTTCGAGCTCTTCACTCCGCGCCCTCCTCGGCCCCGGGCCGGCGCAGCGCCTCCAGCGCGTCGATCTGGCGCTGCAGCAGCTCGACCCGCAGCCGGGTCGCCGCCGCCGCCTGCCCGACCTGGGCCGCCAGCAGCCGGTCCAGCTCGGCGAGCCGGTCCCGCAGTTCCACGCGCTCGGGGTGCTGGTCGCCGTACCTCAGCGCCAGCTCGGCGTCCTCGACCGTGGCGTCCAGCCGGGCCTCGAGCAGCACCTGCAGCCCGCCGCGCGGCAGCGAGCGCGCCAGCAGCTCACCGCGCCCGTCGTCCAGCGCCCGCTCCACGTGCCGGGCCTCCACCTCGGCCTCCAGCTTCAGCGCCCGCAGCTGCGCCACCAGCGCGGCGAACGTGGCCTCCTGCACGGTATCGTCCCCGGCCCCGCCCAGCGCCGCCAGGAACTCGGCCTCCTTGGCGCCCGCCAGCTCCAGCCGCAGCCGCCGCACCTCGACGACGCTGCCCAGCTCGCGCCGCACCGCGTCCTCGAGCACCCGCGCCCGCTCCGCCAGCGCAACCCGCTCGGGGTGCTGATCGCCGTACCGCCCCTGCAGCGCCAGGTCCTCGACCCGCACCGCCATCCAGTCGTCCGCCAGCTCGGCGATCAGGTCGTCCTCGAGCTCGAACACCATCAGCGCCCAGTCGTCCGCCGCGAGGCGCTCCTCGAGGAACCCCACCTCCACCTCGGCCATCACCCGCTCGGCGCGGGCCTTGGCCAGCATCTCGGTCAGCGAGCGCTCGTACTGCACCTTCTGCGCGGCCGACAGCTCGCCGGCGCGGACGGGGGGGGAGATCCAGGCCAGCGTGGCGAGGGCGCCGGCGCAGGCGGCGAGTCGAATCCAGCTCATCACGGCTCCCGGCGAGACCCCTGCGGGGGATCGAACCTTCCCACGGGCGGGGCCGTTGTTCAAGCTTGCGCCCCCATCCCCGACGTCACGGGCGATCCTTGCTATCATCCCGGCGATGGATCTGGGACCCCAGGGGGACGAGGCTCCCACCACCGGGGCGCAGTTCGGCAAGTACCGCATCATCCGCAAGATCGGCGAGGGCGCCTTCGGTGCGGTGTACGAGGCCCTGCTGCCCGGCCCGATGGGCTTCACCAAGCGCGTGGCGATCAAGAAGCTGCGCAGCTACCTGGTGAAGTCGGACCCCAAGTTCGTGCAGTCGATGGTCAACGAGGCCCGCATCGGCGGCCTGCTGCACAACGCCCACATCGTCGACGTGCTGGAGTTCGACCGCGCCGGCGAGCACTACTTCATCGCCATGGAGTTCGTCGACGGCGCGACCCTGGCCGAGATCATCTCGGTCTGCCGCGACAGGCGAGTGCTGCTGCCCCGCTTCGCGATCATCGATCTGGCGATCCAGGTGTGCCGCGGGCTGGACTACGCCCACACCTTCAAGGACCCCAAGGGCGTCCCGCTCCAGCTCGTGCACCGCGACCTGAAGCCGTCGAACATCATCGTCGACTCCCACGGGACCGCCAAGATCCTGGACTTCGGGATCGCCAAGGCGGCGTCCAACCTGTTCAACACGACCAGCTCGGCGATGGTCAAGGGCACGCCGCGCTACATGTCGCCGGAGCAGATCGCCGCCGAGCGCGACCTCACACCGCGCTCGGACGTGTTCTCGATGGGGGTCGTGCTCTACGAGCTGATCACGGGCCGCGTGCTGTTCAACGCCGAGTCGCTGCCGGCGCTGATCCACAAGATCGTCTACGAGGAGCACCCCGAACGCATCGAGGAGGCCGAGGCCGCGTTCCCGGGCAGCGGGGCGATCCTGGCGCGCGCGCTGCAGAAGAAGCCGGACGACCGCTACCCCGACGCCCGCGCGATGGCCGCGGACCTCCGCGAGCTGGGGCGGAGCTTCCCCGCCGAGGCCGACATGGCCGACGTCATCGGCCGGCTGATGTCGGCCGTCGACCGCACCCAGAGCGTCGAGATCAGGAGCAGCGGCGACCTGGATCTCGAGTCCTCGAGCTACGAGCCGGTGGTGGAGCTCGGGACGGAGTCGGACCTGAACCCGATCACGCCGCCCGACCCGACCTCGGCGGGGTGGGACCGGTTCTCGGCGGTGTTCGACCGGCCCGGGGAGGCCCCCGCGCCGGCGGATCGGCTCCACGCGCCGGCCGAGCCGGCCGGGACGGCCGCCGACCCGGCCCAGCTGGGTCCCCAGGACGCCGTGACCGAGACGGAGCGCCGGCCACCACTGGTACCCCCGCCCGCCTCGCTGGGCAGCACGGACGCCGCGCTGGCCGCCGCCCGACCCCCGCGGCGCTGGCCGGTGATCGTGCTCGGGCTGCTGGTCCTGGTCCTGATCGGCGTGGTCGCGGGCCTGATGATCGACATGTCCCGGTCGGGGGGCGGGGCGCCCGGGGCCCTGGCCGGCGACGCCCTCGCGGCCGATGCGCAACCCCGGGAGACAGGCGCGACGGAGGCGGCGACCCCAGGGGAACCGACCACGTCGGACGACGCCGCGGCCACCGGCGAAGCCGCGCCCGAGCCATCGACGCCCGAGCCGGCGACCCCGGAGCCGTCCACGCCCGACCCCGCCGACGCGGCCGCCGAGGCGGCGACCCCGGAGCCGGTACTGGAGCCCGACCCCACCCCGGCACCGCCCCCTGCGAAGCCCGGGACGATCACGGTCTCCTCCCGGCCGTACGCCGACTTCTACGTGGACGGGGTGCGGGTCGAGACCGCGGGCATGGGGCTCAAGCAGCACGCGGTGCAGGGCGGCTCCCACACGGTCCGCATCGTCTGTTCCAAGGAGGGCAAGGAGAAGACCTTCATGGTCGTGGTCGACGGTGGAGACCACTCCCTCGGCTGCTGGAACTTCAAGACGGACTCGAAGTGCAAGTGAGGTAGCTCCCGATGTCCGCGTCATCCGCCTCCCACTCGCTGCGTTCCGTCCTCGTCTCCCTGGAGGGCGACGACCGCATCACCTTCCAGGAGCGGCTGACGGTGGGGCGCGCGCCCGGAAACGACCTGGTCCTGCGCCACCCCCGGATCAGCACCCACCACGCCGTGCTGGAGCGCACCACCAAGGGCTGGCGGATCGCCGACATGGGGTCGCGCAACGGCACCTCGGTGGACGGCAAGCGGGTCCGCTCCACGCGCTCGCTGCGCGTCGGCCACGAGCTGCGCTTCGGCGGCATCTCGGGCTGGCGCGTCGAGGCGCTGTGCGAGCCCGGCTCGCAGGACGACGCCGTGGCGTTCGTCGACAACCTGGCCAGCCACCGCCGGGTCCCGGTGCGCAGCGATCGCTTCCTGATCGGCACCGGCGCCCCCTGCGACCTGGTGGTCCCCGAGTGGCAGGACCACAGCAGCTCCCCGATCCGCGTCGTGATCTACGAGGAGACCGGCCAGCAGTGGCTCTCCCCCGCCGACGACGTCCCGGGGATGGCGCTCGGCGATGCGCCGTGGGGGGGCGACGCCGTCCCCCTCGACGAGCCGCTGGAGCTGCAGCTCGGCGCCACCCGCCTGGCCGTGGTGCCGCAGCAGGGCGGCGTGGGGATCCACACCACCGAGCGCCTGCACCACCGCCCCAAGCGCTACGACCTGGATCTCCACCTGACCTTCGACGGCCCCGCCGAGGGCGCGATCCGCGTCGTGACCCCCGACGGCGAGTGGAGCATCCACACCGGCCAGCGCTTCGTGCTGCTGTACCTGCTCGCCGACGCCGGCGGGGAGTGGGTCAAGGACGACGACCTGCGGGTCAAGCTGTGGGGCCGCGCCGGGCTGTACGAGATCGACAAGGGCGCGCTGCACAAGCTGATCCACGACACCCGCCAGATGTTCCTCAAGAACGGCACCGACGGCTGGTTCCTGGAGAAGAGCAGCGGCCGCACGCGGCTGCGCCTGGCGCCCGATCGGATCCACGTGAAGACGTAGTCGCAGCGCGCGGCCGGGCCGGTGGAGCCGGCCGGTACGAACCGCGTATGATCGTCTCCGGGGGGGGACCCCGTACGCTCGCTTCATACGCTCGTGGAGGTGCCGACATGAGGCCAGGAAGCCTCGCCGTGTGGTGTGTCTCGGTGTGCCTGGTGGGAGCCCCTGCGCTCGCCGCGGAGACGACGCCCGGGGTCCTGTACGCCGGCGTCGCCGCCAGCCCGGAGGCCGCGGGCCGCGTGGCCTCGGCGCTGGCGCTGCTGGAGCCCCCCGTCTCGCTGGCGTCGCCGCCCGTCCACGTCGACGAGGTGATCCCCCCCGGGGGGGCGACCGTGCTCGGCGCCTCGGAGGTGGCGCGCTGCGCCGGGCAGCCGGTGGACGCCGCCGGCTACCGCGGCCAGCTCGATCGGCTGCGCACCGCGATGAACGAGCTGGACGACATCCTGCCGCAGGCCCAGGAGATCCGCCGGGCCCAGGCGTGCCTGTCGGAGCCGGTCGCCGCCGGCGAGCTGGCGATGGCCGCCTACCTCGAGGGTCTGTACCTGTTCGGCGAGGGACAGCCGGACTCGGCCCGGTCGGCGTATGCCGAGGCCCTCTCGCTGGATCCCGAATACGAGTGGGACACCGACTACCCGCCCGCCATGCAGGAGCCCTTCAACGACGCCGGGCTGGCCCTGATCCGGTCTGCCCAGGCGCGACTGCAGGTCGCTGTGCCGACGGGTGCCGAGGTCTGGATCGACGGCACGCTCGCCGAGGCCCCGCTCCAGGGCGTCACGCTCCCACCCGGGCGGCACGTGATCCAGCTGCGGACCGCCCCCGCGCAGCCGATCACGAGCCTGGTCGTGGTCCTCGACCCCGGCGCCGGGGCGCTGGTGGTCGACCCCGCCGCGATCGCGCCCGGGGCAGGCGCGGACGGCACGCCCGTCCTGCACGCGATCGTCTCCCAGCTCTGGGCCACGGCTGCCGAGACCGCACCGACGATGCTCGTGGCGCTGGCCCCCGAGCCCGCGGCGTGGCGCTGGGACGAGGCGACGGCCGGGCTCACCGCCGTTCCGATGCCGGCCGCCGCCGTCGCCGCCGCGCGGGGGGAGAAGATCGAGCGAAGGCCCGGCCCCGGCGGCGGCCCGCACCCGGCCACCGTGGCGCTGATCGCATCCGGCGCCGGGTTGCTCGCCGCGGGCGGGATCCTCTCCGGCGTCAACGCCGCGACGGCGCGGGGCATCGAGCAGGACGTGGCGGACGGCGAGATCGACTTCCCGGCCGAGGACGATCCCGGCCGGGACGACGACCCCAACTACCAGGACTGGCACGCCGCGACCCAGGGCGCCTACGCCGGGTACGCGCTGCTCGCCGTCGGCGGCGTCGCCCTTGCGGCGTCGATCCCCGTCGGCATCGCCACCGCGCAGGGGGGCCGCACCGTCGCGCTGACGGCCCGCCTGCACGCCGCCCCGCCCGCCCTCGACGCCCCGGGCGCGATGCCGAGGCTCGACGGCTTCTCCCTGACCCTGGACATCCGCTGACCCCCAGGAGGACGACGATGGACCACGCCATCCCCCACGCCCCGATCGCCCGCTGGCTCCGGGCGGCCCTGCCGCTGCTCCTCGCAGGGCTGCTCGCCGGCCCGTTCGGCTGCTTCGAGTACCCCGACTCCCCGGGAGACGACGACACCGGGGACGATGACACCGGGGACGACGACACCGGGGACGACGACACCGGCGACGACGACACCGGCGACGACGACACGGGCCCGGTCGACGCCGACGGTGACGGGTACACCGAGGACGAGGACTGCGACGACGGGGACGCGTCCGTCCACCCCGGTGCCGACGAGATCTGCGACGCCGTGGACAACGACTGCGACGGCACCGTCGACGACGGCCACGACGCCGACGGCGACGGCGTGACCACGTGCGGCCCCGACGGCGATCCGGCCACCGCCGCCGACGACGACTGCGACGACGCCGATCCCAGCACGTACCCGGGCGCCACGGAGCTGTGCGACGGGGTCGACAACGACTGCGACGGCACCGTCGACGACGGCGTCCAGGACTACGACTGGTACCCCGACGGCGACGGGGACGGCTACGGCGACGCCGACGCCTCCGTGGTGGTCGACTGCGACCAGCCGTCGGGCCATGTCCAGGACGACCACACGGACTGCGACGACGCCGATCCCGACACCCACCCGGGCGCCCCGCAGCAGTGCGACGGCGTCCTGGACAACGACTGCGACGGCGTCGACGACCCCGACGAGGTGGACGATGACGGAGACGGCTACGCCGAGTGCGGTGGCGACTGCGACGACGGCGACGACGCGATCTACCCCGGCGCGCCCGAGATCTGTGACGACGGCATCGACTCCAACTGCGACGGCCAGGCCGACGAGTACGCCGACGACGACGGCGACGGTCACACCAACTGCAGCGGGGACTGCGACGACGGGGACGCCAGCACGTACCCCGGCGCTCCAGAGCTGTGCGACGGGGTCGACAACGACTGCGACGGCACGATCCCGGCCGACGAGACCGACGACGACGGCGACGGCTTCGACGAGTGCGCAGACGGCGACTGCGACGACGCCGACGACGCCGTCTACCCCGGCGCGACCGAGGCCTGCAACGGCCTCGACGACGACTGCGACGGCTCCCCGGGCGCCAGCGAGGTCGACGCCGACGGCGACGGACACATGGTCTGTGACGGCGACTGCGACGACGCCGACGACGCCGTCTACCCCGGCGCCGCCGAGGCCTGCGACGGCCTCGACACCGACTGCGCCGGCGGCCCGGGCGCCGACGAGGTCGACGGCGACAACGACGGCTGGATGATCTGCGAGGGCGACTGCGACGACGCCGACGCCGACGTCAACCCCGGCGAGGCCGAGGCCTGCGACGGCCTGGACACCGACTGCAGCGGCGGCCCCGGCGCCGACGAGGTCGACGCCGACGGCGACGGCTGGATGGTCTGCGAGAACGACTGCGACGACGGTGACGCGGGC
>CAZOYV010000083.1:0-28823 GCA_964584075.1 uncultured Rickettsiales bacterium | reverse complement strand
TAGTTCGTGGCGCGACTGGCGTTCAGGCGGGAGTATGTTCGTGGCGCGCGACACCTGTACAGCGTACAACCCCTGTCCAGTGCCATGCCCCTGTAGAGGGTTTGTCCAGTGGGGTCAAGTCGCGTGTTGTATAGTTGCGGTCACGCAACTATACAACACGCGACTTGACCCCAAACCCTCGCCTACAGCCAGGAGAGCAGCGCCTCGATGCGGTCGAAGGCCTCGGCGAGCTCCTCGCGGGAGGCGGCGTAGGAGAACCGGATGCAGCTGTCCTCGCCGAAGGCGGCGCCGGGCACGGTGGCGACCCGGGCCTCGACGAGCAGGTACTCGCTGACGGCCACGGAATCGGTCAACGAGATGGCGGTGGGCGTGATCTTCCCCAGCAGATCCTTGACCTCGGGGAACAGGTAGAACGCACCCTGGGGCACGTGGGGCAGGTTCAGGCCGGGGACGCGCTCGAGGCGCTGGACCAGCCAGTCGCGGCGCTCGGCGTAGGTCCGGCGCATCTGCTCCACCGGCTCCTGCGAGGCCCGCAGGGCGCCGAGGGCGGCGCGCTGGCTGACCGAGCAGGGGTTGGAGGTGCACTGGCCCTGGACCTTGGCGCAGGCGGCGGCGACCGGCTCGGGGGCCGCCAGCCAGCCGATCCGCCAGCCGGTCATCGAGTAGGCCTTGCTGACGCCGTGGACCAGGCACGTGCGGGCCGCGATCTCGGGGCCGAGCGACAGCGGGTTGACCGCCTCGACGCCGTCGTAGACCAGCGGGTCGTAGATCGAGTCGGCGACGATCGTCAGGTCGTGCTCCTCGGCCAGCGCCGCCAGCCCCTCGACGTCCTCGCGGGGGACCACGATCCCGGTGGGGTTGCTGGGGTTGTTCAGCATCACCGCCCGGGTGCGGGGCGTGATCGCGGCACGCACCTCGTCCAGCGGCAGCCGGAAGCCGTCCTCGGGCCGCGTCCGCACCACCACCGGGGTGGCGCCGACCAGCCCGCACTGGTCGGGATAGCTGACCCAGTAGGGCGAGAACACGATCACCTCGTCGCCCGGCTGCCACAGCGCCACCGCCAGGTCGTACAGGCACTGCTTGGCCCCGGAGCTGACCACCACCTGCGCCGGCGACACCTCGGCCCCGTAGCGGGCGGTGATCCAGCGGGCGACCTCCTCGACAAGGTCGGGGATGCCCTTGACCGGGGTGTAGCGGGTGAAGTCCTCGTCGATCGCCTCGTGACCGGCCTGCTTGGCCGCGGGCACGCTGGGGAAGTCGGGCTCGCCGAGGGTCAGCGAGATGACGTCGATCCCCTCGCGCTTCATCTGCGCGGCGCGTGCGGCCACCGCGAGCGTGGCGGACGGCTTGATCCGCTGGACCCGATCGCTGAGCCTCATCACCGCCCTCCCCTCTTCTTCTCGAGCTCCGCCAGGACCTCTGGCGGCACCATGTGCGAGACGTCCCCGCCGAGCAGCGAGATCTCCTTGACCATCCGGCTGGAGACGTAGAAGTGCTCGGCCTCGGTCATCATGAACAGCGTGTCGACCTCGGGCTCCATCCGGCGATTCTGGACCGCCATCTGGAACTCGTAGTCGAAGTCGGACACCGCGCGCAGGCCCCGGACGATGAACTTGGCGTCCTTGGCGCGCACGTAGTCGATCAGCAGCCCCTCGAAGGACTCGATCACGACCCCCGGGCAGCTCCCCACCAGCCGGTGGAGCATCTCCTCGCGCTCGGCCAGGGAGAACATCGGGTGCTTGCCCGGGTTGCGCACCACCGCCACGATCAGCGTGTCGAGGGCCTCCTTGGCCCGGGCGATGATGCTGAGGTGTCCCAGCGTGACCGGGTCGAAGGACCCGGGATACACGGCGACCCGCGGGTTCATGCGGGGTCTCCTTTCCTCGCGTCGGCCGTCGTCTCCGGCGCGCCATCATCGGCGTCCGGCCGGAAGAAGCTCACCGAGGTCTGTCCATACCTCCGCTGGTCGCTGCACCGCAACGCCGGGACCCGCTCTGGGGGCCCCTCGCGGGGGTCGTGCTCCACCACGATCACGCCGCCGTCGGCCAGCAGCGGGTGCCGCGCCAGGGCGTCGAGCACTCGCGCCACCTCGCCGCGGCGATATGGCGGATCGGCCAGGATCAGGTCGAAGCGATCCCCCCGCGCCGACAGCCGCTGGACCGCCTCGACCGCGTCGGCCGGCAGCACCTCGGCCTGCCCGCCGAGCCCGACTCGCTCCAGGTTGGTGCGGATCGCGCGCAGCGCCTCGGGGGCCTGCTCGACGAGGACCAGCACCGCGGCGCCCCGCGCGCCGGCCTCGATCGCCAGCGCACCGGTCCCCGCGTACAGATCGAGCACGTGGTCTCCGTCACAGCGCTGGCCCAGGATGTCGAAGATCGCCTCGCGGACGCGGGCCGCGGTGGGGCGCACCGCCAGTCCCTTGGGGGTCGCCAGCGCTCGGCCGCCTCCGCTCCGGCCTCGGACCCGCGTCGGCATGCCGCTCCCGGCCCGGCCGGCGCCGGGCGTCCGTGGGTCAGCTCGAGGGTCGAACCCTGCTCACCAGTAGAGGAAGTCGCACTCGCGTCCGCAATTGTCGGACTCGCAGTCGGGATCGAACTCGGTGCTGCCCTCGTTGGTCAGCTCGTCGCGACAGGTCGTGGTCGTCGCGCCGTCCTCCAGGCACTCGCTCTGATACAGGCACGTGCAACACCGTTGCCGGTCGTCGTTGGTGATCTCGTTGCTGAGGCAGGCCGATATCGCCAGGGCCAGGCCACCGACGAGCAGCGTGCCGATGACGATCGTCCCCAAACGCTGTGCCAGATCCATCCTGATCCTCCCGAGTCACGACCCACGGCTCGCCGTGCGGTCGTCCGGCCCCTGCGGTCCACCGCGGTCTCCCGAGCATACCTGTTGCGACGGTCCGGGAACAACCGGAGAGCCACTCAACGAGAGCCCCACCGGCGCCGCAGCAGCCACTCGGCCGCCAGCGGCAGGGCCACGGCCAGCAGCCACCACGGCCGGTCCCACGCCGGGGCTGCGCTCAGGCGCCGCACGGTGGTCCCCGGCCCCAGCTCCCGCAGCAGCCCCTCGAGGTCGTCGCCGGCGTCCAGCGCGCGCCCGCCGGTGCCGCGCGCCAGCGCCGCCAGCAGCGCCGGCCGGGCAGCGGGATCGAGCAGCTCCTCCTGCTCGGCGCGGACGGTGAAGCGGGCCTCGGCAGCCGGCCCCTCCGCGGCCCCGCTGCGGGTCGCCACGGCGCGGTACGAGCCCGGAGGCAGATCCGCCAGCTCGACCTGCCACCCCCCGTCGGGGCCGGTGGTGCCGTCGCGCCGCTCGAGGACCTCCTCGCCGGACAGCGCCCACACCTGCAAGGCCAGCGTCGCGTCCGGCTCGGGCCCGTAGGCCTCGTCCAGCGCGCGGACCGAGACGCGGGCGGGGGTCCCGGCCGGGACGGTCTCGCGCTCGACCCGCAGCTCCAGCCGCCCGACCTCCTCCTCGGCGAGCAGCCAGCGCAGCGCTCCGCGCCAGAAGGACCGGTACTGCAGCGCACCGCTGCCCGCCTCGCGGCCCCAGCGCCAGGTGTCGTCGGTGGGGATCGCCAGCACCCGGCCCTCGCCCGCCTCGCGCACCGCGATCAGCGGGTCGCCTCCCTCCCCCGCCGTGACCAGCACCGCCGCCCCCGGGACCGTCGCCCCGACCCGGTTGCGCCCCTGGACCGCGGGCATCGCGGCCCACGCCTCGCGGGTCGCCTCCACGCCGGCGCCGAGGGCGGTCACCGGGTGCCGCAGCCCGGCCTCGGTGGGGACCGGCGCCGCCACCTCGTCGCGGGAGCCCGCGCGGGCCGGGACGTCGAACGGCAGCACCCGCTCCAGCGGGGAGCCGGCCAGCCCCCCGTCGGCGAACGAGCGGTCGCCCCCGAGGATCAGCAACGCCCCGCCCTCCTCGACGAACGCCGCGAGGTTGTCGAGGTACGCCGCGTTGGCGCTGCTGGCGAACGAGGGGAAGTTCTCGAACGTGAAGTTCTGCAGCACGACCAGGTCGAAGCCCGGCAGGTCCTCGCCGAACAGCTCGTCGTGCGGGAACTCGATCAGGCTCAGCGGGCTGCCCCGGTAGCGGCCGTGCAGCGGCCCGGTGCGCATGATGAAGAAGCTGACCAGGTCGATGTTGGGGTCCCCCTTGAGCAGGCGGCGCAGGAACCGCACGTCCCACGAGGGGCTCCCGGCCAGCTGCAGCACGCGCGTGCGGTCGCGGATCACGCGCAGCGTGCAGGCGTCCCCGTTGTTGTGGGGCAGCGGGTCGTCGGCCGGGACCGGCCCGAGCACCTCCAGCGTCAGGTAGCCGGTGGCGTCGGGTGTCACGTGAAACACGGCGCTGGCGCTGCCGCCGCCCCGGGGCAGCGTGACCTCGCGGGTCGCGTGGACCACGCCGTCGAGCCGCAGCGTGACCGGGACCGGGCCGCCGAGGTCCTCGGCGCGGACCTCGGCGACGAGGTCGAACGGCCGGCGCACGAAGGCGAACGGGGGGGGCGGGCCGAGCCGGACCTGCAGATCCCGCTCGATCGGTCCGCCGACCGCCACGGTGTGGACCGGGAACGGCAGGTCGTGGACCCGCGCGGCGATCGCCTCGTCGTCGCCCGCGGCGTGGACCCGCCCCAGCGTGGCACGGTCGGCCCCGTCGCCGACGAGCACCACCGCCGCGGGGGGGATCTCCTCGGCGAGCACCTCCAGCGCGGTGAGGTAGTCGGTGCTGGTCCCGTCCGCCGCGGGGTCGACGGGGGCCGCCAGCGGCCGCGCGACCCCCGGGGCCCCCAGCGCCCGGAGCTCCAGCTCCACGTCGTCCCGGACCGCCCCGGCCGAGGCGATCTGGCGATCGACGAACGCCGCGGCGCGCCCGGCCCGCGTGCCGTCCCCGTCGCGCACCCCCATGCTCGCCGAGTCGTCCACCAGCAACACCACCCGGTGCCGGATCGAGCGAGCCACGGCCGTGGTCCTCGAGGGGCCGGCCAGGACCACCACCAGCACCGCCAGCGACGTCAGCCGCAGCACGGCGGTGAGCGCCGCCCGGGCCGGCGAGCCGGGGGTGTTGCGCACCGCCGCGCCGACCAGCACCACGGCGACCACCGCCCCGGCGACCAGCGCCGCGGTGGGCGCCTGGGGCAGCCACGCCCAGCCCTGCTCGACCGACGGCGTCACGGGATCCGGCCCTCCTCGCGCAGCCTCCGCAGCAGGGCCTCGACGTGGACCACGTCCTTCTTGTAGTTGGCCGTCAGCGCGTAGGTCACCAGGTTGACGCCCAGCTCCAGGGCCCGGGTCCGCTGGCGCTCGCCCCCCGGCACCACCTCGCGGGCATAGCCGCCTCCGGGCGCTCGCTCCCAGGCGCCACAGAGGTCGTTGCGTGACACGATCACCGGGGTGACCTGCCCCACCGCGATCCCCTCCAGGTAGGGGCGCACCGCGAGGCGCCCCACCGCGCCGTCCACCAGGAAGAAGCTGCGGAACACCGCGTGGTCGAACTCCAGCGGGGCCAGCGGCGTGTCGGGGAAGATCCGCCCCAGCAGCTCCCCGGCGGCGTCGTGGAACGGGCTCCGCTCCAGCCCCGAGGTGTCGTCGATCAGCAGGAAGCCGCCGGCGCCGAGGTGGTCGCGCAGGACGGTCACGGCCGCGTCCCCCGGCGGGGTGAACGCCTCGCCGCCGGCCAGCGCCAGCAGCGGGGGCGCCGGGGAGCGCAGCTCGGCCAGCGACACCCGGTGGGGCTCGGGATCGACGCGGATGCTGGTCAGCAGGCCGACCTCCTCGAGCAGATCGGGGAACGCCCGCTCGCGGGGCAGCGCCCCCCACCCGGGGTCCAGCTGCCAGATCCCCACGCGGGTCGCCTCGAACGCCGCGCCGGCGCTCCGTACCGGCCCGGCGATCGCCCCGAGCGCCAGCGCCTTCAACAGCGTCCGCCGGTCGATCATCGCCGCCTCCCGAGCACCGCCTCGGCGCCGAGCCCGGCCAGCGCCAGCAGCGCCAGCCACGGCGCCAGCGGGGAGCGCCGCATCACCGTGGCCGTCCCGCCCTCCTCGCCGCGGACGAACACCGCCTCGGGGAACGCCGCGGCCACGGCGGCGACGTCCAGCGGCGTGCGCGCCGACTCCGCGGGATCGACCCGCGCGGCGTACCGCCAGCGCACGATCTCCCCGCCGTCCGGGGTGGCCTGGACGAGGCGGTAGTGCCCGGGCGCATCCGGCGCGGGCAACAGCACCGGCTGATCGGGCGCCCCCGGCGGGTCCACCGGGACGACCCGCTCGTCCGGTCCCCGGATCTGCAGCCCGGGCCCACGGTGGGACGCCGGCAGCGGGATCGAGAGGCGCTCGCCGACCCGCACCACGTCGCCGCCGACCTGCTCGAGGTCCCCGGCGAGGTGGCGCACCAGCTGGTGCAGGATCGGCGTGAAGATCGGCCGGATCGGCAGATCGTTCCAGTCGTCGTCGAGGGTCGAGGTGTACAGGACCAGGCGGCCCGGCCCGACCGTCCGCTCCAGCAGCGCGGCGCGCCCGTCGGTGTAGCGCAGCAGCACGCGCGAGTCCGGCTCCAGCGCGGGCTCGACCTCCAGCACGCGGTCGAACCGGGCGTGGGGGAACGACGCCCGCCCCCCCTCGGCGAACGGCTCCCACAGCGGCTCGCCCAGGTCCGGCGCGGCGAGCCCCAGCGGCGCGGCCTCGAACGCGCGGCCCTCGCGCGACTTGACCGCCCCCGGGATCGCCGGCAGGACCGGCCCCAGCAGGTCGCGGTAGGCCTCGCGGTCGACCAGTCCGCCCGCCGCGATCAGCACCCCGGCGCCCCCCTCCAGCAGTCGCTCGAGCTCGGCCGCGAGCCCGGCGCTGGCCGGGACGTTGGCCAGCACCACGACGGTCCCGGGGCGGGCCGGGAGCGACGCGAGGCCGTCGCGATCGAGCACCACCGGCTCGACCTCCCCGGGGGCGTCGCGGCCCGGCCGCAAGGCGGTCACGGCGTAGAACAGGTCGTCCTCGCGGGCCGTCGAGCCGCTCGCCCCGCCCACCAGGTGGACCCGCAGCGCGCGCGATCCGGACAGGAAGAACGGGGTGCGATCGTCCGCGGGCAGGTCGTCGCGCTGCAACTCCACCGTCCCCGGGACCAGCCCCGGCGGGGGATCGTAGACCAGGAAGCGCTTGGGCTCGTGGCCCTCGACGGTCCCCCGGATCGGCTCCAGCCCCTCGATCGCCAGGTCGACCTCGACCCGCTCGCCGTCGTCGGCGCCCGCCACCTCGACCTGCAGCGGCGTTCCCAGCGCGGGGTCGTCGGGTTCGCGCGGGGTCACCGCCGCGACGTAGCGGTTGCGCGCCCCGGCGGCCTCGCTCCCCAGGTCCTCGATCGTCAGCGCGAGCCCGGGGAACCACGCCTCGGGCGCCTCCCGCGGGACGGCGCTGGCGGTCCCGTCGGACAGCACGATCACGTGCCCCTGCGGGGATGCGCCGAGCAACGCGGCGGCCTGCTCCAGCGCCGGCCCCGGATCGGTGGCGCCGTAGCCCGGCTCGGCGCGCCGCAGCGCCTCCCGCAGCGCGGCCCGATCGGCGCTCAGCCCCGAGCCCGCCGGGCGGCCGCGGTGGTCCATCCAGACCAGCCCGACGCGGACCCCGGGCTCCAGCTCGTCGAGGATCTGCAGCCCGCGCGCGCGGATCCGGTCGAAGCTGCGCTGCCGGCGGCCCTCCTGCGTCCGGGTGGACAGCGAGCGGTCGATCACGAGCACCGTGTCCACCGCCGGGAGGGGCCCGGCCTCGACCCGGACCGGGCGGTGGAGCACCGGGCGCGCGAACAGCGTCACCAGCGCCGCGAGCAGCGCCAGCCGGACCAGCAGCAGCCAGGGATCGTCCAGGTGCCAGCGGCGGCGCAGGGTCTGCTGCGCCTGCCGCAGGAACCGCACCGTGGGCAGCACGCGCCGGGGCACCTCGCCGGAGCCCATCAGGTGCGCCAGCAGGGGCAGCGCCAGCAGGGCCAGGAAGCCCAGCAGCGCGGCGCTCTCGAACGACAGCCTCACCGCGCCCCTCCCCGGCGGCCGCGGGTCGCCAGCAGCGGGGCCAGCGTGCGGCGCAGCGGCTGCCCGGTGTGGAGCGTCGCGACGCGCACGCCGGCGGTGCGCAGCCGGCCGTGGAGGTCCTCGACGAAGGCGCGGAACAGGGCGCGGTAGCGGCGGCCCACGCGTCCGGGGTGGGCGCGCACCTCCGCACCCCCCTCGGGGTCCACGAAGCGCGCCGGATCGCGGTACGGCAGGTCGCGCTCGGCGGGATCGATCACGTGCAGCAGCGCGACCTCGTGGCCCGCGGCGCGGAGCTCGCCGAGTCGCCGCAGCCAGGCGTCGTCGTCGGCCAGCGCGTCGGTCGCGACCAGCACCAGCCCGGGGCCCCGCAGCCGCGCAGCGGCCGAGGCCAGCGCGGCGTCGAGGTCGGCGGTCGCGGCCTCGGCGGGCACGGACCGGGCCAGGTCACTGCACAGCGCGCCGAGCTGGGCCTCGCCCGTCCTCGCCGGGGCCTCCTCGGGACGCTCGCCGACCCGCGTGAGCCCGACGCGGTCCCCCTGGCGCAGCAGCGCGAACCCGATCACGGCCGCGGCCATCACCGCGGCCTCGCTCTTGGTCCAGGGCACGTCGGGGGCGGCGCCGGGGCCGGGCTCCAGCGACCCGAACTCCATCGAGCGGCTGTGGTCGACGAGCAGCACGGCGGCAGCCTGGCGGTGGCTCTCGAAGCGGCGCACCACCAGCCGGTCGCTGCGGGCCAGCACCCGCCAGTCGATCTGGCGCGGGTCGTCTCCGGGGACGTACTCCTTGTACTCGGCGAACTCGGTCCCCTCCCCGCGCAGCCTGCTGCGGTGTGCCCCCCCGGCCGCCCCGCGCAGCACCTCCCGCGCGAGCCACGCCAGGCGCTCGGCGCGGCTCGCCAGCGCCAGCGCGTGCAGCCGGGCGCCGGCAGGCTCAGGCAGGCTCACGGTCCCTGGCGTCGGCGCGCAGGATCTCGTCGACGACCTGCTCGGCGCGCAGCCCCTCGGCCTCGGCGCGGTAGCCCAGCAGCAGGCGATGGTCCAGCACCGCGTGGGCCAGGGCCAGCACGTCCGCGGCGCTGGCCACGTCGCGCCCGTGCAGCAGCGCGCGGGCCTTGGCGCCGAGCACCAGGAACCGCGAGGCCCGCGGGCCGGCCCCCCACGCGACGTGCTCGCGCACCACCGCCGGGGCGTCCACCTCGGGACGCGTGGCGCGCACCAGGTCCACGGCGCGGGCCACCACCGAGGGCGCCGCCGGGACCCGCCGCACCAGCCCCTGCACCGCCAGCAGCTCCTCGGGCCCCAGCACCGCCGCCAGCGCGGGCTCCTCGTCGCGGGTCGTCTCCGCGGCGACCCGCAGCTCGTCGTCGCGCCCCGGGTAGTCCACCAGGATCCGCACCATGAAGCGGTCGATCTGGGCCTCCGGCAGGCGGTAGGTTCCCTCCTGCTCCAGCGGGTTCTGGGTCGCAAAGACCTGGAACGGCGCCGGCAGCTCGTGGGTCTGCCCCGAGGCGGTGACGCGGCGCTCCTCCATCGCCTCGAGCAGCGCCGCCTGGGTCTTGGGGGTGGCGCGGTTGATCTCGTCGGCGAGCACCAGGTTGGCGAACAGCGGACCGGGGATGAAGCGCAGCTGCCGGCGACCGGTGGCGCGATCCTCCTCCAGCACCTCGGTGCCGGTGATGTCGCCGGGCATCAGGTCGGGCGTGCACTGGATCCGCGCGAAGCGGCACGACGTGACGCGCGCCAGGCAGCGCACCAGCCGGGTCTTGGCCAGCCCCGGGACCCCCTGGAACAGCGCGTGGCCGCGGGCCAACAGGGTCACCAGCAGCAGCTCGACGACGGGCTCCTGGCCGACGATCGCCTTGCCGATCTCGGCGCGCAGCCGGCCGCACAGCGCCGCCACGTCCAGGTCGTCCGGCAGGGGCCCGGGGGCCGGGGTCACCATCAGCGGTCCTCCTCCGCCTCGCTTGCCCCCTCCGGGGCGGGCTCGCGCGGGGCTCCATCGTAGCGCAGGTGCCGCTGGAGGGTGTCCAGCGCGGCGCGCGCGCGCCGCACGCGCTCCGGATCGCGGTCCGGGTCGAGCAGCGCCAGCTCGCCCGCGTAGATCCGCGGATCGAACGGGTTGAGCAGCGCCGCCCTGCGGTAGCTCTCCAGGGCGCGGCGCGGCTGGCCGGCGTCCGCCTGGACCGCCGCCAGGTTGATCGCCACCGGGTGGTACTCGGGGTACAGCTCGTGGGCCCGCTCCAGCACCGCCAGCGCCTCGTCGAGCTCGCCGAGCTCGCGGTAGGCGTACGCCTTGCGGCACGCCAGCGACGGCGACTGGACCGGCAGCAGCGCTTCGGCCCGGCCGTACTCCAGCAGCGCGGCGCGGCGCTCGCCGCGGTCGAGCAGCAGGTCGCCGAGGCGGGCGTGGCCTGCGCTGCCGGTGTTCCCGGCCAGCAGGCTGTCCTCGGCGGGCAGGTCGTCGTCCGCGGTCCCCTCCCCGTCGAGCTGCAGGTCCACCACCCCGACCTCCAGATCGGCGAACCACCCGCGGCCCTCGACGTAGGTCCGCCACCCGGCCTCGAACTCGGCGAACGTGCCGCCGTGGGCCGCGGCCACCGCGTCCTGGGCGTCGACGCCGAGGCGGCAGGTCGCCAGCGTGTCGCGCAGCGCCTGCATCCCCCGGGCGCGGACCAGGTAGTCGACCATCGTGTGGACCTGGGCGAAGGCCAGGCCGACCTGCTCCTTGGTGTCGAGGCAGGCCAGGCAGTTGCCGATCTGCGCCAGCGAGACCAGCTCCTCGTCGCGCAGCGCGCGAGTCAGCGCGGACCGCTCGTAGGGGTCGAGGGTCAGCTCGGTGACGCCGCGCCAGCGGCGCTGCTCGAACGCCGCGATGCCCTCGTGGAGCCACACCGGGACGCCGCCGGCGCCGAGCCGGTTGACCACCAGGTGGGTGTACTCGTGGCACAGCGTGTCGGCCCACGGGTAGCCGAACGGGGCGGCCATCGGCGAGGTGACCAGCAGCCGGTCCCAGCGGCACAGCGCGATGGTGTCGTTGGCCATCGCCGTCATCGGCAGGCCCGAGGACTCGGCGAACGCCATCGAGGTCGGGTAGATCTCCACCAGGATCCGGTCCTCGGGGTACAGCCCCAGGTCGTCTCCCACCGCCTCGTAGGCCGCCTCGAGGACCTCCAGCGCCGGCTGCGCGATGACCTCCTCGACGCCCGCGGGGTAGCGCAGCCGGAAGTGGGCCGACTCGACCTCGCGGGCGTCTCGCATCCACCGCGCGGCCGCCGCCACGGTGCGCCGCAGGTCCTCGACCTCCGGATCGTCGGCGGCGGTGATGTCGTCCAGCCAGTCCAGCGCCGCCTGGTACTCCCCGTCCATGTGGGCCAGGTAGGCCCTGGCGAAGCGGACGTCGTCGCCGTCGACACCGCGGGCCTCCACCGCCTCCAGGCCGCTCCGCGCGGCAGCGCGGTCCGACCGCGCCAGGGCGTCGAACACGTCGCGCAGCGGGTCGTCGGCCGAGGGACCGCTGCCCTGGGCCAGGGCCGGTCCGGCGACCGCCAGCGCGACGGCCAGCACCGCGGCAGGCAGGCGACGCCTCATCGCAGCAGCTCCTCGTAGTAGGCGTCGTTCAGCTCGCGGTAGCGCGGCGGGGCGTCCTCGAGGGCCGCCTCCAGCGCCGCGCGGCGCAGCTCCTCGGGGGTCTGGAACCGCTCCGGGGGCGGGACCTCGACGGTGCCGCGATCGACGCCCCGGTGGCGCCCCTCGAAGTACTGCCACCCCGACGCCGACGCCGCCAGCGGCTGCGCGCCGCCCTGGCCGCCGGACTGGATCGTCTCGCGGGTCGACTCCAGCTCGCGCTGCACCGCCCGCATCCGTGCCGCCGCCTCGCGCCCGCTGTCCACCGCGCGCCCGGTCTGGCCGACCTCCGCGTCGCCCGCCGTGGCCCGCATCCAGCGCTCGGCCTGGCGCAGGTCCCGGCGGGCCGCGCCGCCCCCGCCCATCAGCGGGCCGAGCTCGTCGAGATCCCCCTGGAACGACGCCGCGTCGTCGGCCAGCGACTGCTGCCGCGCGACCTCGTCGCTACCGGCCTCGGCAGCCTCGGTGCGGGCCTGGCGCCACCCGCGCTCGGCCATCAGCAGCCGCTCGATCAGCTCGGTGTGGGCCCGCTCCACCGCGTCGAGCTCCTCGCCGTAGGCGTCCAGCTCGTCGGCGCTCAGCCCGCTGGCCCCGGCGTCGGCGTAGACCCCCGCCAGGTCGACCAGATCCAGCACCTCGTGGTCGCTGCGGGCCAGGCCCCGCAGGGCCCGGTCGGCGTCCCCCCAGGCCAGCCCGCGGTCGGCGTCCTCGAGGTACTCGTCGGCCCGCTCGGCCCGGTCTCGCACCGAGCGCACCATGCGGGGGTCCATCCCCTCGCGGGCCAGCCCGGCGACCCGCTCGCGCAGCGCGGCCAGGTCCTCCCGCAGCGGCTCGACCCCCGTGGGTGCCGACGCCCCGGGGTACCGCTCCTGCAACGCCTCGAGGGCGTCGTTGAGCGCCTCCTGCTCGGTGGCCAGCGCCTCCGCGCGCTCCACCGCGGTGTCCAGCTTGGCCATCGCGGCGGCCATCGCCGCGGGGTCCATCCCCGGCTGCCCCTGCAGGCCCTCGAGCTGGGCCATCGACTGCTCGGTGCGCGCCAGCAGCTCCATCGCCTCGGCGGTCCGGCCCTCGGCCAGCAGGCGCTGCAGCTCCCCGGCCAGGTCCGGCCCGACGGGCCCCCCCGTGGCGGCGTTGGCCAGCTCGCGGGCCCGGCCGGAGTCCAGCTCCAGCATCCGCCGCTGCAGCTCGTCGAGGCGCCGCTGCAGCTCCACCATCGCCGCGTCGATCGCGGCCTGGTCCCCGGCCTCGAGCGCGTCCTGCAGCGCCTGCATCGCCCGCGCCGCCTCGCGTGACGCGGCCCGCACCGCGTCCCAGCGGGCCGTGGCCAGCAGCCGGTCCAGCACCAGCGCCGCCCGCTCCAGGCTCCCCACGTGCTCCCCGAGCGCGTCGACCAGCGCGGCGTCGTCCTCCTCGTCGTCCCGATCGAACGCCTGCCGCCGCTGTTGTTGCTGCAGCCGGTCCCAGCTGCGCGCGACCTCGTCCACCGCGGTCCCCGCCGCGGAAACCGCCGCCGGATCGGGCTCGGGGTCACGCCCGTAGGTGTCGCGCAGGACCGCCGCGGCCTGGAGCAGCGCCTCCATCCGCTCCCCGGCGCGGGCCGCCTCCTGGCCCGCCGCCGGGACGTCGCCGAGGTCGAGGGCGTGGTCCCACAGCAGGTGCGAGCCCAGCGCCGCCAGCGTGCGCTCCAGCAGCGCGGCCTGGGCGTCGAGGACCTCGCGGCGGCGGTCCTCGGCGGTGTACGAGCGCAGCGTCGCCACCTCCACCCGCGTCCCCTTGGGGCCCCGCACCGTGTCGTTGTCCCGGACCTCGAGCGCCAGCGTCAGGTCGCCGCCCCCCGGGGCCAGCGCGGGCCGCGACCAGACCAGCTCGCGCGCCAGCGAGCGCGGCGCCCCGTCGAGGCGCAGCGCCGGGCCGCGGGCCAGCTCCTCTTCCCCGCGCCGCAGCACCCACTCGCCGCCCAGCAGGCCGTAGTCGTCCTCGGCCTCGAGCACCGCGGAGACCTGCTCCGCCGCCTCCCAGTCGAGGACCTCCTGGGGCCCTCCGGACACGCTCGCCAGCGGAGCGGCGTCCTCGAGCAGGTCGATCCGCAGGACGCCGGTGCGCAGCGGCTCGGGCCTCGCCGGCGAGACCACCTCGAGCCGGTAGCCCCGCGCCTCGCCGACCACGAACGCGACCCGCACCCGGGCGCGTTCGATCACCTCCCCGGCCTGGACCGGGCCGTCCCCCAGCCGGAACGTCACCGCGTCCACCGTGGCCCCCACGTCGGCCTCGACGGTCACCTCGGTGCCCGGCAGCGCGGCGAACGACCCCGACCCGCTCGGCAGCGTCCGGGCCGGCAGCCCGGTGTACGGGGGCGGGGTCAGCCGGACCACGACGTCGCGCAGCACCAGCTCGGGCTCGTCGGGCGCCGCGCTCCAGGGCGCCACCACCGGCTCCGGGCGGAGGGCCCCGAACAGGCGCTCCGCGGCCCCCGGGAGCGCCAGCGCGCCCGCCGCCAGCAGCAGCACCACGGGCCCGGCCAGCGCGGCCCGATCCGCCGCGCTCCAGGCCACCACGCCCACCGGGCGCAGGGTCCGGACCGCCGCGGCGGTGCGCGCCAGGTGCGACTCCAGGCGCCGCACGCCGAACGGGTCGACGAGCGCTCCCGCACGGCGCTGCTCGCCGAGCTCCACCGCGCACCACACGGCGTCGCCCCCCGCGGCGCGATCGACCACCCGTGCGCGCCACTCCGTGCTGCGCGCGCGCCGGATCGCGGGCCCCGCGGTCCCCAGCGCGGTGGCGACCAGCCCGGCCACGAGGGTCGCTGCGGCCGCCGCGATCACGACCCCCGCGCCGCCGCCGACCAGCGCGACCGCCAGCGCCACCAGGAGCGCCAGCCCCGCCGCGCCGAGGGCCCACGCCGCGCTAGCCAGCAGGCCCTGCCAGGCCCGCCGCCGCGCCACCGCGCGGAGCAGGACCCGGATCTCCTGCTCGGCCCCGTCGGGAGCGGACGTCCGCGGCGGCGGCGCGTGGCGGGCAGACTCGGCCATCGATCGATCCACTAGGTCCGGGACCTCCCCTTGCAAGACACCGCGGCGGTGATCGGGGTTCCCGCCGGCTCACACCGCCGGCAGGTCGAGCTCGAACTCGGCGCCGCCGCCCTCGACCGCACGATAGCGCAGCCGCCCGCCGAAGCTCTCCAGCTGCTGGAGGCTGACCGACAGCCCCAGCCCGGTGCCCTGGCCCGGCTCCTTGGTGGTGTAGAACGGGTCGAAGATCGAGTCCTCGGCGCCGGGGGGGATCCCCGGTCCGTCGTCCCGCACCCGCACCAGCCAGCGGTCTCCGCTGCGTTCCGCACCGAACGCGACCGTGCCGCGCCCCTCCACCGCGTCGCGGGCGTTGAGCAGCAGGTTGACCAGCACCTGGCGCAGCCGCGCCGGATCGGCGCGCACCGCGCACCCCTCGGGCAGCGCCACCTCCAGCGTCATCTCCTGGAAGTCCTTCTGCACCGAGACCATCTCGCACGCGGAGCGGATCGCATCCTGCAACGCGACCTCCTCGACCACCCCGTCCGGCGGGCGGGCGTGATCGAGCAGCGTGCGCAGGATGTGGTGCACCCGCTCCAGCTCGTCGTTGATCCGGCGCAGCAGGTCGTCGCGCTCCGCCCCGTCGAGATCGTCCTCGCGGAGCAGGTCGACCATCCCCATCACCGCCGCCAGCGGGTTGCCGATCTCGTGGGCCACGCCCGCGGCGAGCCGCCCGACTCCGGCCATCCGGGCCTGGAACGCCAGCTCGTGCTGGGTCCGCTCCAGCAGGTCGTTGATGTGCTGCAGCTCGCCCACCTGCTCCTCGCTCCGCTGCCGATAGCGCTGCAGCTCCTCGGCCATCAGGTTGAACGACGCCGCGAGCTCGCCGAGCTCGTTGGGCTCCTCCTCGGGGACGCGGATGCTGAACGTCCCCTCGGCCACGCGGCGCGTACCGACCATCAGCACCCGGATCGGCTCGATCACGCTCTTGCGGAACACCCCCGAGCCGAACACCGCGACGATCGCCACCGCCCCCAGCGCGTACAGCGCGAAGATCACGAGCCGCATGTCGGCGATCCACGTCAGCGTGCCCCCCACCGGGTACGCCACGCGCACGCCCCCGAGCAGCCGGCGATCGAGCTCGATCGGGCACGACGCCGCCACGTGGCGCGGCCCCAGGAAGCTGCCCGCGGGGTACTCGGTCTCCAGCACCGGCTGCCGCTCGAGCACCGCCTCGCGCAGGTCGGGGGGGGGCAACCCGTCGCTGCCGATCACGTCCCCCACCGACGCGACGGTCCTCAGCGAGGCGTCCACCACCAGCACCGTGTGGGGGCCCAGCTCGCCGTCCACCACGTCCCGCAGCAAGGGGTCGATCGCGGACGCCTGCTCGGGCGCCAGGGCGCCCCCCGCGCGGTCGACCTCCACCGCGACCTGCTCGGCGATCAGCACCGCCACCTGGCGCGCCAGCTGCTCGCGCTGCTCGGCGCGCTGGCGGGCCCCGAGGTTCCACACCAGCAGGGCGTTGAGCAGCAGGGTCACCAGCACCAGCACGGAGAGGTTGAGCACCACCGTGCGCCACAGCCCCACGCGGCGGCGGGCGGGGCGGCGGGGGCTGGGGTCATCGCGGGGCACGGACGCATTGTACGCACGATCCGCCGGGTACCGTCGAGCCGCCGGGGGTGCTAGTCTCCCCATTCCACGAAGGGAAGACGACCATGCGACGTTCGCTGATCCCGGCCCTGGTCCTGCTGTGCACCCTGGGGTCCCTGACCGGCTGCCCCAAGGACGACGACGGGGGCGAGGAGACCACCGCCGCCGAGGTCCGCACGCCCGCCCCGCCAGGCGAGACCGACACGCTGCTGCTGGCCCAGGCCTACTTCGTGACCGAGCCCGACCCGGCGACCGGCAAGGCCAAGTCGGTGCCCGGCCCGGCCAAGCTGACGATGGTCCGCGGGGCCGGCGACCACTGGGCGACCGAGACCCTCGAGGACCCCGAGTCCAACGTGTTCCACAAGGCCCTGGTGGTCGACCTCGACGGCCAGGGCCCGGCGATCCTGACGATCGGCGCCAACGCGGCGCGGCTCAAGGCATGGCGCAAGGTCGACGGCGCCTGGACCGCGACGACCCACTGGGCGCCCACGTTCGGTGGCGAGCAGGAGCGGCTGCGGGACATGGAGCTCGGCGACGTCACCGGGGACGGCCGCGACGACGTCGTGATCGCGACCCACGATCAGGGGGTCGTGGCGGTGCTCCAGATCCCGGCCGACGGCGGCGACTGGACGGTCACCGAGGTGGATCGCACCGCGGAGCGGACCTTCGTCCACGAGGTGGAGATCGGCGACGTGGACGGGGACGGCACCGTCGAGTTCTTCGTCACCCCGTCGGCTCCCAACCGCCTGGACGGCACGCCCCAGCCGGGCCACATCGTCGGCTACCGGCTGGTGGACGGCGAGCCGCAGCGCTTCGAGGTCGCCACGTTCGAGGGCGCGCACGTCAAGGAGATCCTGGTGGCCGACGTCGAGGGCCGCGGCCACCCCGACCTGATCGCCGCGATCGAGCCGGAGCGCAAGGTCGTCGACGGGGCCGTGACCACCGAGGACCCGCTGGTGCTGCGCCGCTACCGCTGGTCGGGCGACCAGGTCGAGGAGACCGACCTGGCCACCTTCCGCGACGCCCAGTGCCGCTTCCTGCTCGCGGGCGACCTGACCGGCGACGGCAAGAACGAGCTGGTGGCGTCGACGATGACCTCGGGGGTCTGGATGCTGCGCCAGGGCGACGCCGGGTTCACCTCGGAGCTGGTGGCCAAGGACTCGGAGGTCGCCGAGTTCGAGCACGCCGCGGCGATCCTCGACCTGGACGGCGACGGCAAGAACGAGCTGTACGTCAACGCCGACGGCCTGCCCAACCAGACCGGCACGCTGCGCCGCTACACCTGGGACGGCTCGGCGTTCTTCGGCGAGGAGGTCGTCACCACCCCCACCGACCACATGACGTTCAACGTCACCGCCGGCAAGCCCTAGCACCCGGGCTAGACCCCCAGGCGGAAGCTCGCCCCCCAGCGCGACCGCACCAGGTCGCGCAGGTCCCGGTACGCGGGGTCCGCGTCGAACCCGTCGCGCGCGATCAGGTCCGCCGCCGCCCGCTTGGCCTCTGCCAGCACACGGGTGAAGCGCGGCGACGTGGGGAAGCGCTGGACCGCGTGGCCCGCCTGGATCGTGCCCAGCAGGTCGCCGGGCCCGCGGTGGCGCAGGTCCGCCTCGGCGATGGCGAAGCCGTCGTCGGTGTGCGCCAGGATCGCCAGCCGGCCCTCGCGGGCGCGGCCGTCGCAGAACAGGTAGCAGCGCCCGGCGCGCGTCGAGCGGCCCACGCGGCCGCGCAGCTGGTGCAGCTGGGCCAGGCCGAAGCGGTCGGCGTTCTCGATCACCATCACCGTCGCCTCGGGCACGTCGATGCCGACCTCGACGACGGTGGTGGTGGCCAGCACCTGGTAGCGCCCGGCGCGGAAGTCGGCGACCACCGCGTCCTTGTCCTCGGGCGCCATCCGTCCGTGGAGCAGCCCCACGTCGAGCCCGCGCAGCGGCCCCTCGGCCAGCTCCTCGGCCATCCCCACCGCGTCGCGCACCTGGGCCAGCTTCTCGCTCTGCTCCACCAGCGGGTAGACCACGAACGCCCGCTCCCCGCGGGCCACCGCGGCGCGGACCTCGCCGAACACCCGCTCCCGCTGGCCGGTCCCGACGATCTCGGTGACCACCCCGCCCCGGGGCGGCAGCTCGTCGATCACGGACAGGTCGAGGTCACCGTACAGCGCCATCGCCACCGAGCGGGGGATCGGCGTGGCGCTCATCGCCAGCACGTGGGGGAACGCGCCCTTGGCGGCCAGGTCGGCCCGCTGCTGCACGCCGAAGCGGTGCTGCTCGTCCACCACCGCCAGCCCGAGGTCGGCGAACGCCACGCCGCGCTGGAACAGCGCCTGGGTCCCGATCACCACCTGGGCCGTCCCGGCCGCGACGTGCTCCTCGGCGTCCCGCCGGGCGCGGGCCCGCAGCGAGCCCCCGAGGAACACGGTGCGGTACCCCAGCGGCGCGTAGATCGCCTCGGCCGAGCGCAGGTGCTGGTCGGCGAGCACCTCGGTGGGCACCATCAACGCCACCTGGTGCCCGCTCTGCAGCACCGGCAGCGAGGCCAGCATCGCCACCACCGTCTTGCCGCAGCCGACGTCGCCCTGGAGCAGCCGGCACGAGGGCCGCCCGCTGCACAGGTCGCCGTGGATCTCGTCGATCACCCGCCGCTGGGCCCCGGTCAGCGTGAACGGCAGCCGCGCGGTGGCCTCGTCGAGCTGCGCCCGCGAGGCCGTGACCTCCACCGCGGGCGAGGCCTTGATCGAGCGCCGCCGCAGGGCCAGCGCCAGCTGCATCCCCAGCAGGTCCTGGAACAGCAGCGCGCGGTGGGCCTCGCTGGTCCCGGCCAGCAGGGGCTCGAGATCGGCGTCCCGGCCCGGCCGGTGCAGCGCCAGCAGCGCCTCGCGCAGGGGCATCAGGCCCAGCTCGCGGCGCAGCGCCGGCGGGACCCGGTCGACCACCCCACCGAGGGCCGCGTCGAGCGCCCTGCCGACCCAGGTCTCGACCTGGCGCGGGCTGACCCCCTCGGTGGTGCCGTAGACCGGCACGACCCGGCCGGTGGCGCGGACCTCGTCCTCGCCCTCGGCCTCGGGGTGGACGAAGGTCGGCCCCTCGCGCTGCTCCTCGGGGGTGCCGGCCAGCCGCACCCGGGTGCCCGGGTGGAAGCGCCGCGCGAGGAACACCGGGGCGCGGAACCACAGGCCGCGGCAGCGCCCGGTGGCGTCCTCGACCCCCAGCTCGAGGATCCGCCCGCGACGCCCGCGGCGGACCCGCGTCGAGAACACCGTGCCGCAGACCACCGCCTCCTCGCCGGGCACCAGCTCGCCGATCGGCGTCACCACGCGGCGATCGACGTAGCGCCGCGGCACGTGCAGCAGCAGCGCACCGACCGTGGTGATCCCCATGCGCTCGAGGTGCTTCGCGGCGGCGGGCCCGAGGCCCTTGACGGAGAGGACGGGGTCCTCGGGGGCAGGGGGTCCGGGAGGCGGTCGTCCTCCGGACCGCGGCGGCATGGCGGCTACTTGTACTCCACGGACATGATCTCGATCTCGCGGTTGCCGCGCGGCGCGACGAGGGTCACGATCTCCCCCTCCTCCTTGCCCATCACGGCACGGGCGATGGGGGACATCACGCTGATCGTGCCCTCCCGCAGGTCCGCCTCGTCCTCGCCGACGATCTTGTAGGTCGACTCCTCGCCGCTCTCCAGGTCCTCGATCGTGACCGTGGCGCCGAACATCACGCGGTCGCCACGCAGCTTGGTCGGATCGATGATCTCGGCGCTGCTGAGCTTGCCCTTGATGTCCATGATCCGGCCCTCGATCTGGGCCTGGCGGTCCTTGGCGGCCTCGAACTCGGCGTTCTCGCTGATGTCGCCGTGCTCCCGCGCGCGCTCGATGTCCTTCATGTTCTTGGCCCGCTCGGGGCCCTGCAGCCGGTTCAGCTCCTCGCGGAGCAGCTCGGCGCCCTTGGGGGTCATCGGGATTCGGCTCATCGGGCCTCCTGTCGGCGATTCGAGGCGCGCAATGTACGCCCCGCCGGAGCGGGATTCAACCCTCGTGGACGGTCCGCCCTCCGACCAGCGTGCGCACGATCCGGCCGGGGAGCCTCCAGCCCCCGAACGGCGTGTTCCGCGAGCGGGAGTGCATCGCCTCGGGGTCCACCGTGACCTCGGCGGCGAGGTCCACCAGCGTCACGTCCGCCGGGGCGCCCGGCGCCAGCGTCCCGGCGTCCAGGCCGTAGCACCGCGCGGCGTCGTGGGACAGCGCGGCCACCACCCGGGCCAGCGACAGCGCACCGTCGCGGTACAGCCGCAGCAGCAGGCCCAGCGCGGTCTCCAGCCCGATCATGCCCGGCGCCGCGAGTTCGAACGCCACGTCCTTCTCCCGCGCGGAGTGGGGCGCGTGGTCGGTGGCGACGCAGTCGATGCTGCCGTCGGCGAGGCCGGCGACGCAGGCCAGCCGGTCCCCCTCGGTGCGCAGCGGCGGGTTGCACTTCAGCCGCGGGTCGCGGGTGCGCAGCGCCTCGTGCTGCAGCAGCAGGTGGTGGGGCGTGACCTCGGCGGTGACCGGGATGCCGTCGGCCCGGGCGCGGCGCACCAGCTCCACGGCGCCGGCGGTGGAGATGTGGCAAACGTGCAGCCGCCCCCCGGTCCTCCGCGCCAGCTCGAGATCGCGGGCCAGGAGCTGCTCCTCGGCCGCGGCCGGTCTGCCGCGGATCCCCAGCTCGGCGCTGACCGAGCCCTCGTGCATCGCGCCGCCGCGGACCAGCTCGGGCAGCTCCTCGTGGACCGCCACCACCCGGTCCAGGGCGCGGCAGCGGCGCAGCGCGGCCTCCATCACCGCGGGATCGTCGATCGCGTCGCCGTCGTCCGAGAACGCCACCGCCCCGGCCTCGGCCAGCGCCTCCAGGTCCGCCAGCTCCCGGCCCCGGCGGTCCCGGGTCACCGCCGCCACGACGTGGACCCGCGCCGCGCCGGCGGCCCGCGCCGCCTCGTCGTGCGCTCGGAGCCGCTCGACGCCGTCGAGCGCCGGCCGCGTGTTGGGCATGCAGCACACCGTGGTGAACCCCCCGGCCACGGCGGCCCGCGACCCGGTCGCGATCGTCTCCTTGTGCTCGAAGCCGGGCTCGCGGAAGTGCACGTGCAGGTCGACGAACCCCGGCAGCACCAGCAGCCCTCGCGCGTCGACGCGGAGGGCGTCGGGCGGCAGCGTGGCGGGGTCGGCGATCCGCCCCTCGGCGTCGATCCCCAGGTCGGCGAGCTCGTCCCGCGCGTGGGCCGGATCGAGGACCCGTCCCCCCTCGATCACCGTGGGCTGCACCGTCCTCCCCCTCCCCGCGGGCTCAGCCGCGGTGCTCCTCGATGCGGGTCAGGAAGTAGTCGTTGATCTCGGCCTCGACCTCGAGCAGGTAGGCCAGCAGCGCGGACCGGATCCACATCCCGTTGCGCTCCTGCCGCCAGTACATCGCCCGCGGGTCGCGATCGATGCGGATGTCCAGCTCGCCGCGCCGCGGCAGCGGGTGCATCACGATCGCGGTGTCCTTCATCTGGCTCATCATCTCCTTGGTGAGGTGATAGGCCGTGTAGTCCACCGGGTTGTCCCCCTCGCGGTCGTGCTCGTCCTGGATCCGGGTCATGTACACCGCGTCGACGTCGGGCAGCACGGGCGCCAGCGCGTGGCTCTCCTCGTACTCCACGCCGTTGTGGTCGAGCCACTCGCGCATCGTCTCGTCCATCTCGAGCTCGGGCGGTGAGACGAACACCAGCCGCATGCCCTCGTAGCGCGTCAGCAGCTTGGCCAGCGAGTGCACGGTGCGGCCGCGCTTGATGTCGCCGACGAACGCCACCGTGCGGTCCCTCATCGGGCCCGGGCGCGGGCCGCCGCCGATGCGCCGCTCCTCGAACGAGCGCTTCAGCGTGTACACGTCGAGCAGCGCCTGGGTCGGGTGCTGGTCCGAGCCGGCGCCGCCGCTGATCACCGGGATCGGGCGGTCGCAGTCGAACTTCATCATGTACGCCGCGCGCTCGGCGAAGCCCGCCTCGTGGTGGCGCAGGATGACCACGTCGAAGTAGCTGGAGAAGGTGCGCAGCGCGTCCAGGTCGCTCTCTCCCTTGAGCGCCGACGAGATCCGCGGATCGCGGACCTCGGCGTAGTCCATGCCCAGGTACTGGCAGGCGCGCACGAAGGACAGGTAGGTCCGCGTCGAGGGCTGGGTGAAGTACAGCATCGCCGACTTCAGCCGCAGCAGGTTGGCCAGGTAGGGGTTGCCCTCCTCGGTCTTGCTGATCAGCCGCATCCGCGTGGCCAGGCGGCACAGGCGGTCCAGCGTCTTGCGGTCGAACTGCTCGGCGTAGATCACGTGGAACAGGGTGTTCCGTTCTTCGCGCCCCCGCTTGAAGTCGGGGAGCTTCATCGGGATCTTGCGGCTCTCGAGGTCTTCGTAGTCGTAGGGCGTGTCGGAGTACGGATTCTCTGCCATGCGTCGAGGTCTCCGGCGCGGGTGCGGGCGCGAACCGCGGCGGATAGTAGGGCCCAGACGCGGGTCCGTCAACCGCAACCGCGCCACCCCCGCAAACCCGCATGGCTGCGGGATTCACTTGACACGCCAGGGACGACGGAGTAGATAGCCTCGGACCTTGCGCCCCCGTGGAGGGCGGCAAGAGCTGGAGGAAGTGACGTGCCCCACCACAAGTCGACGATGAAGCGGCTGCGTCAGAGCGAGGTTCGCCGGCAGCGCAACGTGCACTTCAGGTCGAAGATGCGCAGCGCGGTCAAGAGGGTCCGCGAGGCGATCGACGGCGACGACGCCGCGGCGGCCGAGACGCACCTCAAGGACGCGGTCAAGGTCATCGACCAGAACCGCAGCAAGGGCGTGATCCCCGCCAAGACCGCGGCCCGCACGATCAGCCGCCTGACCAAGGCCGTCCAGTCCAAGTCGGACTGAGCCGCCTCCCCTACCTGCACAGCTCCATCGTCAGCCGATCCAGCTGGATCCGCGCCGGGATCTTGCTGCGCCGCAGCTCGTCGTCCGTGCGCGCGATGCGCAGCAGCGCCGCCCGCAGCTGGGCGGCGTCGCGGTGGCGCAGCTGGTCCTTGACCTTCCACACCACGTTCTTGCGCACGCCGGCGGCGAGGCACGCGTCCTCGGACCCCATCCCGCCCTCGTGGGCCACGCGCGCGGTCAGCAGCTGGCGGAAGTGCTCCCCGATCAGCCACACGGTGCGGACCTCGGCGGTGCCCTGCTCGTCGAGCTTGCCCAGCGCGCGCAGCGCCCCGCGCAGGTCGCGCTTGCCCAGCGCCTCGGTCAGCTCGTAGATCGTCGACATCTTCAGGTCGGCGACCGCCTGCTCGGCGTCCTGTAGCTCGATGCGGTCGCGGTCCCCGACGAAGTAGCTCAGCTTCTGCAGCTCGTTGTGGAGCTTGCCCAGGTCGTTGCCCACCAGGTCGACGAGCAGCTCGCGGGCCGGCGGCGCCAGGCGCTTGCCCAGCCGCTGGGCCTCGCGGTCGACCCAGGTGGACAGGTTGCGGCCCCACAGCACGCGGTACTCCGCGGCCAGCCCGCCCTTGAGCAGGGCCTTGAACAGCTTGCGGCGGCGGTCGATCTCCTTGGCGGTCATCACCAGCACCGAGCTGGGGACCGCGGCGACCACCAGCTCGTGCAGCGCGGCGTGCAGCTCGTCGCGCTTCTTCTTCGGCTCGACCTGGTCGATCCACTCCACGACGACCAGCCGCGTCCCGCCCAGCATCGGGACCGTGCGGACCGCGTCGCGGACCTCCTCTGGCTGGGTCCGCCCCGCCACCAGCACGGTGCGGTTGAAGTCGCCGCCCACGCCCCCGGCCAGCACGGCCTGCTCGAGCCGCTCGCGGGCGCGCCGGATGCGGTACGGCTCGGTGCCGTACAGCAGGTACGCGGGGCGGAACTCCCCCCGCTCCAGGTCTCCCTCGAGCTCGCGCGCCGCCGCGTCCGGATCTCGACCTCCGCGCGCCATCGTCAGCGTCCTCCCATCAGCAGCTCGACGCCCTCCTCGGCGACCCGCACCCCGGCGGCGATCATCGACCGCCGCCGCAGGTCCTCGGCGGCCAGGACGTCCTCGCCGACCAGCACCGGACCCATGTCGTAGACCGCCTCGCCGCGCAGCCCCGTGGCCTGCCACAGCACCCCGCCGCCGTCGGTCCGCTCCAGCCGCAGGTCGAGCACGATCACGGCCCAGAACGCCTGGGTCCGCGCGGCCCCGCCACCCGACGCCGCGGTGGGGCGCAGCGCGATCTCGCGGATCGTGCCGCGCAGCACCGCATCGGGCTCCGCGGTGGTGACGTGCACCGCGCGGTAGCGGTCCAGGTGGTCCACCAGCGCGGCGGTCAGCTCTGCCTCGATGCCGACCTGGTCGCTGCGGTTCTCCAGCAGCGGCACGTCGATCCGCCGCACGCCTCCGGGCGCCGTCGCGTCGCGCAGCAGCGGCCGGTAGCCGCAGCCGGTCGCCGCCAGCGCCACCACCCCGAGCGCCGCCAGTCCGGCAGCTTGCTGGAGGCGTGATGGGCGCCTCATGCCACTTCCTCCGCGGTCTCCGCGCCCCGGATGGGCGCCCTCTGCGCGCTCGCGCGTCCTGGACGGACACGCATCATCGCACGACCACGTTCACCAGCCGGCCGGGGACCACGATGACCTTGACCACCGTCTTGTCCTCGAGGTGGCGGGCGACGTTCTCCACCGCCAGCGCCGCCGCGCGGACCTCGTCCTCGCCGGCGTCCTGGGGCACCGTGACCTCGCCGCGGCGCTTGCCGTTGACCTGGATCCCCAGCGTCACGCTGGCCTCGACCGTCACCTCGGGGTCCCACGCCAGCCACGGCTGGTCCAGCAGCAGCCCCTCGCCCCCGGTGCGCTCGTACCACTCGGCCGCCACGTGGGGCACGAACGGCGCCAGCAGGCGGACCACCGCGACCACGCCCTCGTACAGCGCGGCCTGCTCGGGGGCCACCGGCCCGCCGGCGGCCAGCGCCCGCTCCTGCTCGGCCTCGTACTTGTAGACCGTGTTGACCAGCTCCATCACCGCGGCGATCGCGGTGTTGAACTGGAAGCGGTCCTCGATGTCCTGCGTCACCTTGCGGATCGTGCGGTGGACCGCCCCGCGCAGCTCGCGCGCCGGCCCCCCGGCGGCCCACGGCCCCTCGCCGTCCCACGCCGCGATCGCCTCGCGGTGCCGCGCCACCAGCCGCCACACCCGGTTGAGGAACCGGTAGCAGCCGTCGACCCCCTGCTCGCTCCAGTCCAGGTCCTTGCGCGGCGGGGCGGCGAACAGGCAGAACAGCCGGGCCGTGTCGGCCCCGTAGCGCTCCACCAGCGCGTCGGGGTCCACCACGTTGCGCAGCGACTTGGACATCTTGACCACCGGCCCGACCGTCACCGGCTTGCCGCTGGGCTTGTGGACCCCCTCCTCGACCTCCTCGGGGTAGACGTAGCCCAGGTCCTCGACCTTGAGCGTCTCCTTGCAGACCATGCCCTGGGTCAGCAGGTTGCGGTAGGGCTCGTCGACCCCGACGAACCCCAGATCGCGCAGCACCTTGTTGTAGAACCGCGCGTAGAGCAGGTGCATCACCGCGTGCTCGATCCCGCCGATGTACTGGTCCACCGGCAGCCAGCGGTCCACCGCCGCGCGGTCGAACGGCGCGCTGGCGCAGTCCGGCGAGCAGTACCGCGCGTGGTACCAGCTGGACTCCACGAAGGTGTCGAACGTGTCGGTCTCGCGGTGGGCCTCGCCGCCACACTCCGGGCACGGCACCCGGTAGAACTCGTCGTTCTTCTCCAGCGGCGAGCCGCCCTTGCCGTCGATCGTGACGTCCAGCGGCAGGCGCACCGGCAGGTCCGCCTCGGGCACGCCGACGATGCCGCACTCGGGGCAGTGGATCACCGGGATCGGGACGCCCCAGTAGCGCTGCCGCGACACGCCCCAGTCCCGCAGCCGGTAGTTGATCGTGCTGCGGCCCTTGCCCTGCTCGTCGAGGTACTCCGTGACCCGTCGGATCCCGTCGGTGCTCCACACCCCGTCGAACGGCCCGGAGTTCACCATCTCGCCGGGCTCGACGTAGGCGGTCTCCATCGCGGCGGCGTCCAGCGCCTCGCCCCTGGGCTGGATCACGACCTCGATCGGCAGCTCGTACTTCTTGGCGAACTCGAAGTCCCGCTGGTCGTGGGCCGGCACCGCCATCACCATCCCCGTGCCGTAGTGGACCAGCACGAAGTTGGCCACGTAGATCGGCATCCGCCAGCCGGTGACCGGGTTGATGCAGTACGCCCCGGTGAACATCCCCTCCTTCTCGCGGTCCTCGGCGGTGCGCGAGATGGTGTCCTCCGACGCCACCCGCCGGCAGAACTCCAGCACCTCGTCGGCCTTGTCGTACCCCTGGACCAGGTCCTCGATCCGCGGGTGCTCGGCGGCGATCGACATGAACGTCGCGCCGTACAGCGTGTCGGGCCGGGTGGTGAACACCTCCATCGGCTCGTCGCTGCCCTCGACCTCGAAGCGGATCATCGAGCCGTGGCTCTTGCCGATCCACTCGACCTGCATCGTCTTGACCGCCTCGGGCCAGCCGCCGAGCTGGTCGTGGTCGACCAGCAGCTGCTCGGCGTAGTCGGTGATGCGCAGGAACCACTGCGTCATCTTCTTGTGCACCACCGGCGTGTCGTCGCGATAGCAGGCGCCGTCGACGACCTGCTCGTTGGCCAGCACCGTGCCGCAGGTCGGGCACCAGTTGACCAGCGACTCCTTGCGGTAGGCCAGCCCGCGCTCGAGCATGCGCAGGAACACCAGCTGCTCCCAGCGGTAGTACGCCGGGTCGCAGGTCGCCAGCTCGCGGCTCCAGTCGTAGGAGAACCCCAGCCGCTTCAGCTGCACGCGCATCCGGTCGATGTTGTCGAACGTCCACTGCTGCGGCTGGGCGCCGTGCTCGATGGCGGCGTTCTCGGCGGGCAGGCCGAACGCGTCCCAGCCCATCGGGTGCAGCACGTCGTGGCCCTGCATCCGCTTGTAGCGGGCGATCACGTCGCCGATCGAGTAGTTGCGCACATGCCCCATGTGCAGGCGGCCCGAGGGGTACGGGAACATCTCCAGCACGTAGAACTTGGGGCGCTCGGAGTGGGTCGGCACCTCGAACACGCGCTGCTGCTCCCAGCGCTGCTGCCACTTCTTCTCGATCTCGCCGGGGCGGTAGCTGTCTTCCATGACGGTCCTCGCGCCGGCCCGTGTGGGGCTCCCCGTCCTCCTCGGCCGGCCGTTGGACGGCGATTCTAGTCCGCCGGTTGTCAACGGGAAAGGCCCGATCGGGACCATCTCTTGACCGAATACATACTTGTAAGTATTTCTCGTCGGCGGTAAAACATACTTGTAGGTATGAGCGCTACCGCGAGGAGGACCCGATGGACCACACCCGGCAAGAACTGCGCGAGGACGTGATGAGCTTCGTGATGCGGTCGGGCACCGGCTCGAGCGAGCTGGGCAACGACCCGTCGCTGCCCCCGGCGGTCGAGGTCGGCCAGGTCTGGGGCGAGACCCTGATGGACGTGCGCCACCTGGGCCCCGAGGACCGGCGGATGACCCTGGGAGACGACGCCCGCAAGCCCCGCCCGGTGGGCGCCTGGGTCGGGATCGCGCCCGTGGTGCTGGGCATCGGCGGCGGCCTGGTGGCCTCCAGCCCGGTGCTCGCCTCGATGGGCGCGGCGGCCTCGATGGTGACGCTCCCCGGCGGGCTGCTGCTCGACGAGCTGCGGCGGCGGGGGGACGAGCAGACGCTGTTCGCCCCGGCCGACGACCTGCCCGCCGACGACTACCCGCTGGTGGAGCGGATCGGCAGCGCGGTCCAGGTCAACTTCCCCACCGCCGCCCGCGGGTTCCTCGACGAGGGCGGCGTGCGCACCAGCCTGCGGGACCTGGTCGCGGCGCGCCGCGCGTTCGAGGGCGAGCACGGCTTCACCTGCCCGCTGCCCGAGCACGGCCGCTTCGTGCTCGACCTCGGCCACGCGATCTACTTCGTGCAGCAGGTCCCCCAGGGCAAGCGCGTGATCCCGGGGCTGACCGCCGGGATCAACTTCTTCTACCTGGGGATCCTGCTGCTGGTCGGGTTCCTCGGGCTGGCGCTGTCGGTGGTCGTGGCCTCGACGCCCTACGATCCGGCCCAGGAGATCGTGCGGGTCCCGGAGCGCATCGCCGAGGTCCAGTACGTGCCGCCGCCCCCACCCACGCCGCAGAAGAAGGAGATCGCCGGCAACCCCGACGCCGGCGAGGGCGACCGCGCCAAGAAGGAGGAGGGCAAGGTCGGCAAGCAGGACGCCAAGCTCGACCGGGCCCGGGGCACCAAGGTCGCGATGGCCGAGTCCCAGCTCAACAAGCAGATCGCCGAGGGCGCGGGCCTGCTCGCCGAGCTGTCGGTGATGGAGAGCAACGACAACCTGTTCGGCAGCGGCGGGCTGGCGGTGGGCCAGTCGGCGTTCGTCGGTGGCGTGATCGGCTTGCAGTACGGCAACCAGTACGGCAGCGGCGGGCTCGGCTCCCGCGGCGCGGGGCTGGGCGGCGG
>CAZOYV010000082.1:0-28943 GCA_964584075.1 uncultured Rickettsiales bacterium | reverse complement strand
TATCCTGACTTGTCAAGGAATTGTAAAGATCAAAACCACTGAAACGGCGTACTAGTCGATATCCCCGATCTCGATCCGGGGCGCGTCGCGCTGCGGCAGGGGCCAGCCGCCGTCGGCGCCGAGGGGCTCGTCGCGGCCGCGCAGCAGGCCGACCATCGCGTCGCGGATCAGGTCCGGGTGGTGGGTCACGCGGTCGGCGGGGATCGCCCCGAACAGGTGCTGCATGTCGTCGGGGCGGTGGTACACGAAGTCGGGGATCATCACCTTGTAGCTCGCCTCGGGATCGATCGGCGAGCCGTCGTCGAGGGTGATCGCGGCGAGCTTGTCCCGCTCCCAGAAGTCGATCTCGCCGTCGCCGTCGCGGTCCTCGGCCTCCTCCCGGTTCGGGTCGATCCCGACCCGCAGGCCGGAGACCTGCAGCACCGAGTGGGCGCCGCTGGTGCCGATCCGCATCAGCTCGCGCAGCTCGGCGCCGGTCATCCGCACCTCGGTGATGTGGGTGTCGAACGGGAACACCGCGTACACGTCGCAGAACGTCACGGGTCCCGGGCCCAGGTCGGCGCGCAGGCTGCCGCCGTTGACCACCGCCACGTCGGTGTCCGGGAAGTGGGCGCGCATCGCGTCGGCCACCAGGTTGCCGGCGGCCGACTCGCCGTCCCGGGAGCGGCCGATCTCGACCGCGACGGTGGCCAGCGGCTCGGCGCACAGCGCGTCGATCTCGGCGCGGTAGGGCTCGATCAGCGCGGCGACCGCGGCGTCCGGCACGATCGTGCGGCCGGCGTAGGTCGCGGGCTTCCAGGGGCCCCTGGCCCGGCGGTCGTAACACCCGCGGCCCTCGGCGGGGGCGAGCTCGCAGACCGCGACGGGCTCGTGGACCACGGTGCGGTCGCGGATCACCCGCCGCGTGGCGGGGTCGACGTACAGCTCGACGCGGGCCAGCGAGCGGCCCCGCGACCCGGACTCGGTGACCGCCACGCCGCCGGGGGTGTTGGCGTAGAACGCGTGCTCGTGCCCGGCCAGCACGGCGTCGACGGCCCCGCCGCCGCCCTCGAGGATCGCGGCCAGCTCGCCGTGGGGCTCGCAGGTCTCGGGCGGGGGCCAGCCGCCGTTGCCGCGGCAGCCCTGGCTCAGGTGGCCGAGCACGACGATCACCTCGGCGCCCTCGGCCCGCAGCGCGGCGACCTCGCGCGCCACCGCGGGGCCCGGGTCGTCGAACGCCAGGTCGGCGACGTTGAGCCCCACGGTCTGGGTCGGCGTCTTGGTCGTCGAGATCCCGATCAGCCCGACCTTCACGCCGGCGACCTCCACGAGGTGGTGCGGCACGATCGCGGCCGGCAGCGGGTGCCCCTCCTCCACCTGGCGCACGTTGGCGGCCAGGATCGGGACCCCCAGCCGCCCGGCGTAAGCCCCCAGCGCGCCGCGCGGGTCCTCGTCGCCCACCGGCACCGAGTCGGGGCCCACCGGGCCGTAGTCGAACTCGTGGTTGCCCAGCACCGAGGCCGCGACCCCGAGGTGCCGGTAGAAGTCCGCCACCGGCGCGCCCTCGAAGTGGTTGCACAGCAGCGGCCCCTGCAGCATGTCGCCCGCGTCGAGCAGCAGCGTGCCGCCGGGGTTCTCGGCGCGGATCGCGTCGACGTACGCCGCCACCACCGGGGCGCCGCCCCAGCGGCCGGCGTCGGGGCCGGCCCACGCCTCCTCGCCGTCCAGCGCGCCGTGGAAGTCGTTCAGTGCCACCAGCGTCAGGTGGATCGGCTCGCCGCCCGCGGCGGCGCCCTCGCCCGCGTACGCGGCGTACGCCGCGGCGAGCAGCACCGCGGCGGTCGCGGCCGTCAGCAGATGTCGCACCACACCCTCCCGGGGTCTCGTCGGTTCCGATCGATCATGGGGTCATTCGCGGCCGCTGGCCAGCGCCCCGTGCCGGGCGCGGGCTCGCGGCGTCGTCCGCGCGGGCTCATCGCGTCGCGCTGACCCGGCGCAGCACCACCGGATCGCCGATGGACAGCACGTGACGGCCGGCGAGGTCGAGGAACGAGGCGTAGCCCTCGACGGGGACGCGGTTGTGCAGGATCTGGTAGCGGGCGATCGCCACCACCCCGGGCACGGTGCGCTGGTCCTCGGGCACGCCGTCACTCATCCGCGGGGCCGACAGCCCGTCCGCACCACCCTCCCCCTGAGCCGACGCCTCCACCAGCAGCTGCTCGTGGAACTGCAGGCTCCACGTCCCCCACTCGGTCTCGATCCGCTGGTCCTCGGGCAGCCCGAAGACCTCGTAGCCGCCGGGGACCACCAGCTCGTAGCGATACTCCAGGGTCCAGCACGTGACGCGCAGCGGCGCGTCGCGATCGGGGCGATCGTGCAGGCACCGGCGCGACACGCTCTCGCTGTTCCACGGCAGGTGGACCAGCAGCAGGGAGCCGAGCTCCTCCACGGCCTCGTCGGCGACGTAGCGCGTCCGCACCTCGGGCGGCTCGTCCGGGAGCCACGGATCGAACAGCCGAGCCTCTCGCACCCGGCCGTCGACGTAGCCCCGCTCGTTCAGGAAGGCGCGGGTCGCCAGCTCCACGTGGCTGGTCTCGTCCTCGGGGTAGCGCGTGAGGTGCGCAGCGTACAGGCGCCGCACGTAGCGGTCCGTCTGCTCCTCGTCCTCGAGGTCGTCCTGCAGCTCCCGCCAGTACGACCGCGCCGCGGTCTCGGCGGAGCCGGAGAACGTCAGCCGCTCGTGGACCCGCAGCTCCCCCGCCGAGATCGTCAGCCGCCCGGTCCGGTGCCAGCCGGGCCGGTCCTCCGGGGGGTCCAGCTCCGCGCCGGAGACCACGCGCGGCGCGTCCGGATCGAGCACCACGACCGCGCCACCGCGCAGCACCGACGGGACCGTGTCGACCCAGTCGGCGTGGCCGTCCGCGCGGACGAAGCCGCGGCCCTCGACCCACACGCCGACGTCCTGCAACATCGAGACACACGGGAACTCGAAGGGCTGATCCAGGACGTTCCGCGTGGCCAGCGCCAGGTGAGCGTCGACCCCCGCCTCGCCCAGCGCGGTCCACAGGGCGACGGCCTTCTCGACCTCCGTCCCCGCTCGCGCGACGACCGAGTCCATCTCGCCGGGCACCAGCGTCACCGGCGACAGCGCCACGGAGTACACCGGCACGCGGTCGTCCAGCAGCGTGCCGTAGCGGATCACCGGATCGAGGCGCTCGAGGCGTGGCTCACCGAGGCCCTCGAGCTCCCGCAGTGGTGCGCCGCGGAAGCGCTGCCGGGCGGCCTCGGCGAGGGGGTGGTAGTACGTCACGAACCCCGCCCAGTCCTCGAACTCCGACAGATACAGCATCGGAGACAGGTCCGCGGTGCGCGGGCGGTCCTGGTCGGTGGGCAGCCGCTCGTGGGGTCCGAAGCGCCAGCGCTGGACCCGCTGCCCGTCCTCCTCGCCGACGGTGTACTCCGCCTCGCCCCGGGCCCGTCCGTACACCGGGCGCGAGACCCCCGAGCGCACCACCACGGTCACGCCCTCGGTGGGTCCCGTCCGCCGCGCCACCCGGATCGCCCGGTCGAGGCGCCGATCGGGGCCGAGGTGCACGACCCGGCGCGTCGTCACCTGCACCCGCGAGCCGACCCGGACGTCCAGCAGCGGCACGATCACGTCGTAGGGCTCGACGACCCCGGGGACGATCTCGCCGTCCTCCTCGGGCTCGAACAGGACGTCGTCCGCCGGGGTGCAGCGCTCCGAGCCATCGAGGTGGACGGTGCAGGCCCGCTCGACGCTGAACTCCTCGATGGCCCGGTTCATCTCGAAGTCGAGGCTCTGCAGCTCCTCCCGGCCCGCGTCGGTGAGGGCCTGGATCTCCTGCTCGTGGACCACCGTGGTGGTGCCCTCTGGCGACAGGGTGATCTCCCAGTGATCCCGGAGCCGGACCTGATCCTCGTCGGGGAACCGATCCCAGCTCGCCGGTGGCTCCGCAGCGAACGCGGCCCCCGCCGCGGCCACCGCCGCCGCCAGCACCCCGATCCGACCCCAGCTCATCGCGCCCCCCTCTCCACCAGGACCAGCCGCTGCTCGAGCAGTCCGGACAGCTCGGTCAGGAACTGGGCGTACGTCTCGGCCGCGGCCGGCGCCACGCGGGCGCTGTTCCACGTCCCCGAGACCGCCACGTGGACCGTGGAACCGGCCTGCTCGAACTCGGCCTCGATGCGCCCGAAGGGCCGGATCGTGCGTCGGTCGTCGGGCAGCTCGACGACCTCGTACCCGGGGGGCAGCACCACCTCCAGCTCCAGCTCGTAGCTCAGCGGGGTGACCCACACCTCGAACTCGTGGGCGTTGGCCAGCGGCGCCAGCGGCGGCGGCGCCTCCAGCGCCGGCAGCTCCAGCAGCATCACCGGCCCCATCCGGCGCACATGGCTGCGGCTGTGCAGGCTGAGGGTCCGCGTCAGGGGGCCCGTCTCGCTCGCCGGGTCGTCCTCCTGCTCCACGGCGACCTCCTCGGCCAGCGGTACGTGGCGCGCCACCCAGGCCCGATCCCCGCGATCGATCTCCTCGCGGGTCTGCCGCCGGAACCGCTCCCGCGCGGACACGGCCAGCGAGCCCCCGTACGTCAGCTCGATGCGGGCGGCGAGGACGCCGTCCTCGTCGACGTGGAGCTGCGTGTGCTCGCGGCAGGTGGTCCCCGCCCCGGTCGCCCGAGGCGTGTCCACCAGCTCCATCCCCGCCTCGCCGATCACCACCGCGGTGCGATCCCGGATGACGTCCGGCGGCTCGTCGAACGAGAACGGGCTCCCCGTCCCGTCGAGGAACAGGCCCTCTCCCCCGACGGTCGCGTACACGATCGCGTGGTTGGCGTTGACGAACGGGAACGTGGCGTCGGTGAAGCCCATCCGACCCGCCCGGATCAGGGCCGGCCACGCGTCGATCCCGGCCTCCCGCAGCATCGCCGCGAGCAGGACGGTGTGGTCCTTGCAGTCCCCGAAGCGACTGGCCAGCACCTGGGTCGCGGGGTGCGGGACCCAGCCGCTCTCCCCCTCGTACAGGCCGAGGTAGTGCAGCTCGGTGGTGACGAAGCGGAAGATCGCCTCGGCCCGCGCCCGCTCGCCGTCGAGGCCCTCGGTCAGCCGCGCCACCTCGGCCCGCAGCGCGTCGTCGGGGACCATCCGCTCCTCGAACACCGGCGCGGCCCGCGCGTGGACCGCGTCCCAGTCCTCCACCGAGGACACCAGGAACGCGGGGAAGCGGGCCAGCGGGCTGGCCGACCAGCGCTCCTCGTAGATCGGGTAGAGCTCCTCGAGGGTCAGGGTGACCACCTCGTGATCCCCGTCGCGCCGCGGCTTCAGCTCGACGTCGAAGCCGCGCGTGTAGAGGTACAGCGGGTGCTCCCGGGGGTAGCGGAACGTGATCGAGCGCTCCTGGCACAGCGCGATGCTCTGGAGCAGCACCGCGGCCTGCACCATGCCCTCGAACCCCGGGTGGCTGTGGGTCGTGATCCGGATCTCCACGTCGAGGGTCGCGTCGGCCTCGTCCTGGGGCAGCTCCACGGAGTAGACCCGGTCGCTGTCGTGGTACCCGAACCACGAGCCGCTCGCCTCCTCGACCAGGTCCTCGTCGCGGTACTCCACGTCGGGCCGGCCCTTGCGCTGCAGCACGATCCGCCGCACCTCGAGGGTCTCCCCGAGGCCGGGGTCGACGCGCGCGATGGGGAACCGCGGCGGCACCGACTCGGCCGCCATCACCACGCGCAGCCGGTGGTCCCGCACCAGGGTGCTGTCCCCGTCGTAGGACAGCGTCTCGTGGTCGTACTCGACGTACGCCCCGCCCAGCCGGTTGACGATCGCCGCGCCGCGAAGCTGGGACTTCTGTGCCGGGGTGAGCTCGGAGTAGCTGAACCGGGACCAGCGGTACGCGCCCGCGTCCAGCTCGATGGGTCGCTTCTGCTTGGCCGCCGCCGGCAGCACCACCAGCAGCGCCGCCGCCGCGACCACGAGGAGACTCGGCTTCATGGAATCCACCCCCCGCCACCGGTTCGACCTGCGGAAGGTATCAGATCCCGAGTCCGGCGGCTCGTCGCCGCGGGCGGGCGTCAGGGCTTGATCATCTCGACGGTGTGCCACACGTCCAGGGTCGGCGCGGCCACGATGATCTCGCCGCCGCCCTCCACCGAGAACCGCAGCTCGTCGTCGCCGCCGGCCCACGTCGTCGAGATCGCGGGGGCGGGCTGCATCCCGCCGCACGGCGCCGCCGCGGTCCCCGACATCACGGCCACGGTGGCGTTGTTGAACTGGTTGGCGAGCTCGATCTTGAGGTCGGCCACCACGTGCCAGTCGTCGGCCGCCCAGTCGAAGTCCGCGGTGGTCCACACCCCGCTGGGGTCGCAGAAGTCGCCGCTGGTCAGCAGCGCCGGCGCCGGGTTGCCCACCGCGCCGATCACCGACGACGGGTCGCCGAACGCGGTGTAGGCCGACAGATCGCCGTCGAAGCCTTCGTCGAGCTCGACGGTGCCGTCCACGGTGAGCACCACGTTGTCGATCAGCCCGGCCTCGGTGTTGAGGCCGTCGTTGCCGCTGTTGCCCCACAGCGCCAGGCCGGAGCTGGTGGGGAGCGCCAGGTGGGTCAGCGTCCCGACGAACTCGCCGTCGAAGCAGAACCCCACGTCGCCCGCGGGCACGAACGGGTCGCCGCCGTCGCAGTCGCTGTCGACGCCGTCGCCGCACACCTCGGTGGCGCCGGGGAAGATCGCCGCGTCGGTGTCGTCGCAGTCCCCGTCGCACTCGCTGATCTTGTCGCCGTCGTCGTCGGTCTCCATCGGGCTGTCGAGGCCGTCGCAGTCGTTGTCCAGCACGCCGTCGCAGATCTCGGGAGCGCCGGGGTAGACGTCGGGGTTGGCGTCGTCGCAGTCCCCGTCGCACGAGGTCACGCCGTCGCCGTCGGCGTCGGCGTTGTTGGCGGTCGCGTCGGCGTCGTCGCAGTCGCCGTCGCAGATCGACTCGCCGTCCATGTCGGCGTCGGCCTCGTTGGCGTCGACGGTCCCGTCGCAGTCGTTGTCGTCCACGCCGTCGCACGCCTCGTCGGCGCCGGGGTAGACGTCGGCGTTGCCGTCGTCGCAGTCGCCCTCGCACCCGGAGTAGCCGTCGCCGTCCTCGTCAGCCTCGCCCGGATCGGCGATCCCGTCGCAGTCGTTGTCCAGGCCGTCGCACAGCTCGACCGCGCCGGGGTGCACCGCCGGGTTGGTGTCGTCGCAGTCGAGGTCCCGGCACTCGTCGTAGCCGTCCCCGTCGTTGTCGGTCTCCTCGTCGCTGCGGATCCCGTCGCAGTCGTTGTCCAGCCCGTCGCAGATCTCCATCGCTCCCGGGTGGGTGCTGGCATCCCGGTCGTCACAGTCGGGGGTGTCGAACCGGCAGCCGCTGTAGTCCTCGGCCGGGTGTCCGTACCCGTCGCCGTCCGCGTCGGTGCAGGTGGGGTACGACTTCCGCGAGCAGCCGACGGCCAGCGTCAGCCCCAGCGAGATCACCCCCGCGACGATGAACCTGGCCCCCGCGGCGCTCCTCGAAATCGGTCGTCTGCTCATCCTCAGTGCCCTCGTCCGCTCGCGTCGGTCCCCCCCGGAACTCTCAGATATCCTGAGATGTTACCGCAGATCGCGCGGACGCGGATAGCGCTGCGCTCGCGGACCCTCACTCGGGGCGCGCCGCCAGCGCGTCGAGGGACGCCGCGCGGACGCGCCAGACCCACGGCTCGCCGCGGACGCGTACGAAGCGCTCGTCGGGCTCCCGGGCGGTGGTCTCCCCGTCCACGCGCTCGGGGGGCACCCACCCCCCGACGACCAGCACGCGCGCCCCGCCCCCGGCGGTGCGGACCTCGATCTCGGTGCCCGCGTCGTCCAGCGCGCCCGGGGGCGGCTCGGTCCCCACCAGATCGGTCGCGCGCAGGCGGGACGCGGCGTGGGCCTTGCCGGTCGCGGCGCGCTCCTCCGGCGCGGCCGCGCCGCCGTCGTCCGGCTCCCAGCGCCACGCGCCATCACCTCCGTCGCGAACGATCCCCCACGGCTGCTCGCCGCGGACCACCACCGCGAGCACGTCGTCGGGCTCCACGCGGAGCAGCCGCTGGTCGACGAAGAACGTCGGCTCCAGGGGCTGCTCGCCGCGGCCGTGCAGCCCCAGCGCGGCGTGCAGCGGGGCGTGGGCCAGCCACGCCCGCTCGTCCCCCTCGGGCCGCACGAAGCTGCGGTTGCTGCGCGGCCCGCGCTTGCCCACGTGGAGCAGCACCGGCGGTCCCTCCCCGGCGACCAGCGTCAGGTCGATCACGCCGTCGCCGGCCAGCCGCAGCTCGGGCAGCAGCCCCGGGTCGTCGGTGCGCACCTCCCCGACCAGCCCGTCGACGGCGTCCAGCAGCCGCCCGATCCGCTCGTCGTCCCCCGGCGCGTCGGCGTGCGAGGCGAGCACCCAGCCGCCGTCGCGGCGCTCCAGCCGGCCGGCGCGCTCCCCGTCCCCGGCCTGGGTCAGCTCGATCGCCGTGATCTCGTCCGGGGCCGGCAGCGCGAGCACCGGCTGGGGTCCGGCGGGGGGTGCCTCGCGGGGCCGGCGCTGCCACGCGGCCAGCGCGGCGAGCACCGCCAGCACCACGGCGGCGACGGCGATCTCGCGGCGCGTCATCGCGGGTCCCCCCGGCCGATCGGGGCCGCCGCCCGCTGCTTGCGCCGCCGGATGACGAGGAACCGGGCCAGCGCCGCGGCGGTCATCAGCAGCGGGACCGCGGTCATCACCAGCACCCGGTGCAGCACCCGCGCCCGGGCCGGGACGCGCTCGATGCGGCGATCCACCGGTCGCTTGTCGCCGATCCCCATCAGCTCCTCGCCGACCGCCAGCGCCTCCACCGCGTTGAGCGCCAGGCGGCCGTTGTCCGCGGCGCGGATGTAGCGGTCGCGCAGCAGCTCGTCGCAGCCGATCACCAGCAGCCGCGACGGCCGCGCCTCGTCCTCGGCGACGACCACCTGGGCCCGGACCCGCTCGTCGAGCTCCGCCCACGTCCGGCCGGCGTACACCTCGCCGAACGTGCCCTCCACGAGCAGCGCCAGCGGGTACGGACCGGAGAACTGCGCCGGGGGCGCGATGTCGGGCGGCTTGAGGTTGCCGCCGTGGGGCGCCACCAGCCAGCTCTCGGCGCTGCTCCACAGCAGCGCCGCGGTGCGCAGCCCGGCCGCCTCCTGGACCGCGGGCTCCACCGTCAGCGCGGTGGGCCACATCGCCAGCAGGCTCCCCAGCCGCCGCGTGATCGGCGCCTCGCGGTCGACCCCGCTGTCGCGGACCAGCACGTGGGTGTCCAGCTCCACCGGCGCCGGTCGCTGGATCTGCGCCGCCATCATCGACGTCCCGACCACCGTCACGGCCTCGCTGCTGCGGTCCATCAGCCAGGCGTCCTCGAGCCCGAGCCCCGCCGCGCGCAGCAGCGGCTCGACCGCGGTGCCGGTGGGCTCGGCCCGCACCTTGTAGCGGCCGCGGTAGGGCTGGTACACGCCGCGGTAGCGCTGGGTCGCGAGCAGCACCGGCTGGCCGCGGCGCAGGGCGGCGCCCAGCTGCGCGACCTGCAGCTCGCTCCAGCCGTCCGGCGCCAGGGCCACCACCAGGTCGGCGTCCTCCGGGATCGCCCGGTCCTCGCCGAACCGCTCCAGCCGGTGCACGGTGTACTCCCGCCGCTTCAGCGCCGCCTCGAGGATCGAGAAGTGGTCGACGCGCCGGTCCGGCACCGGCTTGCCCATGTCGCGGTAGACCTTGGCCAGCGCCGGCTCCACGGGCTGGCGCTCCACCGGCGCGAGCAGCGCGACCTTGGGCTTGCTCGCCCGCCGCAGCCGGTCGACGCGCATCATCAGCTCGTACTCCAGCATCGGCATCGACCGCGGCGTCAGCCGGGGCACGACCTGCTCGGGGCGGTCCTTGTACGCCAGCTTGATCGCGGAGTAGACCAGGGTCACGCCGTACCCGTCGGCCTCCACGCTCTGGACCTCGAACGGCCGCACGCCGTCCCGCAGCAGCTGCTCGGCGAGGTCCTCCTCGGCGCTGGGCGCGGGGCCCTCGCCGTCCTCCTGCTCCTCGGGGCGCAGCGCCTCGGGGTCGATCCGCACCACCGTGTAGCGCAGCGTTCCGCCCGAGGCCCGGGCCAGCTCGTCGAGCAGGTCCTCGGCGTCCCGCGGCACGGTCTTCATCCCCGCCGGCAGCCGCTCCGCCGGCGACACGTACAGCGTCGCCTGGACCGGGGCGTCCAGCTCGCGGAGCATCGCGCGGCTCTGCGGCGACAGGGTGTACAGGTCGTCCTCGGTGAGGTCGACGCGGGGCAGCCGCAGCGGCTCGACGACCATCACCGCGAGCACCGCGCACGGCACCAGCAGCGCGGCCGCGACGCCCAGCGAACGCCACGCGCCGGGCTGCACGCGGACCCGGATCCACACGACGTTGAGCAGCAGGAACAGCGCGGTGCCGGCGGCGAAGTACAGCAGGTCGCCGGTGTCGAGCACGCCGCGCTCGATCGCCGCGAAGCGCCCCGCGAGGCCCACGTAGCGCTGCAGGAAGCTGCCCGCCCCGCCGGTCCACGAGTCCAGCTGCAGCGCGATCAGGTCGGTGCCCAGGAGGAACAGCGCGAAGCACAGCACGAAGGCCAGCACGAACGCGATCACCTGGTCCCGCACCAGCCCGCTGGCGAACAGCCCCAGCGCGAGGTACAGGCAGCCCATCACCAGCGCGCCGACGTACCCCCCGATCACCGGCCCCCAGTCCAGGTCGCCGAGCAGCGCCACCGAGACCACCGCCGGCAGCGTCGTGGCCAGCGCCAGCGCCAGGAACGCCACCGACGCCGCGAACTTGCCGAGCACCACCTGCGGCGCCGGGATCGGCAGGGTCAGCAGCAGCTCGCTGGTCCCCTGGCGGTGGTCCTCGGCCCACAGCCGCATCGTGATCGCCGGCACGAACACGACCATCACCTGGGGCAGCAGCCCGAACAGCGCCCGCAGGTCGGCCCGCTCGGCGAGGAAGAAGCTGCCCGAGAACAGCCACAGCGTGATCACCGCGAAGGTGTCGAGGAACACGATCCCGATCGGCGCGTCGAGGTACGCCCCGAGCTCGCGCCGGGCGATGATCCACGCCCCCCGCAGGGACCACCCGCTCAAGACCCGCGCCCCCCGCCCTCGATCAGCGCCAGGAACGTCTGCTCCAGCGACAGCCGCTCCGGGTGCAGCGCGTGGACCACCCACCCGCGGTCCGCCGCCAGGCGCCCGACGCGGTCGGCGAGCGGCTCGCCGGCCGGCGCGGAGAGCCGCACCCGGCAGCGCGGCGCGGCCCCCTCCCCGCCCCCGGCGTCGGCGAGGTCCGCGGCGTCCTCGATCTGCCCGAGCTCGCCCAGCGCCTCGCGCGCGGCGTCGACCGCGGCGGCGAGCTCCACGGTGACCCGCTCCCGGCCGCGGGCGCGGGCCTCCAGCTCCTCGAGCCGCCCGTCGGCCAGGACCCGCCCACGGTGGAGGATGATCGCCCGGTCGGTGACCGCCTCGGCCTCGGGCAGCACGTGGGTCGAGAACAGGATCGTCTTGCGCCCCGCGAGCTCGCGGATCAACCCGCGGATGACCTGGACCTGCGAGGGGTCCAGCCCGGCCGTCGGCTCGTCGAGGATCAGCACCTCGGGGTCGTGGAGCAGCGCCTGGGCCAACCCGACCCGCTGGCGGAAGCCGCGCGACAGCTCGCGGTTGTGCTTGACCAGCACCTCGCGCAGCCCGCAGGCGTCGACGACCCACGCCAGCCGCCCGTCCTCGTCGGCCACGCCGCGGGCGCGGGCGACGAAGCGCAGGAACCGCTCGACCTGCATGTCGGGGTACAGCGGCGCCACCTCGGGCAGGTAGCCCACCCGGCGGCGCACCGCGATGGGGTCCGCGACGGGGTCCAGCCCGCCGACCTCGACGCGGCCCGACAGCGGCGTCAGGTACGTCGTGATGATCCGCATCGCCGTGGACTTGCCCGCGCCGTTGGGCCCCAGCAGGCCGACGATCTCGCCGCGGTCGACCGCGAAGCCGGCGCGGTCGAGGGCCCGCGTGGCCCCGTAGCGCATCGTCACCTGGTCCAGGCGGATCACCGGCACTCCCCCGTGCGGACGACGAGTCGGTCGCTCGCGTCAGCGGCCAAGGATAGCGGAGATGCCGTCGACGATCGCCTCGACCAGCAGATCGCCCCCGGCGCCGCGGCGGGGCTGGTCCTCGTACATCCCCCCCATCCGCGCCGCCTGGAGCTTGGCGGCGTGGGCCTCCTGCTTGGCGCGCACGGCCTCCTCCCTGGCCCGCTCGGCCTCCTTCTTGCGCGCGGCGACGAGCCCGCCCCTGGCCACGAACTCGAGGATCTGGTTGAGCTCGCCGGCGTCGAACCAGATCCCGTGGTGCTTGCACACATCGATGATGATCCCCGAGCTGCGGGCGTAGTTCTGCGGCGTCATCAGCGACTGGCAGGTCGGGCACGGCAGGTAGGCGCGGCCCCGGAACTGGCCGGTCATCTCGCCGTGGCGGGCGTTGCCCTCGGCGGTGTCGACGCCGAACCCGGACTCGACCTCCCGCGGACGGTCGCGCACGATCGCCTCCACGGTGCCCTTGTCGACCCACAGCCCGCCGCAGGTCCCGCACTGGTCCATCGCGTAGCCCTCGAGGTGCACGTGGAACAGCTTGCCGTCGCAGCGCGGGCAGGGGATGTCGGTCGCCTCGGGCGGGCGCAGCGTCTGGGGCCGGATCGCGGTCCCGCAGTGGTCGCAGAACTTGGCGTCGTCCCGCAGCCCGCGGAAGCACTCCGGGCACACCGCGCGGCGCACGGCGCCCTTGCAGTACGGGCACTGCGTGGTGTCGGAAGGAACGCGCGCGCCGCAGGTCGCGCACGACAGGTGGCCGCCGGTCTGGGCCGGCACGGTGATCAGCGCGCTGCACTTGCAGCGCACCTTGGCCCCCTCCGGGTGGCTCGAGACGTCGTACTGCAGTCCGCACGCGGGACAGGACACGTACATCGGTTCCTGACCTCCTCCCTGGCTCCCCCCAGGGGGGTACGCCAGTGTAGCCCGTTTCTTCCCCGCCCCGGGGGGAAGACGAGTAAACGAGACACCCCTGAAATAACCTCCGCGACCCCCCGTAGGTCAGTCCAGCCGCGCAGACTGGAGGGTACGAGATGTTCCGCACGAAGACCGATCCCCGTGGCGCTCCCCTGACCTGGCTGGCCATCGCGGCCAGCATCGCCCTGCACGCCGTGCTGCTCGTCGGGCTGGCCGGCGTGTCGGTCCCGCTCCCGACCCACCACGTCTCGGCCGGGGAGCCGGCCAACGCGTCGGTGGTGGTCCAGGTCGAGTCGGTCGACGAGGTGGTGCTCGAGTCCTGATCCCACCGGCGGGTGCCGTCCCCCGCGCGATCCGGTAGCATCGACCGCCGGTGCGCTTCCCCGACCCCCTGATCGAGGGCACGCTGATCCGCCGCTACAAGCGGTTCCTCGCCGACGTGCGCCTCGCCGACGGGCGGCAGATCACGGCCCACTGCCCCAACTCGGGCAGCATGCTCGGCTGCCTCGTCGAGGGCGGCCGGGTGCTGCTGTCGCCCCAGGATCGGCCGTCCCGCAAGCTCAAGTGGACCTGGGAGATCGCCTACGTCGGCGCCGGCGGGGCGGTCCCGGCGCTGATCAACACGATGTGGCCCAACAGGGTCGTGCGCGAGGCGATCGAGGCCGGCGCGGTGGAGTCCCTGCGGGGCTACCCCGGCGTGCGCGGCGAGGTCCGCTACGAGGGGGGCCGCAGCCGCTTCGACCTGCTGCTCGAGGCCCCCGGCCGGCGGCGCTGCTTCGTCGAGGTCAAGAACGTCACGCTGGTCCACGACGGCGGCGTGGCCCGGTTCCCCGACGCGGTGACGACCCGCGGCGCCCGCCACCTGCGGGAGCTGTCCCGGGTCGTGGCCGAGGGGGACCGCGCCGCCCTGGTGTTCCACGTCCCGCGCGCCGACGCCCGCGAGGTCCGGCCCGCGGACGCCATCGACCCGGCCTACGGCGAGGCGCTCCGCGAGGCCGCCGCTGCCGGGGTCGAGCTGCTCGCCCTGCGCTGCCGCGTCACGCCCGAGGAGGTCGTCGCCGAGGCCGCGCTCCCGGTAGTCCTCGACGGGTGAGCGCGGCCCGGCCCTGCCCATCCTCCCGCGCGTACACTATCCTTCGCCCATGCGGACCCCACTGATCGCGATCCTGTCCCTGCTCCTGGCCGCCCCCGCCGCGATCACCGCCGCGGAAGCCCCGGAGCAGACCGAACCGCAGACGCTGTACGACGAGACCTCGCCCTACGAGCGGGTGTTCGTCGTCGAGGCCGGCGGCCGCCGCTACCTGCGCTTCGGCTCCACCACCGGCGACGACCAGAGCGCGCTGGACCTGGCCGACCCCGAGACCCCGGTGCTGGAGTACATCCCGCGCACGCTGGCCGGCGCGGCGCTGGCCGAGAAGCTCGACCGCGGGCTGGTGATCGGGTTCGGCGCCGGGACCGTCACCCGGTTCTGGCACCGCCACTTCCCCGACATGTGGATCGACAACGTCGAGATCGACCCGCTGGTGGCCGCCACCGCGTTCCAGTTCTTCGGCTTCGCGCCGCACGACCGGCTGCCGGTCCACCTGATGGACGGCCGGGCGTTCGTGCGCTCCAGCGCCGGGGGCTACGACCTGGTGCTGCTCGACGCGTTCGGCGCCGGGGACGCGCCGTACCACCTGACCACGCTGGAGTTCTACCGCGAGGTCCAGAAGAAGCTGGCCCCCGGCGGGGTGGTGATCGGCAACATGGTCGCCGAGAAGGACGAGACGCTGCAGGCCCAGGCCCGGACGTTCCGCGAGGCGTTCCCCGCGGTGTACCGCGTCGAGACGCCCCACGACGGCAACGTGCTGCTGATCGGCCAGTCGGCGCCGGCGCTGGGCGCCGAGGACTTCGCCGAGCTGCTCGAGGCGTTCGTGGCGCGCTGGAGGCTGGGCCTCGACCTGCCCGCGATGGCGCCGCTGAGCGACTCCCCGGCGGGGGTCGCCCGGGCGGCGGTGCTGCACGACTGGGGCCGGTAGTGGCCGACCGCACCCCCGGGACGGTGCTCGCCGTGGCCGGCGGGGTGCTGGTCGTGATGTCCTCGTTCTGGGTGCTGTTCTCGGCGATCTTCCTGCTGGTCGGCGCGATCTTCGCGCTGGTCTTCCCGCTGGTCTTCGGGCTGCCCTTCCGCGACCTGCAGCTGGACCGCGAGGCGTGGACCGCGCCGGGGACGATCGTCGCGGTGGAGCCGACCCCCGAGATGGAGGTGATGAGCGAGCCGACGGTGCGGCTGCGCTACCGGTTCTACGACGGCGACACCGAGGTCGACGGCGCGATCCAGGTGCGCGAGTCCAACCCGCTGAGCGAGCTGGCGGTGGACGACGCTGTGACGGTCGAGTACCTGTCCGGAACGCCCGGGGTCAATCGGCTCGCCGGCGGACGGTACAAGGTCGCCGGCTGGGGCGGCGCCGCCGGGCTGGGCTTCGGGGCGCTGGGGCTGGTGATGACGGCGCTGTCGTTGATCCCCGCCGTGATCGGCCTGATCTTGGTGTGGTGGGGGGTGCGCCGCCGGGCCCGCGCCGAGCGCGAGGAGGCCGCCGCCGGATGAGCGACGAGACCGCCGCCGAGGGCTTCGAGGTCACCGCCGGCCCGATGGCGCCCGGGGGGCGGAGCTTCGCCCGGCTGGACGACGGCACGCCGCTGTTCCTCGACGGCGCGGTCCCCGGCGAGCGGGTCCGCGGCCACGTGACCCGGCGGCGCCGCAGGGTCGTCGAGGGCTGCGTCGACGAGGTCCTCGAGGCCGCCCCCGAGCGCGTGACCCCGAGCTGCCCGTGGGCCGACCGCTGCGGTGGCTGCGACTGGATGCACGTCGACTACGCGGCCCAGCTGCGGTTCAAGGGCGAGATCGCCGCCGAGGCCGGCCGCCGCCAGGCGCGGCTGGCGCGGGACACCGCGGTCCCGGTCGTCCCCTCGCCGCGGCGCGAGGCGTACCGCAGCCGGGTCCGGCTGCACGTCGACCTCGAGGGCCACGTCGGCTACTTCGCGCGCGGCACCCACGACGTGGTCGAGATCGACCGCTGCGCCATCGCGCAGTCCGACGTCAACGCCGCGCTGTCCGCCGCGCGGGACGCCTTCGCCGGGATCGAACGGACCCTCGGCGAGGAGGTCTCGGGGATCGAGCTGCGCGGCGGCGACGACGAGACCGACTGGGCCGCGCAGCTGTTCCTGCGCCACCGCGGGGCGCGGCCCTCCACCGCCCTGCGCAGCAGCCTCTCGACGCTGGCCTCGATGGGCGGCACGGTGTGGCTCAACGGCCGGCCCTACCGCGGCGCGCCGCGGCTGCGCTACCCGCTCCCCGGCGGGCAGCACCTGTGGGTCGGGCCGCTGACCTTCACCCAGGGCAACCCGCGGGCCAACGAGCAGCTGATCCAGCTGGTCGTCGCGCTGGCCGCCGGCTGGGGCGAGCCGGACCCCGCCGCGTTCTTCGTCGACCTGTACTGCGGCGCGGGCAACTTCACGCTGCCGCTGCTGGCGCGCGGGATGCGCGGCGTCGGCGTCGAGCTGTCCCCCGACGCGATCGCCGGCGCCCGGGACGCCGCGCGGGAGCTGGGGCTGCCCGTCGACGCGTTCCGATCCGGAAAAGTGGGAACCCGATCGCTGCACCACCTGTCCGACCCCGTACCCGAGGTGGTGATCCTCGACCCGCCGCGGACCGGCGCGCGGGAGGCGGTGTCCCTGATCGTCGAGGATCTCCGGCCGGCACGGGTGGTGTACGTGGGGTGCGACCCGGTGACCCAGGCCCGCGACGTGGGGGCGCTGCGCGAGGCGGGGTACGAGGTCGCGACGTGGGAGGCGATCGACCTCTTCCCCCACACGCACCACGTGGAGTCCGTGATGGAGCTCCGCCGCCCGGAATAGCCGCTGACCACCGCGGGTTGGCAGCGTCGAGCGCCCGTGGAGGTATTCCATGAAACCGTGGCTTGGTGTGCTCCTGGCCCTCGGAGGCCTGTGCGCCTGTACTCCGCCCGACCCCGTCGTCCCCGATCCCGGCGGTCCCGAGCGCAAGGCCTGCGCGCTGACGATCTACAACAGCGGGCGCGCGCTGGTGAAGGACACCCGCGCGTTCGAGCTCGACGAGGGGCTCAACGAGGTCCGCTTCGACGAGGTCACCGGGGGGATCATCCCCGCCTCGGTGCACGTCGCCCCCGTCGACGGCGGCGACGGGGTGGCGGTCCACGAGCAGAACTTCGAGTACGACCTGGTCTCGACCCAGACCCTGCTGCAGCGCCACCTCGGCGAGGAGGTGCGCGTCACCACCGCGTCGGGCGAGGTCCACGCCGGGGTGCTGCTCGCCGGCGGCGGGGACGTGATCCTGCGGACCGCGGCAGGGGGCGTGGTGGTGCTGCGCGCCGACCAGATCCTCGACGTCGGGTTCCCCGACCTGCCCGAGGGGCTGGCCAGCAAGCCCAGCCTGCTGTGGACGCTGGAGGCCGACCGCGGCGGGGACCACGACCTGCAGGTCACCTACCTGTCCACCGGGTTCGGCTGGCAAGCCGACTACATCGTCGAGCTGAGCGACCGCGACGACGCCGTCGACGTCTCCGGCTGGGTCTCGGTCGACAACCACTCCGAGACCGGGTTCCGCGACGCGGGGCTCAAGCTCGTCGCCGGGGACGTGTACATGCAGCCCGCCGTCCTCGCCGGGCTGGTCGGCGGCGAACTCGAGGCCTTCGAGGAGCTCGGCTCCGCCGGGATCGGTCGCGGCGGCGGAGGCTACGGCCCGCCCCAGGAGCGCAGCTTCTTCGACTACCACCTCTACGAGATGCCGCGGCCGGTGTCGCTGCGGGCCCACGAGACCAAGCAGGTCGAGTTCCTCGACGTGCAGGCCGTGCCTGCCGAGGTGACCTACGACCTGCACTTCACCGACTCGTGGTACGGCACCACCGTGACGCGCCACCCGCAGGTCACGGTCGAGATCGTCAACGGCGAGGAGCAGCGGCTGGGCGTCCCGCTGCCGGCCGGCACCGTCCGCGTCTACAAGCAGGACATCGACGGCGCCTCGGAGCTCGTCGGCGAGAGCCGGCTGGAGCACACCCCCCGCGACGAGACGATCGAGCTGACCGTCGGCGAGGCGTTCGACCTCGTCGGCGAGTGGAAGCAGACCAGACACCGCGTGATCGGCGACTGGTCCGACGAGTTCAGCTACGAGGTGGTGGTGCGCAACCACAAGAGCGATGAGGCCCGGGTCACGCTGAAGCAGACCGCCTACTTCTGGGGGGAGTGGAAGGTGGTCGAGGCCAGCGCCGAGCACGAGCGACCGGACAACCACACGATCCAGTTCGAGGTCGTGGTCCCGCCCGACGGCGAGACCACGGTGAGCTACGCGATCCGGACGCGCTGGTAGGAGGGGGAGCGAGATGCGCACGAGACGAATTCCTGTTTTCTTGATTCACGGACTGCTGATCGCCGGGCTGGGCCTCGCGCTGGTGTCCTGCGACACGGAAGAGCCGCTCGCGGAGGAGGCGGGCCCGCCCGAGCGGGTCGACTGCGCGGTGACGGTCTACAACGCCGGCCGCGCGCTGGTGAAGGACACCCGCAGCTTCGAGCTCGAGGCCGGGGTCCAGGAGGTCTCGTTCGACGACGTGACCTCGGGGATGATCCCCGCCTCGGTGCACGTCGAGGCCGCCGGGGACGGGCCCGGCGTGGCGATCCACGAGCAGAACTTCGAGTACGACCTGGTCTCGACCCAGCGGCTGCTGCAGCGCCACATCGGCGAGGACGTGGGCGTGACCACGGCCTCCGGCGAGTTCCACCGCGGCACGCTGCTGGCAGGGGGCGGCGACGTGATCCTGCGCACCGACACCGGCGGCGTGGTCGTGCTGCGCAGCGACCAGATCCTCGACGTGGTGTTCGCCGACCTGCCCGAGGGGCTGGCCAGCAAGCCCAGCCTGCAGTGGCTGCTCGAGGCCGAGCAGGGCGGCACCCAGGACCTGACCGTGACCTACCTGTCCGGCGGGTTCGGCTGGCAGGCCGACTACATCGTGCAGCTGAGCGACGCCGACGACGCCGTCGACGTCTCCGGGTGGGTCTCGGTGGACAACCACAGCGAGGCGACCTTCGCCGACGCCCGGCTCAAGCTCGTCGCCGGCGACGTGTACATGCAGCCGGCGCGCTACGCGGCCAACGCCGACCGGGCCGAGCAGGCCACCCGCGGTCGCGGGGCCCAGGCCAAGGCCGCGCCGCAGCAGCGGTCGTTCTTCGACTACCACCTGTACGAGATGCCGCGGCCGGTCACCCTGCGGGCCCACGAGACCAAGCAGGTCGAGTTCCTCGACGTGGCGGCGGTCCCCGCCGAGGTGACCTACGAGCTGCTGTTCACCGACCGCTGGTACGGCAGCACCGTGACCCACCACCCGACGGTCACCGTCGAGCTGACCAACGGCGAGGAGCAGCACCTCGGCGTGCCGCTGCCCGCCGGGACCGTGCGGGTCTACAAGGCCGACGTCGACGGCGCCGCCGAGCTCGTCGGCGAGAGCCGCATCGAGCACACCCCGAGGGACGAGAAGGTCGAGCTCGCCGTCGGCGAGGCGTTCGACATCGTCGGCGAGTGGAAGCAGACCAGGCACCACGTCGTGAACTGGACCACCGACGAGTACTCGTTCGAGGTCACGCTGCGCAACCACAAGACCGAGGACGCCCGCATCACGCTCAAGCAGCAGGGCTACTACTGGGGCGAGTGGAAGGTCCGCAACGCGAGCCACGACCACACCCGCGTCGACAACCAGACGATCTCGTTCGAGGTGGAGGTCCCCGCCGATGGCGAGACCGTCGTCACGTACACGATCCGCACGCGGTGGTAGGAGCGACGACGCGATGCAGACCGCACGCATTCCTGTTTTCGTGCTACACGGACTGCTCCTCGCTGGCCTCGGCCTGGCGGCGATCTCCTGCGACACCGAGGAGGCGCCGGTGATGCAGGACGACGTCCCCGACCGCGTCGACTGCGCGGTGACGGTCTACAACGGCGGCCGCGCGCTGGTGAAGGACACCCGCCGGTTCGACCTCGAGGCCGGGGTCCAGGAGGTCTCGCTCGACGACGTGACCTCGGGCATGATCCCCGCCTCGGTCCGCGTCGAGGCCGCCGGGGACGGCGCGGGCGTGGCGGTCCACGAGCAGAACTTCGAGTACGACCTGGTCTCCACCCCGCGCCTGCTGCAGCGCCACGTCGGCGAGGAGGTCGTCGTCACCACGGCCTCGGGCGAGGTCCACCGCGGGGCGCTGCTGGCCGGCGGCGGCGACGTGATCCTGCGCACCGACGCCGGCGGCGTGGTGGTCCTGCGCGGCGATCAGATCCTCGACGTGGTGTTCCCCGACCTGCCCGAGGGGCTGGCCAGCAAGCCCAGCCTCCAGTGGCTGCTCGAGGCCGAGCAGGCCGGCGCCCAGGACCTGACCGTGACCTACCTGTCCGGCGGCTTCGGCTGGCAGGCGGACTACATCGTGCAGCTCGCCGACGACGACGGCGCCGTCGACGTCTCCGGCTGGGTCTCGGTGGACAACCGCAGCGAGGCGACCTTCGCCGACGCCAAGCTCAAGCTCGTCGCCGGCGACGTCCACCTGGTCTCGACCGCCACCGGCGACTTCGACGACAACAAGCTGCTCGACGTCTTCGACGAGGTCGCGATCCCGGACGCCTCGGCGATGCCCGTCGAGCGCAGCTTCTTCGACTACCACCTGTACGAGATGCCGCGGCCGGTCACCCTGCGGGCCCACGAGACCAAGCAGGTCGAGTTCCTCGACGTGGCGGCGGTCCCCGCCGAGGTGACCTACGAGCTGCTGTTCACCGACCGCTGGTACGGCAGCACCGTGACCCACCACCCGACGGTCACCGTCGAGCTGACCAACGGCGAGGAGCAGCACCTCGGCGTGCCGCTGCCCGCCGGGACCGTGCGGGTCTACAAGGCCGACGTCGACGGCGCCGCCGAGCTCGTCGGCGAGAGCCGCATCGAGCACACCCCGGTGGACGAGCAGGTCCGCCTGACCGTGGGCGAGGCGTTCGACATCGTCGGCGAGTGGAAGCAGACCCAGCAGCGGCCGATCGGCGACTACGCCCACGAGACCTCGTTCGAGATCACGCTGCGCAACCACAAGCCCGAGGCCGCCACCGTGACCTGCCGCCAGCAGGGCTACTACTGGGGCGAGTGGAAGGTCCGCGCCGCGAGCCACGACCACACCCGCGTCGACAACCAGACGATCGAGTTCGAGGTCGAGGTCCCGGCGGACGGCGAGACGGTGATCAGCTACACGATCCGGACCCGCTGGTAATCCTCCGGTAGTCCCACGCCCCGCCCCCGCCGGTGTTCCGCCGATCGAACGCGAAGACCGGGAGGGCATCGATGGACACCACACCGAATCCGTGGACCTGGACCCTGGGCTTCGCCACCGCGCTGCTGCTCGGCGGCTGCGTCGGCGACCTGGCGGACGACGACTGGTTCGGCGACGACGACGCCCTCGAGGACGACGACGTGGCTGATGACGACGACGCCGGTGAGCCGGACCAGGACGACGACAGCGCGGGGGACGACGACGCCGGCGACGACGACACCGCCGCGATCGACGACAGCACCTGCGACGAGGGGGCCACCGCCGCCACCGCGATCACGTTCCACCTGACCGACACGTTCTTCACCCCGCTGGACGGCGCCGAGTGGACGATCCACGACCTCGACCCGTTCGACGGGACGATCGATCCCACCGTGGTGGCCAGCGGGACGGCGCCGGCCAGCGGGCAGGTCACGGTCTCGCTGGACTGCGCCCACGGGTGGATGGTGCTCGAGACGACCCACCCCGGGACCGTCACGCTGCACAACTACTTCCGCGTCTACACGGTGCCGTACTGGCCGGTGATGGCGCCGTCGAGCGCGGTGGCGACCGGCGTCGGCGTGCTGCTCGACAGCCCCGGCGGAGGGGTCCTGGGGGTCTACAAGCCCGGGCCCTCGGGGCAGCCGGACTGCCAGGGGGTCGACGCGTTCCACCTCGACGGGGGGCCCGACCTGGTGCCCACCGCGGCGGCCAACGACATCGGCCTGTGGGTCTACGCCGGGGCGCTGGGCAACGAGCTGGCCGACGTGTGGAACGTGGACGCCGAGGTCCCCGGACACGGGACGGTGGCGACGCTGGAGTACGTCGACGAGAGCCAGACCCAGACCACCGTGCTGAACGCCCCGATCTGGAGCTGGGACGCCTCGCCCGACCCCGACGGGGCGCGCCACGTCACGACGGTCTACGTCCTGGACTGAGCCGGCGACGGGCCGGCGACCGGGCGGCTATCCGATCGACTCCCCGGCGAACCCGGCGTGGCCGCCGGTCCACATCAGCGCCGTGAGGTTGGCGATGTCGTCCACGTCGCAGCCCCGGGGCAACGCCGCGACCGGGTTGTTGAGCCCCAGGATGATCGGGCCGATCGGCACCTGGCGGGTCGTCGTCTGGGCCAGCCGGTAGGAGATGTTGGCCGAGTTCAGATCGGGGAAGATCAGCACGTTGGCGTCACCGCGCAGCTCGCAGAACGGGTAGTGCTGCTCGCGGAAGTCGTGGTCGAGCGCCAGCTGCGGCTGCATCTCGCCGTCGAGGTTGAGGTCGGGGCGCAGGCGCTTGGCGATCTTGACGGCTTGCTGCACCTTGCGCGCCCCCTGGTACGGCACGCTGCCGAAGTTGGAGTACGACAGCATCGCGACCCGCGGCTCGATGTCGAACGCCCGCACCGCGTCGGCGACCTGGATCGCGATGTCGGCCATCTCCTCGGCGGTGGGGTTCTCGTTGACCATCGCGTCGGCGAAGAACCGCGGGCGGCCCTCGCGGTCGGCGAGCACGAACATCCCGAGCACCCGCTTGGCCCCCGGGTCGAGCCCGATGATCCGCAGCGCCGGCCGGATCACCTCCGGGTACGGCCGCTTCAGCCCTGCGACGACGCCGTCCGCGTCCCCCATCCGGATCATCATCATCGCGAAGTGCAGCGGGTCCGTCGTCAGCAGCTGCTCCGCGCGCGTGTGCGTCATCCCGCGGCGGAAGCGCAGCTCGTGGTAGACCGAGATGTAGTCCTCGAGCCGCGGGTGGTTGCGCGGCTCGACGATCTCGACGTTGTTGCAGTCGAGCTCCATCGACTCCATCAGCTGGCAGATGCGCTCCGTCTCGCCCACCAGGATCGGGTGCGCGATGCCGTTCTCGGCCACGAGCATCGCGGCCTTGATCACGCGCTCGGTGGCGCCGTCGGCGTACACGATCCGCTGCGGGCGGTGCCGCGCGCGCTGGAAGATGCGGTGCAGCAGGTGGCGCGCCGGGTCGAGCCGCTCCTCCAGCCTCCGGCGGTACTCCTCGAGGTCCTTGATCCGGCGCCGCGCCACGCCGCTCTCCATCGCCGCCCGGGCCACCGCGGGGGCGACCCAGTACAGCACGCGCGGGTCGAACGGCTTGGGGATGATGTACTCCCGGCCGAACTCCAGGCAGTCGACGCCGTAGGCGGTGCAGACGTGGTCCGGGACGTCCTCCTTGGCCAGCCGGGCGAGCGCCTTGGTCGCGGCGACCTTCATCTCCTCGTTGATGTCGCTGGCGCGCACGTCCAGCGCCCCGCGGAAGATGAACGGGAAGCCCAGCACGTTGTTGACCTGGTTGGGGTAGTCGCTGCGCCCGGTGGCCATGATCAGGTCGTCGCGCACGGCGTGGGCGTCCTCCCAGGTGATCTCCGGGTCGGGGTTGGCCATCGCCATGAGGATCGGATCGCGGGCCATGCTGCGGACCATCTCCTGGGTCACCAGGCCCTTGAGCGAGACCCCGATGAAGGCGTCGGCGCCGTCCATCGCGTCGGCCAGGGTGCGCTTCTCGGTCTTGCGCGCGAACTGGTTCTTGTACGGGTTCATCCCCTCCTTGCGGCCCTTGTAGACGATGCCGCGCGAGTCGACCATCAGCAGGTTGCGCTTGCGCACCCCGAGCGCGACGTACAGCTTGGCGCAGGCGATCCCGGCGGCGCCGGCCCCGGAGAACACCACCTTGACGTCCTCGATCGGCTTGCCCACCAGCTCCAGCGCGTTGAGGAACGCCGCCCCGCTGATGATCGCCGTGCCGTGCTGGTCGTCGTGGAAGATCGGGATGTTGCTGATCTTCTTGAGGTTCTCCTCGATGTAGAAGCACTCGGGGGCCTTGATGTCCTCGAGGTTGATGCCCCCGAAGGTCGGCTCGAGCATCCGCGTGACCCGCACCACCTCGTCGGGGTCCTGCGAGTCGATCTCGATGTCGAAGGTGTCGATGTCGGCGAACCGCTTGAACAGGACGCCCTTGCCCTCCATCACCGGCTTGGACGCCAGCGGCCCGATGTTGCCCAGGCCGAGCACCGCCGAGCCGTCGGTGACCACCGCCACGAGGTTGCCCCGCTGGGTGTACTCGTAGACGTCGTCCGGGTCCTTCTCGATCTCGCGGCACGGCTCGGCCACGCCGGGGGTGTAGGCCAGCGACAGGTCCAGCTGGGTCTGGCAGGGCTTGCTGGGGATGACCTCGAGCTTTCCCTTGCGTCCGCGGGAGTGGTAGTCCAGGGCTTGCTTCCGGGTGAACACGGTGCTCCTCCTCGAGATTGGACCGTGGGTCGACGTTGGGACCCTAGTTTGCGCCGTCGGGCGCGAGATTTCAGGGATTGCAGGAAAAACCTCGGGCGCGGCTCAGATCACGCCCTGCTCCGGCTCCGCCTTGGCATCGATGCGGGGGTCGTCGCCGGGCTCGATGACCATGATCAGCTGCCCCTCCTCGAGGGTCTGGTTCTTCTCCGCCACCAGCTCGGTGACGGTCCCGGAGACGGGGGAGACGACCATGTTCTCGGTCTTCATCACCTCCAGGTTGGCGACCTCCTCGCCCTGGTGCACGAAGTCCCCGACCTGCAGCGCGCGCTTGCGGTCCCCGATCCGCCACAGGGTGCCCTTGACGGTGGCGCCGATCTCGCCCTTGTCGGCGGGGCTGGCCATCCGCGTCGCCTGGCGCACGGCGCCGCGCACGTCGGGCATCTCCACCGGGAACACCATCATCGTGTTGTTGACCGCCAGCACGATGTGCCGCATCCCGTCGTCGCCCACCTCGCCGATGGAGATCAGCTCGATCCGCTGGGGCTTGCCGTCGAGTTCGAAGTCCACGAAGTCGCCGCGCTTCTCCAGGCCGTGGAACCAGACCCGGGTCGGCAGGCAGCGGGTGTCCCCGTACTTCTCGCGGAACCGCACGAAGTCGACGGTCGCCTGCGGGTGCTGGAGGTACAGGATCAGCTCCTGCTCGGTGGGGGCCCGCCCCAGCTCGCCCTCCAGCCGCTGCCGGGCCGCGGCCAGGTCCTCGTCGGGGAGCTTGAGCGCCTCGGACTTCTCCGAGCGGTCGCGGATCGCCTCCTCCCAGCGGGCGCCGAACGCCGATCGGTAGACCCAGTCCGCGGGCCAGCCGAACGGCAGCGGTCCGTAGGCGCCGAGCAGCAGGTTCCTCAGATCGTCGGTGGCGCCGCGGTACAGCCGCAGCAGGACCTCGCGGTCTTCGTGGGACGCGGCCTCGAAGTCCTGGCCCGCCGCGACGAAGCGGCCCAGCACGTCGAGCAGCCGCTCGACCCCGGTGGCCCCCTCCTCCTTGTGCGCCCGCTGGACGATGCTGGCCCAGGTGGTCCAGCTGATCTGCGAGCCCGGCGTGACGTCGAAGTACTTGATGATCTTGTTGCCCAGGGCCATCCCGCGCAGGATCGGCGGCATCAGGTCGAGGAACCCGCCCTTCTCGGCCTGCTCGAACGACGACGGGAACGCGCCGCCCGGCATCCGGTGGTCGCGCACGTCGTAGGCGAAGCCCTTGAACGGCGACTCCCACTCCTGGTAGTCGCGCATGAAGCCACGCACCCGTTCGTTGGTGCGGACCACCACCGGCTCCTCGATCACGGGCTCCAGGCCATGCTCCCGCAGCAGCGCGCACACCGCGCGGATCGGCGGATGGCCGTAGTACCGGGAGAACGCGTCGTCGGTGACGTCCAGCAGCCGTGCGCCGGCCGCGGCGGCCTCGACCAGCGCCGGAACGCCCAGGCCGTCGGTCGAGTGCCGGTGGTAGTTGATCACCAGGTCGGGCCAGCGCTGCAGCATCGCGTCGACCAGCCGGCGGATTCGCGCCGGCGAGCCGACCCCGGCCATGTCCTTGATCGCCAGGATCACGCTCTGCGGCCCGCCGAACAGGTCCAGGATCCGCTGCGTCACGCCGAGGTAGTACTCGTCGGTGGTGTCGGCGGACTCGGTGTAGGAGATCGCCGGTTCGAAGATCCTGCCGCCGGCCAGCACGGTCTCCCCGACGGGGACCATGTTCTCGATGTGGTTGAGGAAGTCGAAGCAGCGCCACACGTCGATCGTCGGCAGGAACGCCTCGACGGTCTTGCGCAGCACGTTCTTGGGGTACGCCCGGTAGCCGAACGCGTTGGTCGAGCGGATCAGCGTCTGCGTCATCGTGTGGCGCAGGATCGCCTTCCAGGCCCGGGTCTCCTCGAACGGATCGACCTTGTTCTGCATCAGGTCCTGGTGGAACCGGGCCCCGCCGTGGAGCTCCACCGCGAAGTAGCCGGCCTGCTCGTACAGCGGCGCCAGCTGGATCAGGTCGTTGAACGTCAGGCGGTTCTTGAAGTCGCTCTGCCCGGTGTCGCGGGGACCGGTGCTGACGAGGAACACCTGCTTCTCCGGGGCACCGCGCAGCGCGGCGAGGTTCTCGGCGGGGGAGCGGTCGGGGTCGAAGGGGCTGGGCATCGTCGTCTCCCTTCCTCGGTCAGCGACAGTGGGGGTTTCCGCCCAGGGCGGTTGCCTCGGCGACCAGCGAGGCGACGCGCGTGACGTGGCGCAGCGGCGACTCCTCCTTGTAGCGGACCAGGTCGGGCAGGTAGCGGTCGATGAACGACGTGTCGTAGCTGCCGTCGAGGAACGCCGGGTGCTTCAGGATCTCGCGGTGCAGCGGGACCGTGGTCTTGATCCCGTGGATCCGGTACTCGGACAGCGCCCGCTCCATGCGCTGGATCGCGATGTGGCGGTGGGAGCCCATCGCCATCGCCTTGGTCAGCAGCGAGTCGTAGTACGACGGCACCTCCCAGCCCTGGTACACGCCGGTGTCGCAGCGCACGAAGGGGCCGATCACCTGGCGCAGGTAGGTGATCTTTCCGAAGCTCGGGGCGAACCCGTTCTTGGGGTCCTCGGCATTGATCCGGCACTGCAGCGCGTGGCCGTCGAGGTGGATCTCGGACTGCTCGAGGCCCAGCGGATCGCCTGCGGCGACGCGGATCATCTTGCGGACCAGATCCACGCCCGTGATCATCTCGGTGACCGTGTGCTCCACCTGGATCCGGGTGTTGACCTCCATCGCGTACAGCGAGCCGTCCCGGTCCAGCAGGAACTCCATCGTGCCCGCCGCGACGTAGCCCAGCTCGGCCATCGCGCGGGCGACCCGCTCGCCCATCTCGTCGCGCTGCTCCACCGTCAGCTTGGTGGACGGCGCCTCCTCGATCAGCTTCTGGTGGTTGCGCTGCACCGAGCACTCGCGCTCTCCGAGGTGGACGCCGTGGCCGTGCCGGTCGCACAGGAACTGGAACTCGATGTGGCTCGGCTCCTGGATCAGCTTCTCGACGTAGACCGCGTCGTTGCCGAACGCCTTGGCCGCCACCGAGCGGGAGGTCGCCAGGCTGTCCTCCACGTCGTCGGGGCCGTTCAGGGCGAACATCCCCTTGCCGCCGCCGCCGGCGACCGGCTTGATCAGCAGCGGCCAGCCGACCTGCTCGCCGAACGCCTTGATCTGGTCCGCGGACTCCACGTCCTCGATCCCCGGCGTCACCGGCAGCCCCTGGGCCGCCAGCGAGCGCCGCGCCTCGGCCTTGTCGCCCATCTTGCGGATCACGTGCCCCGGCGGGCCGATGAAGCGGATCCCGGCCTCCTCGCAGGCGTCGGCGAAGTCGGCGTTCTCGGCCAGGAACCCGTACCCGGGGAACAGCGCGTCGCAACCGGCGTCCCTGGCCACGCTGATGATGCGGTCGATGTTCAGGTAGCTGTGGGTCGCCGGGGACTCCCCGAGGTAGTACGCCTCGTCGGCCATCCGCACCGCCAGCGACAGCCGATCGCACTCGGAGTAGCCCACCGCGGAGCGGATCCCCAGCTCGCGCAGCGGCCGCACCGCGCGGCACGCGATCTCGCCGCGGTTGGCGATGAACACCTTGTCGAAGTACTTCCTCATCGATCCGTCGCCTTCCTGGTTCGCTCGATCCCCGCCGCCCCGGCCCCACCCCGCTCAGCGTCCGGCCATCAGCGCCACCACCTGCTCGAGGTACTCCGCGTCGATCGCGTCGAACGCCGCGAGCTCGGTGCTGTCGACGTCCAGCACCCCCGCCGGCGCGCCCGCGGCGTCGCGGTAGGGCACGACGATCTCGGAGCGGGAGCGGGCGTCGCACGGGATGTGGCCGGGGAACTCGTGCACGTCGGGCACGACGATCGTCTCCCCGCGCTGCACCGCGGTGCCGCAGACCCCCGCGCCGATCTCGATCTGCTGGCAGGCCAGGCTGCCCTGGTAGGGCCCGACGACCAGCCGCCCGTCGACCAGGCGGTAGAAGCCGGTCCAGGAGAAGTGGGGCTGCTTGTGGTGCAGGACGCCGGCGACGGTGGCCATGCGCGCGATGGGGTCCTCGCTCTTGGTCAGCTCCGCCCGGAGCTGGTCGAGGATGCGCTGGTATCGTCCGGCCTTGATCGGGGCCTCGCGGTCCATCCGTCACCACCCGTCGAACGCGAAATATACACGGTGCGCGGGGCCAGCGGGGACCGAATCGGGGGGGGGCGCGGGGGCCGCCCCGCGGCGCGTGCTCAGAGCTTGTGAATCTATCCCCGGACCGAGCCTGAGTGCCGCAGCGCCACGC
>CAZOYV010000081.1:0-29055 GCA_964584075.1 uncultured Rickettsiales bacterium | reverse complement strand
GGATTCAGGATCGCGGAAACCGCCACTGAATGCCCACTCACCGCAAACCCGAGCAGGAGCAGCGATGGCGCTAACGCACCCCAACAAGCACATCGAGGCCGCCTTGCAGTACGCGCGGTCGAAGGGATTCAGGGTGGAGAAGGCCGGACCGAGAGCGCATCCGTGGGCTCGATCAAGTGCCCTGCCGGCAGTCGCGAGGGCTGCATGATGTCGGTCTGGTCCACGCCGAAGAACCCCGAGCGGCACGCGCGGGCCATCCGGCGCTGGGTCGACAACTGTCCCCACGGATTGCCTGAGGACGAGTCGGCCGGCCAGGGCCCCGATCGAGGTTGATCGGAAGGAAGGAGCCAGAGAGATGAGCACGATCGCCCACAACTTCCAGCTGCTCCTGTCCGGCGTGCACGAGCTGTCCGACGACCTGGCCGAGGCCATCTTCACGGCGTTCGAGGGGGACGCGAACCTGTCCTCCCGCGGCGGCACCGTGACCGTCGACTTCTTCGAGTGGGAGTTCGCCGGCGACGTCGTGCCGGAGCTGTTCGCCATCGTCCGCCGGGTCAAGCAGGCGGTGGCGCCGTTCGGCGCCGAGGTCGTGCGGCTCCTCCCCGACGACCTGGTCACTGCCGCCGAGATCGCGCAGCGACTGGGCATCTCCCGCGAGGCCGTCCGCCTCTACGCCACCGGCCAGCGCGGCGACGGCATGTTCCCGGCACCGGCCCACGCATCGGCGTCCAACCGTTCCGTGCTGTGGCGCTGGGGGGAGGTGCTGGACTGGGCGATGGAGTACCTCGGGCCCGACCACCACGCCGTGGAGGAAGGGACCGCGGAGTACCGCGCGTGGTACCGGCAGATCCTCAAGGTCAGCCTGGCCTTGAACCTGTTCCGGTACGCCGGCAGCGAGGAGTCCCACGAGCTGCTCAGGCAGGTTGCTACCGGCTGACCGATCTTTCTTGACACCGCGCCATACGTGGCATCGTTGTTGCAAATGTCGTGCTTGGGACCGAGCGAGCCCCAACACGAATCCGCAGCTTCGGAGGCCACCATGCTCAACGCCGTCAGCTACTGCCGCGTCTCGTCCGAGGAGCAGGCGCTCAAGGACCTGTCCATCCCCGCCCAGCGCAAGGCGCTGCGCCGCTGGCTGGACGAGCGACCGGACCACGCGCTGCTGCATGGATTCGTCGACGAGGGGGAGTCGGCCTACGCGCCGGCGGACAAGCGGCCGGGGTTCTGCGAGATGATCTCGTTCTGCCGGCGCAACGAGGTGGACCTGATCCTGGTGCACAAGCTGGACCGCTTCTCGCGCAACCGGGAGGAGTCGATCCTGTTCAAGTCGCTGCTGCGCAAGCACGGCGTGGCGGTCAAGTCGGTCACCGAGAACTACGACCCGGAGACGCCGCAGGGGTTCCTGTACGAGGGGATGATCGAGGTCATCAACCAGTTCTACTCGATGAACCTGGCCACCGAGACGGTCAAGGGGATGCGGGAGAACGCCGAGCGCGGGTACTGCAACGGCGGGCGGGTGCCCTACGGCTACCGGCTGGAGCGGGTCGGCAACGGCAACGGCGGGCGGGAGCACTCGCGCCTCGTGCCCGGGCCGGAAGACGAGGTCGCCCTCGTCCGCGAGATGTTCGACATGGCCGCCAACCACGGGATGGGCATCAAGCGGATCGCCAACGCCCTGAACGCCCGCGGCATCCCGGCGCCGGCCAGCAAGCACTGGAACGCCTCGACCGTGAGCTCGATGCTCAGCAACCGCGCCTACGTGGGCGACCGGGTGTGGATGCGATCCCGCAAGAACGGGCGCGACGGGCGGTCCCGCACCGACAAGAGCGACTGGATCGTGGCCGAGGACGCACACGAGCCGCTGATCGACCGCGACCTGTTCGAGCGGCGCCAGGCGCTGGCGGCCAAGCGCCGCTTCAACGCCAAACGGGCCAAGAGCGCGCCGGTCCAGTACCTGCTCGGCCGGCTGATCCGCTGCGGCGAGTGCGGCAACAACTACGTCGGCCGGATGCAGCGGGCCACCACCAAGGCCGGCCCGGTGGAGTACCACCGCTACTACTGCGGCGGATACCTGTCCAAGGGCCGCTCGGTCTGCCCGCCCCGCCCCATCGACCGGGACTGGATCGAGGGGATCGTGCTGGACCTGCTGCGCGAGCGCATCTGCTCGGCTGACGCGCAAGCCCGGCTGGAAGCCAAGGTCCAGGAACGGATCGGCGCTCGCCGCCAGTCCTACGGTGCCGACCCCGAGGCCGTGGCCCAGAAGCTCGCCGACCTCCAGCGGCGCATCGACAACTACTACCGCGCGATCGGCGAGGGCATGGACCCCCAGGTCTGCCAGCAGCACATCGCCGAGCTGACCGCGAAGAAGGAGGTCATCGACCACGATGCCAGCGTGCTGCGCCAGGAGGACTACTACGTCAAGGCGCTGGAGAAGAACCTGGCCGAACTCCGCCGCCTCACCGCGGCGTTCCAGTCGGGATTCGACGACCTGCCCTTCACCACCCGCCGCCAGATCATCCTGTACTTCGTCCGCAGCATCGAGGTGCTCGACCGCGACAGGGTGCGCATCCGCTTCCAGATCCCCTTCGACAACAACGGCATCCGCCTGCTCACGGACGAGGTCACAGGGAAGGGCGGGGAGGGTGACGACGGAGTGGGCGTAAACGCCTACTATCCCGTGATTTCCTCAGATTGTGCAGGACGGCCCACTACGGGGAGCCAAATTTCAAAATCGCCCGAATCGGCCCCTCCGGGGCCGTTCGTCGTTCTTACCTCGGCGATGGATTCCGCAAGAGATTCAAAGGGTTGGCGGAAGGTGGGCGTCAGCTCGCCATCGCCCCAGATCAAGTTCGAGTAGATGAATTCCAGCATCGCCCGTTTCCCGGCCGGATCCTGGCGTTTGTAGAGCCGTACAGCGTTCGAGGCGAGTTCGAGCATCGTGACGCCCTGTTCGAGGTAGGTCTGGTCCGCGGCGTCGTGGGCGGCCACCTGGCGCCGCAGCCGAGCTTGCTCCTCGCGCCACTGCCGGGACCGCCGCTCGAAGAAGTCGGCGCTGATCCGGCCGTCCAGCCGGTCGTCGTAGGCCCGGTCGATCCGTAACTGGAGCTGCTCGATCTGCTCCTGCAGCCGGTCGATGGCCTCGTCGTGGTGCCGGCGCTCGTCCGCGTGGCTGTGCCGCAAACCGGCCACCACCCACTCCCGCACCTCGTCGTCCAGCCGCAGCGTCTCCAGGGACGCCACCACCGCCTCCTCGATAGCCTCCTCCTTGACGTAGGCCGCGTTGCCCTCGCGCCGGCAGTGCTCGCAGCGGTAGTAGACGTACTTGCCCTTGTGCATCTCCCCGATCAGCACCCGCTCCCGCTCCGGGTGGCAGACCCCGCATCGCATCAGCCCGGCGAAGGCGAACGTCCGCTTCGTCGGCCGGGGGCCGCACCTCCGCCGCCCCGCCAGGGTGTCCTGCACCTTGTCGAACAGCTCCCGGGTCACCACCGGCTCGTGGACCCCCTGGTACCGGATCCCGTTCCACTCGAACTCGCCGATGTAGATCGGGTTGGACAGCATCCGGTGGACGCTCGACCGCGGCAGCGGCCGGGTCGACTTGCGGAACCGCAGCCCCACCTCCCGGGCCAGGTCCGCCAGCTTGTTCACCGAGTAGCTCCCGCCCGCGTACTCCTCGAACAGCCGCCGCACCGCCGGCGCCACGTCGGGGTCGGGCTCGATGATCCGCTTGCCGTCCTCCCGCACCGTGTTGCGATAGCCCAGCGGTGCCTGCGACGGGTAGATCCCCTGCTCGGCCTTCTCCCGCATCCCCTTGCGCGTCTCCTCGGAGAGATTGTCGATGTAGTTCTTCGCCATCAGCACCTTGATGCCGTGGATGAACTTCTCCGACGACCGCGAGCCTTCCGACAGGATCGCCCCCTCCTTGACCAGGTGGATCTCCAGGTCCATCTCGTCCAGGGCCACCCAGTCCTTGAGGTTGCGGTACAGCCGGTCCGTCTTCTCCACCAGCACGATCCGGCACGTCCGGTGCCGCTTGAGGAACTTGAGCATCCGCCCGAAGTTCGTCCGCCCGGCCCGCTTCGCCGTCTCCACGTCGACGAACTCCTCGACGACGTCCAGGTCGTGCTCGATGGCGTACCCCTGCAGCAGCTTCTGCTGCGCCGGGATCGAGAACCCCTCCTTCTCCTGGTCCTTGCTCGACACGCGGGCGTAGGTCACCGCCTCGTGGAGCCCGGACCGCCGCCGCGGCCGACCGTCGCCGTTGCCGCCGCTTGCCGAGCCGTTCCCGCGTCCGTTGGTCTTCTTCTTCCTGGGCATGGGGTCCTCCTGGGGATGGGAGTCTAATCGTCGGTTAACGTAATCTGGGCTTTGGGGCCAGCGGCGATCTGTTCTTGCCCCTTCTGATGCACCATCGACCACAGCGGGATCTTCGTCGTTTACTGAACGTTTGTACAGCTCCAATTTATGCGCGCAGACGCCGCGTTGCGATCGCATCGCTACATCTGCCAACCGCAAGCGCAATCACCATTGTCGCCCCCGCAGCTCGCTAACACGCATCGAACCACGTGCTTTGTCGCACGTCATTTTTCATCTTGCGTGATGGAGGCAAAGGAGTATAGTGGCACTCAGGGTGCCTGGTGCGCCAGCGACTAGCCCGAACACGAGGTGCATGATGGACGAGGAACGAAAGCTCCACGTTTACGAGGATGAGGACGGAACACCTGTCCTTCACGCAAACTTCACCGAGCGACCAGCGCCGGAAAAAACCTGGGATCGGATTCGGGCCCTGCGCAAGTCTGGATTCACGCCTGTGTTCGAAAAACCCGAGGGTCTTCAGCAGGAGGAGGGACAGGAAGGCGAGAACTCCGTGCCGATCTTGGACTGCCTGCAATTGATTGCGCAGGACAAACCAGAGACGTGGTTGAAGTCCAAGACGGTGACGGAACTTTGCCGTGCGAAGGGATGGCGCTCTGACGCGCAGCGCCCGGAATCCTCTGTCACGCGGGTGATGTCGGACCTTGACACCAGCGGCAGCGAGTGGTGCCACATCTCCACCGGAAGCCGTAAAGCCAAGCGGTACTGGCTAGGACCACTACCAGAGGAAGAGAGGCAGCGAGCAGCCCGATACAACGCGGAGGTCCCGGAAGAGGACGAGAGCGAATCCGATGACGCAGTTGATGCTTCGATCGCCGCGGAATCCGAACCGGTACAGCCCGCGGCTTCGAGGCTAGAAGTGCTCCGCGAGCAGGAATAGTCGTTGAGGACAAGAAACGACAAGGCCCCCGGCAGGTCACCGGGGGCCCTGGGGACAGGGAGAAAGGAGGACGACCGTGGATCGCTTCGCACCGACACGGCCGGCCGTTAGGAGACCCTAACCGTTAACCCCATCCTCCCTGGGCCAGGCTGGAGACCTGGCCCAGGTCCGGTGGGGCGGTGGCGGAACTGGCATACGCACTGGCCTTGCACACCAGCGAGCCTATCGGCTCGTACGGGTTCGAACCCCGTCCGCCCCACCATCTGTAACCCCAAGATATCTGGACAGATCTAGGGGTGTCAAGGGAGGCGTTCACGATCTGGACGGTTGGCCCTTCAGCATCCAAACGGAACGTTGACCTGCTCCACCGAAGCGAATATCGTCCACTGAACACTTGTTCCGTTCCGCCGCCAATCGGGCCGCTCCAGCGCCCGGCTGACCGGCGCCGCATCATGCGGTCGCTCGGTCCCGGGCAGGCACGAACCGAGGACGAGGGACACCACGCCACCGGCACCTTGGAGGACTGGCCGGGGGGCGTGGACCGGGGGTGATAGATGGCCGTGTTCCACCTGACGGAGCCTCCTGACAGGGCGTTCTGGCTCGGCGAGCTGCGGATCCCCGACTACGACGAGCTGGCACTGCTGGTGGAGGACCAGGGCGAGCTCGCCTGGCGGCTCGACCGGGAGTTCCCGACCGCGGAGGCGCGCCGGGTGCTCGTGTCCACCCTCGACGAGGTCGGCGACACGGCGGAGGTCCGCGTCAACCTGCTGCTGGCCGCCCGCTTCCTGCGCCACAAAAAGTCCCAGGCCCTGCTCGACGTGGCGGCGGCCGTGCTGCCCGTCGAGGCGATCGACGGCCTGCGGTCCCCTGGCGGCCGGCTGCAGCGGATGCCGGCGCTGGTGGCGCTGGTCCGCGACGACCTGGCCCACCTGGTGGCCTTCGACATGTGCCACCGCTGGCACTCCCGCAACCGCTGCGCGATGAAGCTGGACGGCCCGCGGCGCAAGCTCCCCGCGCCGATGGCCGGGATCGACTGGCTCACGGTCGCTCGGGCCGCCTTCGCCCTCGTGCGCTCCAACGAGGGGCGACCGCCGCCGGAAGAGGACGGGACCTGCTGCCTGGCGATGCCCCGGGCGGGCGGCGCCGAGGCGCTGCTGGCGTTTCGCGAGCCCGTCGACCGCGGGACCGTGCGGGTCCGGGCGGTCGGCGTCGTCCCGGGGTTCATGGACGACTGGACCATCCTGCGGTTCCATCATGACGCCCGCCGGGTGGACGTCACCGCGCGCCGCGTGGAGGACGGCGCCGCCCTGGCAGCGGCGGTCGCCCGGCGCATCTGGGGCAAGACGCTGTCGTACAGCCCGGCGGCCGCGCCGCTGCAGGCCGACGACCTCAACAAGCTGCTGTGGCGGCTGACCGACCTCGAGGACGACCGGTTCCGCCTGCTGGAGATCACCGCCGAGGTCCCCGGGGACGTGGACCGCCCGATCCTGACCCTGGGCAACCCGGGCCTGGCCCGCATCGAGCGCTCCGTCCAGCGGCTCCGGCGGACCATGGCGTTCGCGTTGGACTGGCGGACCGTCTACCGGGTCAAGGTCGCGTTCGACGACCACTACCGGATCGTGCTGCACTTCCCGCTGCCCGACGACGACCTGGTGCTGAGTTACTCGGACCAGGACCGGGACAAGGACGTGTGCACCCGGTTCGAGGCGCTGGTGGCCAAGGAGCTCGGCGCGGAGATCCACCCCAAGACCGCGCGGAAGGCCTCGCGCCGCACGCGGCAAGCCTCCGAGCCCCGCAAGCTCGGCCCGCGCGCGTTCGCCGCGCTGCTGCAACCGGTCCTCGACGACCCCGCCACCTGGCAGATCGAGACCCTGGAGCGCCTCGAGGCCGACGGGCTGCTCCACCTGTCCCACCACTCGGTGTTCCGCTGCGGCGACGCCCGGCTCGAACGCCGGGCCGTGGGCCTGGACACCCTCGACTGCGACGGCGTGGTGGAGCTCCCGTTCGGCCATGTGAGCCCGGACGACCCGTTCCAGCAGGAGGACGACTCACAGGTCGTGTGCTCGTCGTGTGGCCGGGCCTGGTACCCGGAGCGCTACCGACTCCCGATGACCCGCCGGATCCGCGTCGAGGTGGACATCGACACGGCCTGGAGCCACCTCGTGGACGTAGCCGCGGGCCTGTTCCGCGTCGAGCTCGACCGCAGGGGTGTCGCCAGCGGGATGTACCGCGGGATGCGGGTCCAGCTCGTGTTCCTGCCGGCGACCGAGGAGCACCCCTGGCACGATCCCGCGTGCTTCGGCCTGCTGCCCGTGGCCTGGGTCTCGCTCCCCGGCGATGAACGGCTGCGGCGCTACCGGCGGCGCGGGGTGGACCTGGCGTCCGTCCTGGCGGAGGGCAAGACCGCCATCGCGCGGGTCCTGGACCATGGCGTCGACGGGGCCTCGGACTCCGCTCTCTCGCTCCTCGTGGCCGAGGAGCGCGAACGCTACGCCAACCACATCGCCGGTCTCCCCCTCTTCCCGGCGCCCAGGCCGCCCCCGCCGTCCGAGCACACCCCCGCGTCGGCGCCCGCACGACAGATCATCTCCCTGGACGAAACCGGCGTGTGGATGCACGGCAAGCGCCTCGCCCGCCGCAACGCCGCCGGGATCGTCTCGCTGCTGCGGGTGCTGGCCCAGGTGGCGCAGCAGGACGGGCCGCGACCGGAGAACCGCAAGTTCCGCTCCGCGCACCAGCTCTCCGACAAGCTCGGCGACGGCCAGGCCCACTACGCCCAGGTCCAGCGATGGGTCAGCCGAACCCGCGACGCCATCACCCGCGCCTTCCCCACCGAGCCGCACCTGGCCGGCTGCGCGATCGAGGGCGGCACGGGCGGCGGCTACCGCCTCGGTCCCGCCTTCGACGTCGTGACGACCGATCCGGCCGAGAACTGACCGAGGTTCCGGCGAACTGACCACCCCCCTCCGCCGCCGCCCGTGCTGCCGCACGTTTGGCCGCGTCCTCCACTCCCTGAACTGACCGGAGAACGCCGGACCCGACATATGGGCCAGCCCCCCGTTCTCCGACCATCGAGAGCATGGACCGACGCGCCAACGACGCCGAGCACGACGCCCACCTCGACCGGGGCTTGGCCATCTTCCAGCCCCGGACCTCCCGGGAGCTGACCCGCGAGGACATGCGCGAGATCGACCGCAACCTTACCGGCCTGTTCCGGCTGCTGCTCCGCTGGCGGCTGGACGAGATCGACGAGGAGCGGCGGGCGGCCGGGCTCGGCGGCGAGGAGCGGCGCGAGGAGGACACCGACCATGCCGAACCCTGACCGCCTGATCCACGAGTTCGAAGGCAAGCGCCTCACCACCTACCTCCTCGGGAACGAGCCGTGCTGGATCGCGCGGCACGTCGGCGCCTTGCTGGGCTACAGCCACCGCGGCAAGCGGTTCGTCAACCAGGTCACCGGCGACTGGTCCGCGGACCTGATCCCCGGCCACGACTACGACCTGCTCCAGGGCGACGCGCTGGCCGACTTCCGCGACCACTTCCAGCACGGAGACGACGGCTTCCCCGCCCACGCGCGCAGCCTGGTCGTGCTGTACGAGCCTGGCCTGCACCTGGCCCTCCACCGCACCGGTAAGGCCGTGGGCCGTCGGCTGCGGCGCTTCGTCGCCGGCGAGGTACTCCCGCAGCTCACCCGCATCCAGCGCGGGAGTGCGGGAGCGAGTGCGAATGGTGCGGGGGCCGGTGCGGGTGGTGCGAATGCGAATGCGAATGCGAATGCGGGTGCGAATGCGAGTGCGAGTGCGAGTGCGAGCGCGGATGCGAATGCGGGAAGTGCGGGGAGCGTGAAACCCGGCGTGGAACCCGTGGAACCCGTGGAACCCCGTGCGGAGGATGCGGAGACCGCGGAACCGCGTGCGGGGAGCGCGGAGGAGCCGAGCCCGCACCGCGAGGACGGCTCGTCCGGCCCGCGGACGATCCACCTGCAGCTCCTGCCGCCCCTGCTGCTGGACCTCCACGCCGCCCGCGAGCGCCGGCTGCTGCGCCAGGCCATGCTCGCCGAGGCCCGGTTCCGGTCCGCGTCGCTGCGGCAGACCATCTACACCCTGCGCGAGCTGGGCCGCATCTCCGACGACACGCTGCACGCCTACGAGGTCCGGGCCGCCGAGATCGCCCTGGGCCAGGACCTGGTCGATCTCCGCCCCGCCGGCATCGACACCTGGGAGAGCCCCGAGGAGATCGCTGAGCGCCTGGGCGTCTCTCCCCGCCGTGTCTGGCGGGCCATCGCCCGGCTGTGGATCCGCGGCGACCTGAAGGACATGGTCCACTCCGCCGGCCGCCGTCCCACCGGCGACGGCCGCGACTCGTTCGTCTTCCTCTACCCCCCCGGCGACGTGGAGTGCATCGAGCAGGAGCTGTGCGAGCGCGACGAGGCGCGGGGCGACCGTGCCTGACCGCCGCCGCCACGACCGCACCGGGAGGACGACGTGATCGAACCGCCGACATCGCCCATCCTCGCGCGCCAGGACCGCGCTCCCGCGGTCCCGGGCCGCCCCCGGCCCTGGGATGGCGCCCCCTGGACGCCGCGCCGGTGGCAGGCCCAGGCGCTGCCGGCCGTGCTCGCGGCCCTCGACGGCGACCACCGCGCCATCGTCTCGGCCGTGATGGGCGCGGGCAAGAGCGTCCTGATCGCCGAGGTGGCCCACCAGCAGCCCGGCGAGCAGCCGGTCGTGGTCACCACCCCCACCCAGGCCCTGGTGGACCAGCTCACCGAGACCGTCTCCCGCCGCGTCGGGCCAAACCGCGTCGGCCGCTACTTCACCCACGCCAAGGAGGCCGACCGGCCGGTGGTCGTGGCCTGCAACGCGTCCGCCCCCGCGCTCGCCGACGTGCTCGCCTGTCAGGGGCGGCACACCGGCCTGTGGATCGCCGACGAGGTCCACCGCACCGAGACCGCCCAGATGCTCGCCGCGGCCGCCGCCCTGCGCCCGGTCCGCCAGCTCGGCTTCACGGCCACCCCGTTCCGCTCCGACGACCGCGAGCGTCTCCACCTGTGGGACACCGTGGCCTTCCGCTACTCCCTCGCCGACGCCCTACGCGACGAGGTGCTCGTGCCATGGACCGTGATCCCCTGGGACGGCGACGGCGAGGACGACCTGGACGCGGTCTGCCTGCAGCTCATCCGCCGCCACGCCGAGGGGCCGGGCATGGTCAACGCCGCGGACATCGGCGACGCCGAGCGCTTCGCGGCCGTGCTCCAGGCCCACGGGCTGACCTCGGATACCGTCCACTCCAGGCGGAGCCCGAAGGACAACGCCGCAGCCCTGGCCGCCCTCGAGGCCGGCGATCTGGACTGCGTCGTCCACGTCAACATGCTCGCCGAGGGGGTGGACCTGCCCTGGCTGCGCTGGCTGTGCCTGCGCCGCGCCGTCGGGGCGCGCGTGCGCTTCATCCAGGAGGTCGGGCGCGTGCTCCGGGCCGCCCCGGGCAAGGACCGCGCCCTGCTGCTGGACCCCCACGACCTGTTCGGGGCGTTCGGCTGGCACTTCGACGAGGCCCTCGGCGAGTGGTCCAAGGAGCACGGCGATCCCCGCGATCAGGTGGAGCGCGAGCCCGGCACGATGCGCTCGCCCGTGGCCACCGATCCGTGGACCGCCTACTGCCGCCGTCTGCTGCTGCCGTTGCAGGCCGCGGGCTGGGCCACCGACTCCAAGGCGGCGTCCGACACCTGGCGCCGCGACCTGCCCACCGACAAGCAGCTCGCCTACCTGCGGGTGTGCCGCGGCTGGCGGCCCTGGACCCGTCTGCCCGGCGAGCACGCCGGGGTCGTGGCCCGGCTGATGTCCCACACCGGCGAGCTGACCCGCGGCGCCGTGTCCGACCTGATCTCCGTCAGCCGGGCGGTGACGCGCCACCACGGCTACCCCGTCGAGGCCGACGCCGTCGACCTGCCGCCGGCGTACGCGGTCCAGGACCTCGCCGCGGGCCGCGTGGCGGGCAACGGAGATCCGCGCTGGTACGTCGCCGGCGTCTGGCAGCGCGACTGCCCGCGCGTGGCCCTGGTCGTCTACCAGGGCGGCCGGGTCGTCCGCACCTGGACCCGCGCCCGCCGCCCCGATCACGACTGGATCGCCCTGCAGGTATCCGCCATCGGTGCCGCGCTGCACGTCGCCCGCGAGCGCGGGGAGCGCTCCGTCGCCGTCGCCACGCACTGCGACCTGGCCGCGGCCATCGCCAACCGGGAGACCGCGCCGCTCAAGCGCCAGCTCCGCGATGCCGCGCGCCTGCTGGAGCAGCGCTCCGGCGCGATGTCGTTCCACGTCGAGGTCGTCTCGGCGGACGACAACCCCGCCCCCTTCTACGGGTTCCGGGCGCTGCGCCAGGGCCAGCCCGCCTCCCGGCCGGAGGCGCCGTGACCCCCGTCGCCCCCCTGGCCCTGACCGAGACCGAGGGAGCGCTCGACGCGGCGCTGCTCTACGCCGGCCTGGGCTGGCGGGTGTTCCCGCTGCACTCGATGCGCGACGGGGCCTGCTCCTGCGGCGACGCCGCCTGCCCCAGCCCGGCCAAGCACCCACGCACCCGGCGTGGCTGCAAGGACGCGACCACCGACGAACGGCGCATCCGGGCGTGGTGGCGCCAGTGGCCCGACGCCAACGTCGCCGTCGCCACCGGCCGCGACAGCGGCCTGATGGTGATCGACGTCGATCCGCGCCACAACGGCGACGACACCTGGGATGCGCTCCAGCACGAGCTCGCCGTGCCGCCCACCTGGGAGGTGCGTACCGGCGGCGGTGGGCTCCACGCCTACTTCGGCTACCCGGCCGGCGCGGCGATCACCATCGGCGCCGCCGTGCTCGGCCCGGGCGTGGACCACCGTGGCGACGGCGGCTACGTGGTCGCCCCGCCGTCCAACCACGCCTCGGGCAACGCCTACTTCTGGGACGTGCTCGAGGGCGAGCCCCTCGCAGAGCTCCCCACGACCCTCGCGGAGCGGCTCGCCAGCGGCAGGGAGCGGCCCCAGCCGGAGCCCGCCACGGCGCAGGAGCCCGCCACCCAGGACAAGGGCCAGGGGCCGCCATGGTGGGCCGTCCTGCGCCGCATCGGCGTCGAGCCGGCCGAGATCGCGGCCGTCGCCGAGCGCCTCGACGACCCGGTCGCGCCCCTCGCCGCGGCCCTGTACGAACCGGGCGACCGCCGCCTACCTGCAACCATCCCGTCCGGCCAGCGGCACGACACCTGCGTCAAGCTCGCCGGCCTGCTGCGCCGCGCCGGCGCCCCCGAAGCCGCCATCGAAGCCTCCCTCGACCAGGTCGCCGGCCAGCGGATGCGCCCCCCGTGGGACGACACCGAGCGGCAGCGCGAGGTCCGCGGCATCCTCGCCTCCACCGCCCGGTGGAAGGCCGAGCGCGTCCGCTGGCCCCGCCCCAGCGCCGGTGGGATCGCCGGGGTGATCGCCGCCGCCAACGGCGATCTCGGTGAGCTGCTCCAGACCGGCCACGTCCAGCGCGCCCTGCGCCAGGTCGGCCGCGACGGCTGGGACATGCTCCAGCTCTGCCTCGCCGACGCCGGCCTCAAGCGCGACGCAGTGGCAGCGGTCCGATCCGTGGTCCTCCCGCGCCGCGGTCCGGGAGGCGCGTCGCGGGACCGCGACCGCCGCCCCTGGCTGTTCGCCCAGGAGGGCGACCTGACGGTGATCACACCCCGGGCCTGGGCTGCCCTGCAGGCCGCCAACGCCCCGCCCCGGCTGTTCCAGTGCGACGGGCACGCCGTCCGCCTGGCCCAGGGCGAGGACGACGGCCCCTCCGTCGAGGAGCTGACCGTCCCCCGCATGCGCCACGAGCTGGCCCGCTCCGCGCACTTCTACATCCACGTCAACGACCGCGCCGTGGAGGTGCTGCCGCCCAAGCCCCTCGTCGAGGACGTGCTCGCCACCTCGGACCCGCCCCTGCCGCCGCTGCGCCGCATCGTCGAGGTCCCCGTGTTCGCGCCGGACGGCAGCCTGCTGGACACCCCGGGCTACCACCTCGCCGGCCGGACCCTGTACGTCCCGCGCCCCGGCTTCGAGCTGCCCCGCGTCCCCGAGCACCCTCACGCCGGCCACCTCCAGCGCGCCCGCGAGTGGATCGACGAGCTGATCGCCGACTTCCCCTTCGTCTCCGACGCCGACCGCGCCCACGCCGTGGCCCTGTTCGTGCTGCCCTACGCCCGCGACCTGGTCGGCCACGAGCCGACCCCCGGCCACCTGATCGAGGCCCCCACCCCGGGCTCGGGCAAGTCCCTGCTCGCCGACGTGCTCACCAGCCCCTTCGCTGGCCGCGCCGTCAGCACCGTCACCGAGGCCCGCGACGACGACGAGTGGCGCAAGCGCCTCACCGCCCAGCTCCGCGAGCGCCGCGCCGTGATCATCCTCGACAACCTCGTCCGCCCGCTGGACTCCGGCGCCCTGGCGTCCGCCCTGACCACCGCCACCTGGGAGGACCGGGTGCTCGGCAAGAACGAGACGATCCGCGTGCCGGTCCGCTGCGTATGGGTCGCCACCGGCAACAACGTCCGGCTCAGCACCGAGCTCGCCCGGCGCTTCGTCCGCATCCGCATCGACCCGCGCATGGACCGACCCTTCCAGCGCGATGGCTTCCGCCACAACCCCCTGCGCTCCTGGGTCCGCCGCCACCGCGCCGCCTTCGTCTGGTCCGCCCTGGTCCTGATCCGCGCCTGGCTCGCTGCCGGCTCGCCGCTCCCCGCCCGCAAGCCGCTGGGCGGCTACGAACGCTGGTCCGAGGTCGTCGGCGGCATCCTCCAGCATGCCGGCATCGACGGCTTCCTGGTCAACGCCAACGACCTGTACGAGGCCGCCGACACCGAGGGCGCCCAGTGGCGCACCTTCGTCGCCGCCTGGTGGGACCAGCACGGCACCGCCGAGGTCACCGCCGCCGACCTGTTCGAGCTCGCCGAGAGCATCGACGGCCTCGTCCCCACCCGCGGCAACGACAAGGCCCAGCGCACCGCCTTCGGCATGAAGCTCGCCAAGCAACACGACCGCGTCTTCGGCGATCACCAGGTCGTCGCCGCCGGCACCCGCAAGCGCGCCAAGATCTGGCGCCTGCACCTCCTCGAGCCCCTCTCCGGCCCCCCGGAGGTGAACCTCGGCCCCCCCACGGGCGGAGGTTCACCCCAAGGTTCACCCATAGGTTCACCCAGCGGAATCCCCAGCAATGACGGGGAAAACACCCCCTCCGCTCCCCCCCCGGGTGAACCTGGTGAACCTTCTCTGATCTTGAATGCGCGAGGAGAGGTAGATCCAGAAGGTCATGATCACACGCGTATAGAAGAACGATACTCACAGGTTCACCCAGGTTCACCGCCCCCGACGGAAGGCCCCGTAATCACAGGGATTCCCGCTGGTGAGCCCTCGAGATCCCCGGTTCACCCGCCTCACCCGGGAGAGGGCTCGGCCGAGCCCGAGCACCCAGGAACGGCCCCCGAGCCGCCGCCGGACGCGCTCGCCGGCGAGCCAGCATCCCCAGCCGATCACCCCAAGACCGACAGGGAGGTCCACGACCTATGACCGCCCGCCAGCTACTCGCCGCCCTCCAGGCCGACGGGGTCCACGTCACGGCAGACAACGACCGCCTGACCCTCGACGCACCCCAGGGCCTGCTCACGCCGGAGCGGCTCGACCAGGTTCGAGCACTCAAGCCGGAGCTGCTGGCCCTGCTGGCGGAGCCCAGCCTCCCCGACGCACCCGTGGAGCCAGTCGAAGACACACCGTTCCTGGAGATGATCGAGGACGCGCGCCGCTTCCAGACCGAGGGCAAGCCCGGCCCCTGGGCGGCCTTCACGATGGACGAGGAGGCCCTGGACGGCGCCATCGGCACCCTCTCGCCGGAACTCCGCGACGACCTCGACCTCCGGATCGGCATCTACCGGCGGGACGGCCTCCCCGACGACCACGCCCGCCGCATCGCCCTCTTCCTGCTCGCCAGCGAGCACCAGATCCCGCTGAGCGAGTCATGACCAGGTTTCGTGGTCGCCCCCCGGTCTGCGAGCTGTCGCACCCTTCTCCCGCGGACCGGGGGGCGGCCCGAATTCCTGCTTGCTGCCGCCTGTACCCTCCCCTTCGATTGCAGTATCGTCATGGGCTGGGGTCTGGCTGTCTCGGTTCTCCACCGGATCAGGCAAGTTCCGACACCAGACTAACCTGCGCAGTTGAGGCCGTCGTGGGAGAAACACCATTCGAACACCTCCTCCCCGGCACCGTCGTCCGGGGACCGCTCCTGCCCGAGCCCGTCGAGGTGATCACCACGGTCCCGATGGGCAACGCGGTCAAGCTCGTGGGAAAAGGCGTCAGCTCGAGCCGCGTCTACGACCCGATCCTGACCATCACGCAGCTCGCACAGCTTGTCGTGAGCCCCGTCAACCTGCCGTTCGACGGCGACGCGGCCCGGTTCCGTCTGGGCGTGGAGGCAGCCCGCCTCGGGCTGGCCTACGAGTACGACCCCTACTTCTCGCTCTCCATCGCCCGCGTCGATCCGCTGCCCCACCAGCTCGAGGCTGTCTACGAGTACTTCCTCTCTCTACCTCGCATCCGGTTCCTGCTCGCCGACGACCCGGGAGCCGGCAAGACAATCATGGCGGGCCTGCTCCTCAAGGAGCTGAAGATCCGCGGGCTCGTCCAGCGCACGCTGATCGTGGCGCCGGCCAACCTGACCTTCCAGTGGCAGCGTGAGTTGAAGGACAAGTTCCGCGAGACATTCGAGGTCATGCGCGGCGAGGTGCTGCGCAGCCAGTACGGCCAGAACCCCTGGCAGGAGAAGAGCCAGGTCGTCACCTCTGTGTCGTGGATCTCTCGCGTCGAGGACGCCAAGGAGAGCCTGCTGCGGAGCCGGTGGGATCTCGTCATCGTCGACGAGGCCCACAAGATGAGCGCCTACAGCAGCGACAAGAAGACACTCGCCTTCCAGCTCGGCGAGGCCCTGTCGGATCGGACTGACCACTACCTGTTGATGACGGCCACCCCCCACAAGGGCGACCCGGAGAACTTCCGCCTCTTCCTGAGCTTGCTCGACCGCGACGTCTACGGGGACGTGAAGAGCCTCGAGGAGGCGATGCGCCGGCACGAGGCACCGTTCTACCTGCGGCGCACGAAGGAAGCCCTCGTCACCTTCCCCGACGAGAACGGCGCCGTGCATCCGCTGTTCACGAACCGCGAGGTCCGGACGGCGAAGTTCGAGCTCGACGGCGAGGAGTACGACTTCTACGACGCGCTCACCCGCTACGTGGAGGACCAGTCCATCAAGGCGGCGGCGAGCGACTCCCCGCAGGCCCGGGCGCTCGGCTTCACCATGGCCATGCTCCAACGGCGTTTCGCGTCGAGCGTCTACGCCGTGAGGCGAAGCCTGGAGCGCATGCGCGACAAGCGCCAGCGCATCCTCGACGACCCGGAGAAGTACCGCCAGGAGCAGATCAACCGGCGGCTACCCGACGACTTCGAGGATCTGACCGAAGAGGAGCAAGAGCAAATCGTCGCCCAGCTCGAGGACGTCGTGCTGTCGGTCGATCCGGCGGCGCTACGCGACGAGATCCAGCGGCTCGGCAAGCTCATCGACCATGCGCGGACCTTGGAGGGCCGCGAGGTCGAGTCGAAGCTGGTCAAGCTCCGCGAGGTCCTGAAGGAACAGCACATCTTCGCCGACCCGAAGATGAAGCTGCTCATCTTCACCGAGCACAAGGACACGCTCGACTACCTCGCCGGCGACGGTCGCGACGGTCGCCCCCTCGGCAAGCTCCGCGAATGGGGCCTCACGGTCACGCAGATCCACGGTGGGATGAAGATCGGCGACCGCGACGCGCCCGGCACCCGGATCTACGCCGAGCGCGAGTTCCGGGAGGATGCCCAGGTGCTGGTGGCCACCGAGGCGGCCGGCGAGGGGATCAACCTCCAGTTCTGCTGGTTCATGGTCAACTACGACATCCCCTGGAACCCGGTCCGTCTCGAGCAGCGGATGGGCCGCATTCACCGGTACGGCCAGAAGAAGGACTGCCTCATCTTCAACTTCGTCTCGACCAGCACGCGCGAGGGCCGCGTGCTCCAGAAGCTCCTGGGGCGGCTGCTGGAGATCAAGGAAGAGCTGGGCAGCGACAAGGTCTTCGACGTGGTGGGCGAAGTCTTCCCGTCGAACCTGCTGGAGAAACTCTTCCGAGACATGTACGCTCAGCGGCTCTCCGCTCCCAGCATCGAGGAGCGGATCGTCCGCGAGGTGAACGCCGAGCGCTTCCGCCGCATCACCGACTCGACGCTGGAGGGCCTGGCGCGGCGCGAGCTGAACCTCGGCGCCCTTGTCGGCAAGTCCGCCGAGGCCAAGGAGCGCCGCCTCGTCCCAGAGGTCATCGAGGACTTCTTCGTCGCCGCGAGCCCCGTGGCTGGCGTCCAGGCCAGCGAGGTCCGCGGCCAGCCGCACGTCTTCCGCATCGGCAAGGTCCCGAAGACCCTGGTCACCCTCGGCGAGCAGCTCGAGCCCCGCTTCGGTCGCCTCGGCCGCACCTACCAGCGGGTCACCTTCGACAAGGCGCGCCTCAGCGACGACGCCACCCTCGAGTGGGTGACGCCCGGCCACCCGCTCTTCGAGGTGGTCCGCGCCGACACCTCCGAGCGCGTCGCCGACGACCTGCTCCGCGGCGCGGTCTTCTTCGACCTACACACCACCGTCCCGTACCGTCTCGACGTCTTCGGCGCCTCCATCAAGGACGGCCGCGGTCACACCCTCCACCGCAAGCTCTTCGTGGCGCGAGCGGACGTCGACGGAACGCTGTCGATCCGCCAGCCGACGATTCTCCTCGACCTGATCCCGGCCCCAAGGGACACGGGCCCGCCTCCCGCCTCCGCTCTGCCTGAGCGGCAGGCGGTCGAACTGGCGCTCATCGACCGGGCGCTGACGCCCTTCCTCGCCGGCGTCACCGAGGGACGCGAGCGCGAGAACGCGCTGGTCCGGGAGCACATGGAGATCTCGCTGGGCGAGCTGATCCACCGCCAGAACCTGCAGCTCGCCGACCTCGTGTCGAAGCAGGAGGCTGGCGACACCACACCCGGGCTCGCCGGGAACATCACACAGGCGGAGCACCACCTCGACGAGCTGAACCGTCGCCTCGAGCTTCGGCGAGCCCAGCTCGAGATGGAGCGCTACTGCACCATCGGCGACACCGTGCACATGGGCCAGGCGTGGGTGCTGCCCCATCCCGAGCGGTCCGCCCCCGCGATAGCTCCGATGGTCCGGAACGAAGAGGTCGAGCGGACCGCCGTCGACGTGGCGATGAAGCACGAGGCCGACCGGGGCTGGTCGCCCGAGAGCGTCGAGCAGGAGTATAGGGGCTTCGACCTCATCTCCCGCAAACCGCACCCCCACGACGAGCGGACCTTCACCGAGGTTCGTTTCATCGAAGTGAAGGGCCGCGCCGGCGTTGGCGAGGTGGCTCTCAGCTCCAACGAGTACAAGACGGCCCAGCGTCTTGGGGCCGACTACTGGCTCTACGTCGTTTTCAACTGCACGACGAAGCCTGAGCTGCACATCATCCGCGATCCCGCTCGTCTCGGTTGGAAGCCCATCGTGCGCGTCGAGCACTACCACCTTGGCGCCAAGGACATCCTGGGGGGCTCCGATGAGTAGCGAGCGCAGGTACCCGCGGCGTCTCATCGAGGTCGACCTGCCGATCAAGGAGATCTCGGCGCACGCGCGGCGGGAGAAGTCGATCCGGCACGGGCACATCTCGACGCTGCACATCTGGTGGGCACGCCGACCGCTGGCGGCGTGCCGGGCCGTTACCTGCGCAGCCCTCTGGCCGGACCCAGTAGACGACCTGTGCCCGCCCTCGTTTCGTGAGGGCGTGAGAGCGGCCCTGACGCGGTTTGCAGAACAGGCTCGCTCCGAGAAAGCGGTCTTCGACCTCGTCCAGTCGAACTGGTCACTGTGGAACCAGCTTCGTCCCGACACATGGCGACCTGCGGATCCAGCGTGCTGGCCAGAGATCCGGCAGGCAATGCTCCGGTTCCTCGCAGATTTCTCGAGGTGGGAGGCCTCGTCTGTCTCAGCCTTCCGTGCGGTAGCAGAACAGCTCACGGCCGCCGCGACTGCGTCGAATCCCGATGCAATGCCGGGCAGACCGCTGGTGTTCGATCCGTTCGCGGGCGGAGGCTCTATTCCGATCGAGGCGCTCAGGTGCGGTGCCGACGCGTTTGCATCCGACCTCAATCCGGTAGCCGTGCTTCTCAACCGAGTCGCGCTCCAGTACGTGCCCGACCACGGCAAGAACCTCGCGGATCTCGTGGAGACCTGGGGCGCATGGGTGGGGACTCAAGCCAGAAAGGAACTGACCGCCGTCTTCCCGGACGATGCGAACGGAGCATCGCCGATCGCGTACATCTGGGCTCGAACAATCCGTTGTGAAGGCCCAGGGTGTGGGGCTGAGATTCCGCTCATGCGCAGCTTCTGGCTCGCAAAGAAAGGAGCGCGCCGTTCGGTAGCACTGCGTATTCGGCCGAACCACGAAGAGAAGAGGATCGAGTTCGAGGTGGTCCGAGGCCGGGATGCCGTCTCCAAGCAAGCCGCCGCTGGGACCGTGGCCCGCGGATCGGCCACATGCCCGCTATGCCACTACACGACTCCCGTCGCCAATGTGCGCGAGCAACTACGGAAGCGTCGAGGAGGGACCCACGACGCGCGCCCTGTCGCCGTCGTAACGACGGTTCCGGGAGAACGGGGAGCGGATTACCGCGTTCCCTCGAGTGCCGACGCTGCGGCAATCCGTCTGGCCGAAAAGATGCTCGCAGCGGCCGAACAGGAGCACTCAGGTCCTCTGAGCCTGGTTCCCGACGAACCGCTACCGCCACAGGGCACGCTCGGTTTCCGGGTCCAGCTTTACGGGATGACCGAGTGGGGCGACCTGTTCCTGCCGCGCCAGAAGCTCGTGCTCTCCACGTTCACGCGCCTCATTCGAGATGCGGCGGCGCGCGTGGCGAACGAACACGGACGCGACGTGGCCGAAGCCGTTGCCACGATGTTGGCGATGGCTCTGGGCAAGCTCGTGGACTACCAGAGCTCCTTGTGCGTCTGGCGGGTCGTGCGTACTTGTGCGGCGCATACGTTCGGGAGACAGGCACTACCGATCACATGGGACTTCGGCGAGATGAACCCGTTCGCAGGGAGCGCTGGCGACTGGGGCGAGGCCTGCCGATACCTGGGGTTGCTCATCTCCGAGCTCTCGCAGACCGGCGCGCGCCGTGGCCAGGCTATCATGGCGTCTGCCACGAACCACCCTCTTCCGAGCGACGCTGGAGCAGCGTTCCTCACGGACCCGCCGTATTACGATGCGGTTCCGTACGCGGATCTCTCTGACTACTTCTACGTCTGGCACAAGCGTGCTCTCGGTGCGGTCCACCCCGATCTCTTCTCTGGGCACCTTTCGCCGAAGGAGGACGAAGCAGTCGTCAATCCAGTCGCCCGATCGGCGAACGGCCAGCAGAAGGACGCCGCGTACTACGAGAGCCAAATGCGCGCGGCGCTCTCCGAAGGGCGTCGCGTCTTGGCGCCTTATGGAATCGGTGTCGTCGTCTTCGCACACAAGACCACCGCCGGCTGGGAAGCCATCCTGCAATCGATGATCGATGCTGGCTGGATAGCGACCGCATCGTGGCCCATTGATACCGAACGACCCGGACGCCTCCGCGCACAGGCCTCCGCCGCATTGTCGTCCTCGATCCACCTCGTCTGCCGCCCTCGCGAGAACCCCGACGGGTCGCTACGCACCGACGACGTTGGCGACTGGCGCTCCATCCTACGCGAGCTGCCCGGACGCATCCATGAGTGGATGCCGCGGCTGGCGAAGGAGGGCATTGTGGGCGCGGACTCGGTCTTCGCGTGCCTAGGACCGGCGCTAGAGATCTTCTCGCGATACTCCCGCGTCGAGAAGGCCTCCGGGGAGAAGGTCGAGCTGCGCGAGTACCTCGAGCAGGTGTGGGCCGCCGTTGCCCGCGAAGCCCTCTCGATGATCTTCGACGACGCCGACGCGACGGGGCTTGAGGAGGACGCACGGCTCTCGGCCATGTGGCTCTGGACCCTGGCCGCGGGTACCAACGGAGCCGACGCGCCGCCATCGCCCGGCGAGGAAGACGACACTGGCGACGACGACGAGGCTCCCTCGAAGGCCAAAATCGCCGGCAGCTTCAGCATGGAGTACGACGCAGCGCGGAAGATCGCCCAGGGCCTCGGCGCCCACCTCGAGGACCTGAAGAAGGTCGTGGAGATCAAGGGCGACACGGCGCGGTTGCTCGGTGTCGCCGAGCGGACCCAGTTCCTGTTCGGCAAGGACGCCTCTGCCCCGACCGGGCAGAGGCGCGCGGCCAAGCCCAAGCAGATGAGCCTCTTCGCCGAACTCGAGGCCGCGGAGCAGGAGGCAGGCTGGGGCGACACCGGGGCGCCGACAGCCGGGGAGACCACGCTGGACCGCATCCACCAGGCGATGGTCCTCTTCGCCGCTGGCCGTGGAGAGGCACTGAAGCGCTTCCTCGTCGAGGAGGGCGTCGGGCGCGACGCGCGGTTCTGGAAACTCGCCCAGTCACTCTCGGCGCTCTACCCGGGCGGCACCGAGGAGAAGCGCTGGGTCGATGGCGTGCTCGCGCGCAAGAAGGGACTGGGGTTCTAGCCGATGTCCTCCACGTCACGAAAAGAGCTTGCGACCCGTCTCCGCGATGTTGACGAACTCGTAGCCGCGCATAGAGCCGTGACGGGTGGTCAACCTGGCAAGCCAGCAAACAGGCAAGGAGCAGCAATAACTCGCGCCGGAGTTGTGCTCCTGGCAGCTGCGATGGAGGCATTTGTTGAGGATCTGTTCGAAGAAGCCGGTGACAGAGTGTTCTCTGCGCTCGCCGCCCCTGAACGGGAGGCCCTCTACAAAGCAACGTCGCGAAGGCTGAACAACGCCGATGTGCACAAGACGAACCTCTTGTTCTTCAATCTCGGGGCGCCCTGGCTCCTGAACAGTGTTAGGTGGCAGAAGTGCTCCAACGTGCAGTTCAAGAAGCGACTGAATCGCCTCGTCGAGATACGCGGACAGATTGCACATGGAAGGCAGCCCACTGTGAGGCTTCAGCAGCTTCGTGGCTGGAAGCGCATGGTGGAGAAGTACGCCGAAGTCCTGGAGTGCAAGGTCGGGGAGCACATTCAGACAACAACAGGCGCGCAGGTAGGATGGTGAGAGCATGGCGCTGAAGCCCTGGTACAAGGTTGTCAATCCCCGCGAGGATCTCCGCGAGGGCCGGCCGCTCGACTCGTCCGAGTTCGCCGTGCACTTGGACCAGGTCCGGGACGGCCGCGCGCCGGCCGTCTACCAGGACCCAGTCGAGTTCTTCGAGCGGACCTACCTGACGAAGAACTTGTCGGCGCTGGCCGCGGAGGTGCTCCGCCGGCTCAACGGCATCAAGGTGGAGACGTCGGCGGTCTTCAACCTCTCGACGCAGTTCGGCGGCGGCAAGACGCACTCGTTGTTGGCGCTCTACCACCTAGCCCGAGGGGGCGGGGCCAGCAATTCCTGGAAGGGCGTCTCCTCGCTGCTCGGGCGGGCACGCGTGACAGAGGTGCCAGAGGCCGCTACCGCGGTGTTCGTGGGCACGGAGTTCGACTCGCTGGCCGGACGCGGCGGCGATGACGGCACGCCGGTCCGCAAGACCCCGTGGGGCGAGATCGCTTGGCAGCTCCTCGGCGCAGATGGCGTCGGCCTCGTGGCCGAGCACGAGCGCACCGCAACGGCGCCCGGTGGGGACGTCATCGGGAAGATGCTGCCCATCGATCGCCCCGTACTGATCCTGCTCGACGAGTTGATGAATTACGTCAGCCGCAGCAGGAAGAGCGGCCTGGCGGCGCAGCTCTACACATTCCTGCACAACCTGTCGGAGGCGGCGCGGTCTAGGGACAACGTCGTCCTGGCGGTCTCCATCCCTGCGTCCGAGCTGGAGATGAACACCGAGGACCAGGCCGACTACGAGCGCTTCAAGAAGATGCTCGACCGCCTGGGCAAGGCGGTCATCATGTCGGCCGAGACCGAGACCTCGGAGATCATCCGCCGGCGTCTCTTCGAGTGGGCCGATCTCCCCCCGGACGCTTCGAAGACCGTGACCGATTTCGCCGACTGGGTGCAGGCGCACCGGCATCAGGTGCCGAGCTGGTTCCCCGTCGACACCGCGCGCGAGGCCTTCGCCGCGAGCTACCCCTTCCATCCCTCGGTCCTCTCGGTCTTCGAACGGAAGTGGCAAGGCCTGCCCCGCTTCCAGCAGACCCGCGGCGTCCTGCGGCTGCTGGCGCTCTGGGTCACAAACGCCTTCGTCGACGGCTTCAAGGGCGCCCACAAGGACCCGCTCATCACGCTCGGGACCGCGCCCGTCCACGACTCGATGTTCCGGGCCGCCGTCTTCGAGCAGCTCGGCGAGCACCGGCTCGAAGCGGCGGTCACCACGGACATCGCGGGCAAGGATCACGCGCACGCGGTGCGGCTCGACAGCGAGGCCACGAGCGAGGTCCGCAAGGCGCGCCTGCATCGCAAGGTCGCGACCTCGATCTTCTTCGAGTCGAACGGGGGGCAGCAGAAGGGCGAGGCGACGCTCCCCGAGGTGCGCTTGGCGGTCGCGGAGCCCGACCTGGACATCGGAAACGTCGAGCAGAGCCTCGAAGCCCTCGCCGACGCCTGCTACTACCTGGGTGCGCAGAAGAACCGCTACCGGTTTAGCTTCCAGCCGAACCTGAACAAGCTGCTCGCCGACCGGCGGGCGAGCGTGTCGGCGAACGCCATCCGCGATCGGGTACGAGCGGAGATCCAGAAGGTCTTCGGTGCGGGCAAGGGCGTCGAGAGGATCTACTTCCCGGAGAAGAGCGCTCAGGTCCCCGATCGCGCCGTCCTCACCCTGGTTGTCGTGGCCCCGGAGAGCGAGGCCATCGAGCCGGCGACCCTCGCCCACATCGAAACGCTGACCCGCGAGCACGGCTCGTCGGCGCGCACCTACAAGAGCGCGCTGCTGTGGTGCGTGGCGGAGGACGCGACCGCGCTGAACGAGGAGGCGCGCAAGCTCCTGGCGTGGGAGGACATCGACGCAGAGTCGCCTACGCTGCGCCTCGACGAAGCTCAGCGGCGCCAGCTTGACGAGAACCTCGCGCGGTCGAAACGCGACCTCCGCGAGGCGGTCTGGCGCAGCTACAAGAACGTCTTCCTGCTCGACGAGAAGAACGCCCTCCGCAAGGTGGACCTGGGCCTCGTGCACTCGAGCGCGGCCGATTCGTTGGTCGGTCTCGTACTCGCCCGCCTGCGCCAGGAGGACCTGGTCGTCGACGGCGTGAGCCCGAACTTCCTGACCCGGAACTGGCCGCCGGCCCTCCCCGAGTGGAGCACCAAGGCTGTCCGCGACGCGTTCTTCGCGTCGCCCAAGTTCCCGCGGCTCCTCGACCCGGACGCAGTGAAGCAGACGATCGCGCGCGGCGTCGAGAGCGGGCTCCTCGCCTACGCGAGCAAGGCCGCCGACGGCGGCTACGATCCCTTCGTCTTTCGGACGGCCCTGGCGCAGAACGACGTGGAGATCACCGATGACGTCTTCGTCATCCGCAAGGAGGACGCCGAAGCCCATCTCGCACGCCTGGCAGCAGGCGAGGCCAAGGGCGAAACGGCCAACGGCGAGACCCCGCCGGGAACGCAGCCCGGGGCAGGCGGTACTCAGCCGACTCCCGGCGGCACCGCCGTGCCCAGCGGTGGCACCCAGGGGACGCTCTACCCGCCCCCGAAGCCCGGCACAGGCTCCGAGACCATTGCGGAGCCCCAAACCACATTTCCAGCCACCCAAACCGTGCCCGGCTTCCGCTGGTCCGGCGACATCACGCCGCAGAAGTGGATGAACTTCTACACCAAGGTCTTGGCCCGTTTCGCCACGTCCGGTGGCCTCAAGCTGACCCTGACCATCGAGGTCGCACCGACCAGCGGCGTGACCAAGCAGCGCCTGGATGAGACGAAGGTCGCGCTGCGCGAGCTAGGGATGGACGAGGTGGTGACTGTTTTGGAGAAAGAGGAATAGTGCTGGTGGTGCAAAGCCCATGTTGGATGATCGGTGGGTACCCGAGTCCGGACATGGTGGCTTCTAGAACGGAGGTGCGCTGATGGCCAGAGCCGATCTACTTCTTGATCTGGTTCGCGCTGGTGCGCGAGGCGACCAGACCCTGTTCCGCAAGTCGCTTGAGGCCCTGGTCAGCGAGGAGCGCGCCAAGCAGCACCACATCCTGGCGGATAGGTTGGCCGCCCACCTTCAGACGAACGGTTCTCCTGGCGCAACACCGGGCGCCCCCTTGATCCGCCGCAATGGGCCAGCGGCGGACCTGTTCTACGAGGTCTTGCCGGAGCGGCGGTTGGAGGATCTGCTCCTGCCGGTGGTCGTGACCACGGCCTGTCGGGAGGTCATCGAAGAGCACCACCGCGGAGAACTCCTTCGAGCGCACAACCTGGAGCCGCGTCACCGTATTCTCCTCGCCGGCCCGCCCGGGAACGGAAAGACATCTTTGGCGGAAGCCCTTGCCTCCGAGATGGCTATGCCGTTGCTGGTCGTGCGCTATGAATCCGTCATCGCCAGCTACCTGGGGGAGACGGCTGTGCGCCTTTCGCGGCTGTTCGAGCAAGTACGCACACGCCGTTGCGTCTTGTTCTTTGACGAGTTCGACGTGGTCGGCAAGGAGCGCGGGGACGTTCACGAGACAGGGGAAATCAAGCGGGTGGTCAGCTCGTTGCTGCTGCAGATTGACGACCTTCCAAGCCACGTCATCGTCGTGACCGCCACGAATCACCCCGAGCTGCTCGATCGTGCCGTGTGGAGGCGATTCCAGATCCGTCTGGACCTGCCTGTTCCTACGCAGACTCTGGCGCAGGAGTGGTTCCGGCGTTTCGAGGAGCGGCTGGGAGAGAAGCTCGGCTTCGCCCCAACCACTCTGGCGAAACGACTGCGGGGTTTGAGCTTCTCGGAGATCGAACAGTTCAGCCTCGACGTCCAGCGCCAGTACGTGCTCCGCTTGCCCGACAGCGATGTTCGCACGATCGTGGGCGAACGCCTGAAGCAATGGCAGGTTCGGTACTGCCCCGACCCGGCCGCCATCGACCAGCACGTGGAGAAGAGCGATGGCTGACCGACCTCTCCTCATTCTTCCGGCGCCGGGGGAACCAGCGGAGCGCCGCAAGAAGTTCGGCCGAGGCGGCCGATTCCATCGACCGGGACCCACACGCCAGGCAGAGCGGCTGGAGCCTCGTTTCGCACAGCTACAGCAGGCGATCGAGTCTCGCCGCGCGCGGCTGCGGACCGAAGCTCAGGGGATCGTCCCCGAGGAGGTGGTCGTCCTCGAGACCATCGGCACGGTCGATGGGTTCATCAGGGCTGTCGAGAAGATCCCCGGGATGGAGTGGCTGGGCGAGATCGAAGAGGAGGACATCCCTCCCGACGACGACTTCTTCGCGCTTGACGACGATGAAGACCGCCGCCCGGACAAGACGCTCCGCGGTCGCCTGTTCATGATCTTCACCAGCCACGCCGCCCTCCAGCAGATGCTATCGCTCTGGTCGGCATGGCAGGCGGGTCAGCGGCTGCCGCATGGCCTCGGACGATGGAAGACGCTCTTCGAGCAGCTTCGCGACGTTCGCCCGTGGGGTCTCCGGGACCGTCTCCTGGAGACCGGAGTGCTCGATGACTGGCGGGAGCGCGCCGAGCACGACCAGGAGACCGTCCCTTGCGAGATCGAGCTCTGGTACCGCAAGACGCCGCGGCAGCGCCAGGAGTCCCGCGATCGTGTGGCCCGTCTGGTCACAGAACAAGGTGGACGAGTGGTCGCCGAAGCTGTCATCGAGGACATCGCGTACCACGCGCTCCTCTCCGATCTACCCATCGGATCGGTTCGCCCCCTGATCGAGCAGGCGGACGCAGACGCGGCGCTGATCCAATGCGAGCAGATCCAGTTCTTCCGGGCGAGCGGCCAGATGTCGGCTGTCCTGACCGATGATGAGCGGCACCGCGACGAGGATGTCCGCCCGGGACCAGGTCCCGCCGGCGAACCGGTGGTGGCACTCTTCGACGGACTTCCACTCCAGCGGCACAGACGGCTGGAGGGCCGGCTGGTCATCGATGATCCCGACAACTTCGAGGCAGACTACCCGGCCAGCGAGCGCCGCCATGGAACAACCATGGCGTCGCTCATCCTCCATGGAGACCTGACCGCTGGCGAGGCCCCCCTTCCGACGCCACTGTATGTCCGGCCAATCCTCAAGCCCGACCCGCGCGACTGGCGTCGTGTGCGGCAGGAGACCATGCCCGAGAGCACGCTCGTCGTCGATGTGCTCCATCGCGCTGTCCGCAGGCTGTTCGAGGGCGAAGGCCACGAACCCGCCGTCGCGCCCAGCGTAGCTGTGATCAACCTCTCGATTGGCATCCGGGATCGGCTCTACGACGGTACGATGAGCCCGCTGGCTCGCCTGCTCGACTGGTTGGCGTGGCGATACCAGGTTCTTTTCGTTGTGAGCGCAGGCAACCATCCGCATCGCGTCGATCTCGTGATACCGCGGGGGGCGCTCGCAGCCACAAACCCCAAAGACATTCAGGCCGAGGTGATTCGAGCCGTCGCCGCGGACGCCAGGAACCGCCGCTTGCTGTCACCGGCGGAGGGCATGAATGTCCTGACGGTAGGTGCGGCGCACGCTGACGCCTCCAATGCCGTGCCGCCGCCACAGTGGGTCCACCCTTACGTCGATCTCGACCTCCCCAGTCCGATCAACGCACAAGGGATGGGATACCGGCGAGCCATCAAGCCGGAAATCCTCGCTCCCGGTGGACGGGTCGTCGTACAGGAGTACATCGGGTCAGCATCGACGACGACGCTGGATGTGTACGATCGCACGTTACCTCCCGGGCAAGCAGCCGCCGCGCCCGGGCGGATTCCTGGCGATCGATCCGCTGTCTGGCACACGCGAGGGACCAGTAACGCTGCCGCGTTCGTGAGCCGAGGCGCCGCATTCCTGTCCGAAGTGATCGACGAGCTTCGGGATGATCCGGGCGGTGAGGTGATCGAGGCGGTACCGAGATCGGTCTGGCTCAAGGCGCTTGTCGCTCACGGAGCTGACTGGGGCTACGCCGGCGGTATCCTGGACGGCCTCCTCCGGACCCCGGAGAACAGCCGGCAGTTCAAAGAGTACCTCACACGCTTGCTTGGCTACGGCATGATCGATCTCGATCAGGTCAAGGAGTGTACTCCGTACCGGGCCACGGCCATAGGGGGTGGCGTGCTCGTCAAGGACCAGTCCCACATCCACCGGTTCCCGCTGCCCCCCTCGCTCAGTGGAAAGCGTGGCCTTCGACGCCTCACCATTACCTTGGCATGGTTGTCTCCGATCAATCCGCGTCACCAGGCGTGGCGCCGAGCCGACCTGTGGTTCCACCCTGACCCAGACCGCCCGCCGAAGAGCAAGGACCCGCTCACTGCGCTCCGACTGAAACGCAGGGAGGCGGACGGACGTGCTGTGCAGAGAGGGACCCTCCAGCACTGTCAAGCGCCACGAGGATGGGACCGTCTCCGCGCCACGATCTAGGGACCACCTTGCAGGGGGGCTTGGGGGGGCGCAGCCCCACCCGTTCCGGATGACTCCGACCTCGTGACCACGAGGTCGGTTCCTTGTGCCCGAAGGGCCGCAGGCCCGAGGGTGCCCGGCGTCAATTACATTTTCCCCAGGGCGACAATTACATCTCCCCACTCCAT
>CAZOYV010000080.1:0-29228 GCA_964584075.1 uncultured Rickettsiales bacterium | reverse complement strand
CTTACGTCAAACCTGGCGCGATTTTACCAGCGCCCCCTTTCGGCCGATGCGCCCATCTGCACCTAATGGACCTATTCCCGCTCGTCAGCCCTTGCATAGACGCTGGAGATCCGGACTCGGCGTTCGACGACACAGACGGGAGCCGGAATGACATGGGGGCGTACGGCGGCCCCGATCCCCTGCCCTGAGTCCGCGACGGCGCGCAGGCGCCCGTGGCGGGCGATTCCCTTGTTGGCGGGCCCCCGTTCGTCTACGATGCAGCTTGACGGGAACCGTCCGACAGGAGAACCCGATGCAGCGCACCGCCCTCGCCGCGGCCCTGGTCGCGACCCTGACGCTGTCCGCCCCGCCCGCCCGCGCCGACCTGCCGCCCGGGGACCCCGTGGTGGACGGCGTGATGGCCGACATCACCCCCGCCGGCCTGGACTTCATCGTCGCGCAGCTCGAGCCGATGATCCCAACCGAGCTCCCGCTACCGGATCAGATCGTCGACGACGAGCCATTCTGGGGATGCACGTTCCATATCGAGGCGACCAACATCTTGGTCCACCTTCAGCCCCAGACCATCGACGTCACGCCGATGCAGGATGTCCTGCGGGTCAACATCGCGGCCAACGTGTGGCTCAACACGCAGGGCGACCCGATGGGACTCTATCTCGACGGTGGCGACTGGTTGTGTGGTTTTCTCAACGAGACCTGTAACGTCTGGACCGATCCGATCCTGGTCACGCTGCAGATGGACATCCAGATGCAGGTGATCGACCCGGGCAACGGCGATCCGCCCTACCTCGACGTGGTTGTGCCCCCATTGCAGCACAACATCGACACTGCGATCACGTCCGACAAGATCCACCTAGACGACTGTGGCATCGGATATGTTGTCGACTTCCTCGACATCTTGGGCATCGATCTCGTCGACCTCCTCCTAGACACCGTGATGGGCGACCTCACCGCCACCCTCGACGAGCTCCCCGCCACCATCGAAGAGGCCCTCGAGGACGCGTTTGCCGACGCGACGATCGAGGACTCGCTGGAGGTCCTCGACGCCACGGTGGACTACAAGCTGTGGCCCAGCGACGTGGCGATCCAGCCCGAGGGGCTGCGGATCGCGATGGCGGGGCAGTTCGACGCGGCGCCGGCGGCGTGCATCGCCGAGTTCGATCCCGGCGGCAGCCCGTTCACCGACAACCCGCCTCCGGGGATGGACGGGATGGCGGCGTACCACGCCCGGGCGCTGATCGCCGACGACCTGGTGGCCGCGGCGCTGTACACGTTCTGGCGCAGCGGGGTGCTGTGCTACACCGCCGACCCGGCCGACCTGGGGTTCCCGCTCGACACCTCGATCATCGCGCTGATGGTGGACGAGGAGGACCGGGAGCAGATGGAGCGGATCTGGCTCGGCAAGACGGCGCCGATCCTGCTGCACACGGTGCCCAAGAACCCGCCGCAGGTACCGCTCGGCGGGGCCAACGACGTGGACGCGGTGGTCGAGGACCTGGGGCTGCAGTTCTACGCGCTGACCCAGGACCGGATGGCCCACGTGATGCAGGTCGACGTGGACGTCGCGGCCGGGATCAACGTCGACGCGCCGGGGGACGGCAGCATCGCGATCGACATCGCGGTGGACAGCGACAACCTCAACCCGGTGGTGGCCTACAACGAGATGACGCCCGAGCTGTCCGAGCAGATCGAGACCAACTTCGGCGACATCATGAGCGGGCTGCTCGACACGGTGCTGGACAGCTTCCTGCCCGACCTGTCGTTCCCGCAGCTGCACATCGCGGGGATCGGGCTGTCGCAGCTGGACATGGGCACCGCGGGTCCCGGCGACGACTACCTCGCCGCCGAGGCCACGCTGGACCTGGTCAAGCCGGAGTGCGAGGGCGACCTGACGCCATACGGGATCGACATGGACAACCTGATCAGCTGCGAGGACGGCGGCGGCGGCGGGATGAGCTGCTCCGGCACCGGCGACGACGACGACTCGGCGGGCAGCGGGGACTCGTGCTCGAGCTGCTCCGGCACCGGCGACGACGACGACTCGGCCGCCAACCCGTGCGCCTGCGACGCCGGGTGTGACGACAGCTCCTGCGGGGGCTGCGACGCCGACGGCCAGAGCCGGCTGCGCGGGATCTGGACCGGGAACGCGATGCTGCTGGCGGCCTGCGTCGGGGTCTGGATCTACCTGCGGCGGCGCGGCTAGCCGCCTCCCCTACTCTCCGGCCACTGGCCGTCCGATCTCCAGCAGATCGCCCGTCTCCCCGTCGAACACCACCAGCGTGCTCTTGCCCCGCGAGACGCCCCCACCCCGCGCCAGCACGATCGCGGCGACCGCCTCGAGGTCCCCGTCGCCGTCGACGTCGAACGGGGCCACCCCGGTGGCGTAGCGGCCGATCAGGATCGAGCGCGCCCGCACCTCGAGGCCGCGGTCGCCGGCCCCGAGCAGCACGAACTGGCCGCCGCGGAACACGCGGACGCGCTCGAGGATCCGCACGGGCGCCGGATCGCTGGTCGCCAGCCACACCTCGTCGCGGCCGTCGCCGTCGGCGTCGGCCCGGGCCACCGGTGGCCCGAACGCGTCGACCACGCGCTCGCGCTCGCCGAGCAGGTCGACCCGCTCGCGCTCGACCAGCAGCGGGCGGGCCCCGCGGACCTCCTCGCTGCGCCACACCGGGGCGCCCTGCTCCCAGCGCTCGAGCTCGCCGCGGGCGTTGAACGCGTACGGCGCGTCGGAGTCGACCCCCGCCGGCGCGAGGAACAGGTCGAGCAGGTGGGCCGGCGCGCCGGTGGCGACGTCTTCGCCGCGCTCCAGGCGATCGGCGGCCCAGGTGTAGCGCTCGATCGCCCCCTCCAGCGGCGCGTGGTTGCCGGCCCGCTGGCCCCAGACCTGGTCCTCGCCGGCGATCCGCACGACGCGCAGGACGCGCGTGACCACGGGCGCGGCGCGGACCAGCGCGGCGCCGTCGTACCCCAGCACCAGCGACCGCGGGCGCGGCTCCAGGCCCCACAGCACCAGCTCGTCGCGGCCGTCCCCGTCCAGGTCGCCGGCGCTGCACCCGAGCCACTCGTCGCCCGGCGGCGAGCGGAACAGCGGCTCCCGCTGCCAGCCCCCCGCCGGGTCGGGGCGGACGCGCTCGACGGTGCGCGGCGTCAGGATCAGCAGGGCGTCGCCGCCGCCGTCGACGTCGGCGCGGAGCACGGCACGGAACTCCCCGGGCAGCTCGGCGACCAGGGGCCCGGGCGGACGCCGCTGGGCGGTCTTGCAGCCGCCGAGCCCCAGGCCCAGCACGAGGGCCACGGCCCACACCCAGGCCCGCGGGACGCGGCCGGAGCGACCCGGCGCCCTCACGGCAACGCCCCGTCGTCGAACGTGATCCCCACGATCACGGCGTCCAGGGCCCGCTTGGCCGGCTCGAAGTCCTCGTGCGGGAGCCAGCCCTCGATCACCAGCGGCTCTCCAGCGGTGGGCACCATCACCCCGAAGCGCCGCACGGGGGGCTCGCCCGGCTCGTCCACGGTCCAGACCGTCACCTCGCGGTCGTCCCCGGTCGGCAGGTACGGCCCGCGGTCGAGGAACGCGCCGTCCCCCTCCGGGACCCGCTCGTCGCCGCGGAACACCTCGACGGTCATCACCGGGGGCTCGCGGCGCTCGAGGCGCACCACGCTGGTGGGGTCCGACTCGACCCGGTACGCGATCCAGCCCTGGGGGACCGGCACCGTGCAGCGGCAACCCGGATCGTGCACCGGCTGCTCGTCGGGCAGCCGCGTGACCGTCTCGGTGTGGGTGTAGGTCGCCACCGGGGCAGGCGTCGCCGCGGGGGCCACGTCCTCGCCGCCGCCCCGCCGGTGGGCGCACTCCGGGGCCGCCACGAGGAGGCCGACGACCAGGATCGGGAGCAGGGACCTCATCCGCGGTCGTCGAGGCCGAGTGCCGCGCGCAGCAGGGCCGGCTCCTCCAGGATCCGTGCCGCCGCGCGATAGACCGTGATCCGTCCCGCGGCGACGTCGTCGACCAGCGCCACGAGGGGCCCGGGGACGTCCCCCTCGGCGAGCCGCGCGCGCAGCCGCCGCAGCAGCCCCTCCTCCACCAGAACGCGGACCCCGTCCACCGCCGGGCGCGCCGCGGCGGGGTGCGCGGCGAGGTGGCGGCGATGCGCCGCGATGCGGTCGAGCAGGGCACCGACGCCCTGGTCCTGCAGCGCCGACAGCGACTGCACGTCCACCGCCCAGGCGGCGCCGGCCGGATGCCCCGGCCCCGCTGGCGCCGCCCGCTCCAGCCCCTGGCGCAGCTCGAGGACCAGCCGGTCCGCCCCGGGGCGATCGGCCTTGTTGACCGCGAACAGGTGGGCGATCTCCATCAGCCCGGCCTTCATCGCCTGGATCGCGTCCCCGGCCTCGGGGACCAGCACGACCACCACGGTGTCGGCCAGGTGCATCACCTGCAGCTCGGTCTGGCCCACCCCGACGGTCTCGAGGATCACCCGATCGAAGGGCATCGCGCGCAGCAGGTGCAGCACGCGATCGGTGGTCCGCGTCAGCCCCCCCTGGTGCCCGCGGCTGCCCAGGGAGCGGATGAACACCTCGGCGTCCGTGGTGTGGGCCTGCATCCGGATCCGGTCGCCGAGCACCGCCCCGCCGGTGAACGGGCTGGAGGGGTCGACGAGCAGCACCGCGACCCGCTCCCCGTCGGCGCGGAAGCGGGCGATCAGGCGGTCGACCAGGGTGCTCTTGCCCGAGCCGGGGGGGCCGGTGATCCCGACCACGTGCGCCGCCCCGGTGCCCTCCAGCGAGTCGAGCAGGTCGAGCACGCCCGCGTGATCGTTCTCGATGGCGGTGATCAGGCGCGCCAGGTCTCGCTGGCCACCTGCCAGCGCGCGGTCCCGCCGCTGCCGGAGTTCGTCATCCATGGCGCCACAAGGTAGCAGACTTTTGTGTTCCAATGGCCCCCCGTGGAGCCCACCCCTGCCGTCGCCGAGCGCGTCCGCCCCGAGGCCCTCGGCGCGCGCTTCGCGCGCCGCGCGTGGATCGCGATCGGGGTCGCCGCCGCGCTGCTGGTGCTGGCCATCGGCGGGCTGCGGCTGGCCTCCGACGCGCTGCGCGCCCAGCGCATCCTGCGCTCCGCCGTCGTCGAGACCGAGGACCGCACCGCGCGGGCGGTGGCGCACACCGCGGACCGCGCCGAGGTCGAGGCCGAGGTCGACGTCCTGCTCGAGCAGCGCGCGACCCTCGCCGGCCGGCTGCTGCCGGCGGAACCGGCCCCGGTCCTCGAGCCACGCTTCCGCAGCGCCTGCGCGGCCGCCGAGCTGGAGTTCGAGGGCCTGTCGACGCTCCGCGGCCGGCAGCGCGGGGCCCTGCGCGCGATCCCCGGCGAGCTGCGCTTCGCCGGCAGCCGGCACCAGCTGCCGATCCTGCTCGACGCGTTCTACGCCCAGCGCGAGGCGCTGGCGGTGACCGGGATCGACCTCGAGGTGGTCAACTTCATCGACGACCGGGTCACCGGCGTGCTGCGCTTCGAGGCCTACGCGCTGGGCGACCCGCCGCCCCCCGGGGGCGACGTGCTGCGGCCGTTCCTGCCGGTCCCGCTCCCCGCGGCGGCGTCCCACGCCGGCCCCCTGAGCCAGGGCGCGCGCCGCGCGCTGGACGAGGCCACCGCCGGGCTCGAGGCGCAGCACGAGGGGTTGCTGGCCTACGAGGCGCTGACCGTGGCGCGCGATCACTACCTGGCCGAGTGGGAGCAGGTCGACCGCCTCGAGATCGGCCGCGCCCAGGCCCAGGCCGACATCGCGCAGGCGCTGCCGCGGCTGCTGCGCGCCCTGTCCCGCAGCGCCCTGGGGCGCGCCGGGTTCCGGGTCCAGCCCGGAGGACCGGTGGAGATGATCGCGTACGACTGAGGCTCAGCCGCCGAAGGCCGACAGGTCGCCCTTGCCGGCGCGCAGGATCTCCGGCTCGGGGCCGGTCAGGTCGACGACCGAGCTGGGCTCGCTGTAGATCACGCCGCCCTCGACGACCAGCGCCACCTGGTCGCCGTACTCCTCGTCCAGCTCCCACGGGTTGGAGAGGAACTCCTCCTCGCCGATCCCCAGGGTCGTGGCCACCAGCGGACGCCCCAGCTGGTTCGCGATCGCCAGGGTGATCGGGCAGTCCGGGACGCGGATCCCGATCGTCCGCCGGTTGGCGTGCATCAGCTTCGGGATCTCCCGGCTGGCCTGGACCACGAAGGTGTACGGGCCGGGGAGCAGCCGCCTCATCGTGCGGTACGCGAACGAGCTGACGTCGTCGGTGTAGATCCCCATCTCGGCCAGGTCCGACAGGATGATGCTGAACAGCTTCTTGCGCTTGCCGCCCTTGATCTTCGACAGGCGCTGGATCGCCTTGCGGCTGTGCAGGTCGCAGGCCAGCGCGTACACCGTGTCGGTGGGGATGATCACGACCTCCCCGGCCTCCAGCTCGCGCACGACCTGGTGCACCAGGTGGCTCTCGGGGTAGTCGGGGTCGATCGAGTGCAGCATCGCGAGGTCCGCTCCAGCGGCGCGGAATACAAACAGAATCGCGCTGGGAGCGCAAGCGCCCTCGTGTCCGCGAGGGGGGGCGCTACTGCAGCGGGCCGAGGTGGAAGCCGGCCAGCGCGCCGATCTCGCGGATCCGCTTCTGGGCCAGCTGGCAGGCCGCGTCCAGGGTGGTGATCCCGTCGCTCTCGGCGAGCTCGAAGATGTGACCGACCATCCGCGCGATGCCCTCGGCGTCCCGCAGCGCCTTCTCGCGCGGGGCCGCGTGGATCTCGGTGTAGACGCTGACCAGCCCGCCGGCGTTGACCACGAAGTCCGGGGCGTAGAGGATCTCGCGCTGCCTCAGCAGGGCGGCGTCGCGCTGCTCGTCCTGCAGCTGGTTGTTGGCCGATCCCACGATCGCCTTGCAGCGCAGCCGCTCGATCGTGTCGCTGCGCAGGGCCCCGCCCAGGGCACACGGCGCGAACACGTCGACCTCCTGCTCGTAGATCTCGTCGGCGTCGACGACCGTGGCGCCGAACTCGCGCTTGACGCGGTCCGCCGCGGTCCGGTCGAGGTCCGCGACCACCAGCTCGGCGCCCTCGTCGTAGAGGTAGCGGGCCAGCTGGTAGCCGACCTTGCCCGAGCCCTGGATCGCCACGCTGCGGCCGGCCAGGCTCTCGTCGTCCCACAGCCGCGCGGAGACCGCCTTCATGCCGTACAGCACGCCCCACGCGCACACCGGCGACGGGTCGCCGGAGCCGCCGTAGTGCGACCCCACGCCGCAGACGTGATCCGTCTCGAGGTTGATCAGGTCCATGTCCTCCGGATCGGTCCCGATGTCGGTGCTGGCGATGAACCGGCCGTCCAGCGAGTCGATGAACTGCCCGAAGGCGCGCATCGTCACCTCGCCCTTGTCCACCGCCGGATCGCCGAGGATCACCGCCGCGCCGCCCCCCAGGTCGAGCCCCGCGCAGGCGGCCTTGTACGTCATCCCGCGGCTCATCCGCAGCGCCTCGGCGACGGCCTCCTCCTCCGAGGGGTACGGCGCCATCCGGCAGCCGCCGATCGCGGGCCCCAGCGTCGTGTCGTGGATCGCGATGATCGCGGTGAGCCCCGCCACCTCGCGGCGACAGAACACCACCTGCTCATGGCTCTGGTAGGCGGCGTGATCGAACACTCCCATCCCCACACTCCTCACTTGGATCCGCGGGACCCAGGGTCCGGAATCGCATTTTCTCCGCCCCGGGGGATTGCTGCAAGCTCGCGGGCCGCGGCCAGGACCCGGGCCACGGACAGGTCGGCCAGCCGCCCCGCCGGGGCCTGCAACACCCGCACGCGCTCGCCGCGCGGCGCCCACGTGCGAGGATCCGTGGGCCCGAACAGCGCCACCGTGGCGACCCCGAGCGCCGCGGCGAGGTGGCTCGTGCCGGTGTCGTTGCCGACCACGACGTCGGCCGCTGCCAGCCACCGGGCGGTCCGCAGCAGGTCGAGCTCGACGTGCACCGCGGCTCCCAGGCGCGCCCCGGCCTCCCCCTGGTCGAGCTCCACCGGGCCGAGCAGCACCGCGGCCTCGCCGCCGCCACGGCGCCAGCCCTCGATCAGGTCGGCGAAGCGCTCGCGGGGCCAGCGCTTGCCCTCGCCCCCCGCGCCGGGCACCGCCACCAGCCGCGGCGCGTCCCCCCGCGGCGCGGGAGCGCCGGGCGCCAGGCGGAGCCGCGGCACCGCCGCCGTGGCGCCCGGGCCCAGGGCCGCCAGCAGGTGGTCGGCGGCGTGCCGCGAGCCGTCCGCCGGCGGGCGGGGGTCGTGGACGACCGCCTCGGCGACCCCGCACCGCTCCAGGCGATCCCGCACCGCCGCCGGCTCCGCGGGACGCAGCACGACCGCCCGCCGGACCCCGGCCAGCGCATCGGCCGTGGGCGCCAGCGCCCCACCGCTCCACAGCGGCCCCCAGCACCGGTCGTCCAGCGGGCTGCCGCGCCCGGCCAGCCCCCCCGCGCGCGCCAGCGCGAGGTGGCGCGGATCGGCGACCAGGAGCACCGGCTGCCCCGCCGCGCGGAGGGCCGCCAGCACCGGCAGGGTCAGGACGAAGTCCCCCAGCGCACCGCCACGGAACACCGCGGTCCAGCGGCGGGAGGGGGGTGGGCTCGGGGGTGCCATTTCGGCCACGTTGCTTCCCTGCTACCATGCGGCCCATGGTCCGCGACGTTCGGCTCCGCGCGCTGCTGCTCGCAACCCTGCTGCTCGTCCTCGTCGCGCCCGCGCGGGCCGCGGACGACGACGGCGAGGAGCGCCCCGCTCCCGGCGCCACCTTCGACCAGATCCCGGAGCTGCTCCCCGGCGGGCTGCCCCCCGCATCCTACCTGCCCCGGGGCTCCCTGGAGCAGGCCGTCGCGTGGTTCCGCCAGGACGAGTTCACCAAGGCCCGGCGCGAGCTCGAGGCCTACCTCGACGGCCCCGACGCCGCGGGCAACGACAAGCTGCGGGCCAACTTCCTGCTGGGCTACCTGTACATGCAGCGCGGCGACTACCAGCTGGCCTCGCTGCACTTCTACCGGGTGCGCAAGAGCCACCACCCGCTGGCGCTGTACGCGGCCTACTTCGAGGCCTACGTGGACTACGCGCGCGGCAAGTACCGCGCCTCGATCCCCGAGTGCGAGGAGTACCGCGAGAGGTACCCCGAGGGCCCGCACTTCGAGGACTGCGAGCTGCTGATCGCCGACTCCCACCGCGAGGCCGGCCGCGCCACCACCGCGATCAAGCTGTACAAGGCCTACATCGCCCGCAAGGACGACGAGGCGGTCACCGAGCAGATCCAGCTGAGCATCGCCCGGGCCTACGAGGTGGCGGGCAACACGCGCTACGCGGCGCGGATGTACACCAACCTGGCGATCAGCCACCACTACGCGTCCAACGGCCAGCAGGCCGAGGCCGGGCTCGAGCGGCTGATCCAGGCCGGCGGCGAGGCCCCCGAGCTGACCGACCACGAGCGCTGGGTCTACGCCCACACGCTCAAGGGCGACTACCGCTGGGGCGAGGCCTACGACGTGTTCCTGGGGCTGATGGAGGAGTACAAGGACCAGCCGGAGTCGGCGTTCTACAAGAAGCTGGAGTCCAACGAGTACTCGTTCCGCTACCACACCCGCCAGTACCTGCCGCTGGCCCGCGAGTCGGCGGCCCAGTTCGAGGAGACCCAGGGCACCGGCTCGGCCAGCGAGTACCTGCAGCGCACGATCACCAACTACAACAAGGGCGGCGACTTCGTGCAGGCCGCCAGGTACGCCGAGATCGCCCGCACCGAGTACAAGAACTCGGGACGCTTCCGCGGCATCGAGCAGGACCTCGCCTGGTACTACACCAACGCCCAGGACTACGAGAACGCGCTGGTGGCGTGGAAGCGCTGCTACAACGGCCGCAAGGGCAGCTCGTTCTACCGCTGGATGGTGGCCTACGCGACCTACCGCGCCGGGGACTACGACGCGGCGATCGAGGCGCTGACCCCGCTGGTCGACGGGGGCGGAGAGCACGCCCAGGCCGCGCGGTTCTACCGCGCCAAGTGCCACATCGCGCAGGACCGGCTGGGATCGGCGCGGGCCGACTTCAACAAGGTGATCAGCGAGGAGCCGCAGGGCTGGTACGCGCAGGTGATCGAGAGCCGCCGTCGCCGGGCACGGCGGGTCGAGATGCCCCACGGCATCGCACGCGACGGGCGGTGGCCCGGGGGCGAGCAGCCCGCCGAGGGGACGATCCCGCCGGTCCCGGAGCGCGAGCGCACCGTGCAGCAGGTGCTGGACGCGCTGGCGGCCGGGCCCCACCCCCGCGAGCCGTTCCCCGACCTGGCCGACGGCCAGCCCGCCTGGCGCACCGTGGACGGCGTGCCCCACTGGACGCCCCCGCCGGGAGCCGGCGACGACGCCGACGCCGCTGGCCCCGCCAGCGGAGGCCGCGCCGACTGGGCCGCGCTGACGTGGCCCTACGAGGGGCTCGAGCAGCCGCCCGAGGTGTCGGCCGTGACGCCGGCCTCCCCGCACGTGCGCTTCCCCACCGGGCAGGTGGGCATCGCCTACGACGAGGCCAGGGCGATGGAGCGGTTCGCCAAGTTCGTCGACGCCTACGAGGAGATCTGGCCGCTGCTGCCGGTGACCTACGAGCTCAAGGCGCTGGGCTTCGACGAGCAGGCGCTGGTCCTGGTCACGGAGATCTACGACGAGGTCGACGCCGTGCAGGGCTCGCGCGCCAAGCGCAAGCGGGTCGAGGAGTACGAGGCCGAGAAGGCCGCCCGCGAGGAGAAGGCCGCCGAGGCCGAGGCCCAGCGCGCCGAGGAGGACCCCGACCACGGCCCCTCGGCCGAGAAGGCCGAGGTGGAGCAGTACACGATGTCGCCCCCGCTGCGCGAGGAGGAGCGCTGGCTGCGGATGATGGACATCCGCACCACCGGTACCGCGTGGCGCGACCTGTTCATCCTGGTGGGCAACCCCCACTACATGCTGCGCAACTCGGTGGGGACCTGGCGGCTGGCCGCGATGGGCAGCATGCAGGACCCCGAGGCCAACGCCGGCTGGCGCCAGAACCACCCGCTGGCCTACGGCGAGATGGTCTGGGAGCTGTGCGAGGTCCTCGACCTCGACCCGATGCTGATCTTCGCGCTGATGCGCCAGGAGAGCACCTACCACCCGACGATCGTGTCGCCCGCGGGGGCGATCGGCGTGATGCAGATCATGCCCGGGACCGGCTCCAAGGTCGCGGCGCTGTCGGGGTACTTCCCCTACCACCCCGACGGGCTGACCGACCCGGCGACCAACATCTACTTCGGGATCTGGTACCTCTCCCGGCTCAACGCGCGCTACGACGGGCAGTTCCCGCTGGCGGTGGGCTCGTACAACGGCGGCCCCCACAACATCGGCCGCTGGCTGCGCTCCAAGCAGGGCATCGGGCTCGAGGAGTTCGTCGAGGAGATCCCGTTCAACGAGACGCGCGGCTACGTCAAGAAGGTCGTGCGCAACTACGCCATGTACCTGGCGATCTACGACCCCGAGGCCTACGTCCAACTGCCCCGCACGACCCGTGCGGACGACCCCACGGTGATCAACTTCTGATGCGGTACCCCCTCCCGTTGCGATCCCTGACGACCCTGGCCGGCTGCGCCGCGCTGCTGCTCGCGCTCGGCCTCCCCTCCCCCTCCGGCGCCGGCGAGGACGACGCCGAGGGGGCCGAGCCGGCGGCCCCGCAGGCCCCGCGGCCGCCCCCGCTGTGGAAGGCCAACCAGTCCGCGGTGCCGTTCCAGGAGGTGCCCGAGGGGCTGCCGTCGCTGTCGGCCCAGTCGTGCAACGCCTGCCACGGCCCGGTCCACGCCCGGTGGGTCGACTCGGGGCACGGCCGCGCGTGGTCGTCGCCGCTGTACCAGGAGGCGCTCCAGCGCGCCGAGGAGCCGGCCTACTGCCTGCGCTGCCACATCCCGCTGCTGAACCAGCGCCGCAGCGTGGTCAAGGGGTACGACGAGGGCGTGCTCAGCCGGCCGCGGACCGAGCCCAACCCGCGCAACGACTCCACGCTGCGCACCGAGGGCGTGACCTGCGCGGCGTGCCACGTGCGCGACGGGGTGGTCTATGGTCCGCGGACGCTGGTCCCGGGCGAGGCGCCGCACGCGGTCACCGCGCACCCCGAGCTCGGCGAGCCGGCGTTCTGCGCGAGCTGCCACCAGCTGGCGTGGCCCGGCACCGAGGACAAGCCGCTGTACGACACCTACCGCGAGTGGGAGGCCTCGGCGTGGGGCCAGGCCGGCGTGCGCTGCCAGGACTGCCACATGCCGCTGGTCGTGGGCCGCACCTCCGGCTCCCGCTTCGCCGCCCATCCCGACCACCACGTGGTCGGCGCCTCGGACGACGCCACCCTGGCGCGCGCCCTGACGGTGCTGGTCGGGCCGACGCCCGCCGCGCTCCAGCGGGGCGCCGAGCTCGCCGTCGCGGTGCGGGTGCTCAACACCGGCGCCGGGCACCACGTCCCCAGCGGCAACCCCCACAGCTGGATCGAGGTGCGCGCCCGCTGCGAGGGCGTGGACGGGCTGGAGCCTGCCGAGCAGAGCTGGGCCCTGCGCCGCGAGGTGCAGCTCGACGGGGAGCACGACGAGATCCAGGACACCCGCCTGGCCTCCGGCGCCGAGGTCACGTTCGACTACGTGGTCACGCCGGACAAGAAGCTACCCGCGCCGACGACCCTGGTCCTGGTCGTCGAGCTGGTCTACCACCGCCTCCCGGCGGAGCTGTTGGAGCAGTACGGCAAGCAGGAAGCGGACGTCAGCCGCGTCTTCCACCGCCAGGAGATCGCGATCCCGTTGCGCTGATGCGGGGGTGGCCGGCTCCGGCTAGCGGGCTTCCTCGAGGGCGTCGCGCAGCCGCTGCAGGCCGGCGCCGTCCTCCTGGTCGTACTGGATTCCCATCCCCGCCTCCTGATCGGCGGGCAAGGTCATCATCCCGCGGCTCGACCACACCACCTGGCCCCGCACCTCGAGGGGATCGGCGTGGCCGGGGATGCGCAGCAGGAACAAGCAGCGGCGCCCGATCTCGAGCGGCTTCTCGGTCTTGATGAACGTGCCGCCGCGGGCCAGGTTCTCGCTGAACTCGCGGACGAACGTCTCGGTCTTCTTGTAGCGGATCTTGAGCTTGGCCGGCTTCTTCTTCGACGCCTTCTGGGCGGCCTCGTCGGACAGGTTGAACGCCGCGGCGGTGAGCCCCGGCATCGTCTGGACCTTGGTGTCCACGCGGCGCGTGCGCTTGGACCGCTCGGTGCCCGGCGCGGCGAACGGATCGGCCATCGCGCCGTCCCCGTCCCCGAGGAACGGGTCCGGCTGCTCGGCGCCGATGTCGAATGGGTCGGCCCCGGACCGCTCGCGGACCGCGAACGGGTCGTCCGGCTCCGCGCTCCCCGCCCCGGCCGGGGCGGAGAGGCTGCTCGCCGCGACGGGCGGTGACGTCGCGAACGGGTCGGCCTCGGGGTCCCCCGGCTGCTCGACGGGCACCATGCCCTGATCCGCCGGCAGCCGCCCCGTGGACTTCGGCATGGCCTCGAACGGGTTGCCGTGCCCGGGCTCCACCTTGCGCGGCGCCGGGGTGATGCCGTAGGGCTCCTCCGGGACGCCCCCGAAGCCGGCGCTGCGCGGCGGCTCGCCCTTGGGCGCGATGCCGTGGGGCTCGGGGGTGTCCGGGTTCTCGAACAGCCCGCCGAGGGACGACTTCAGGTCCGAGGCGATGTCGGCGTCCCCGGTGCGCGCCCGGGGCGGCGAGCCGTGCGCCGTGGGCTGCTTCTCCGCGATGTCGTAGCCGTCGCCCCCCGCGAACGGGTCGAACACCGCCGGCCCGTCGGGCGTCGTGCGCTGCCGCTCCCGGATGTCGGTCGGGCCCGCGCCGGGTGGTGGGGCCTGCTCCCCGGCCCCGGCCCGCTCCTGGATGTCGGTGGTGCCGCCCTTCTCCTGGATCTCCATCGAGGCCCGCTTGTCGGCGACCTCCATCGACCCGGAGCCACCTCCGACGGCCCCCGGCTGTCCCCGCTCGGAGCGGCCGAACAGGCCCTTGAGGCGGCTGAACAGGCCGGTGCCCTCCCCGGCCGGCGCCCCCTCCTCGCCCTGCGCCGCCTCGGAGCGCGGCAGCGTGCCGACGTCGACGGCGAGCTGCACGTCGGTGGCGGTCACCGCCGAGGCCTTGTCGATGTAGTCCCGGATCGTCACCGCCTGCTGCTCGCCGGTGTCGCGGTCCACCGCCGTGACGTGCAGGATCCCGTTGGTGTCGATCTTGAACGTGACGTCGATCCGCGGCTCCATCCGCGCCGCCTGCCGCACGCCCTCGAGGGAGAACTCGCCGAGCAGCTCGTTCTCGGTGGCGATCCGGCTCTCGCCCTGGCGGACGATGACCTTGACCACCTCCTGGTTGTCCGTGACGGTGGTGAAGGTGCGCGCCTGCGTGATCGGCAGCGTCGCGTTGCGCTCCACCACCTTGCTGAAGAACCCGCCCGCGGTGTCGATCCCGAGGCTGAACGGCGTGACGTCGAGGAGGATGTGGTCGTCCTCGTTGTCCTCGAGGGAGTAGCCCTGGACCGCGGCGCCGATGGCGACCACCTCCTCGGGGTGGACCCCCTTGCACGGCGCCATCCCGAAGAACACCCGGATCGTCTCCTGGACCTTGGGCATCCGCGTCATCCCGCCGACGAGGATGATGTCGTCCAGCTCCTCGATGCTGACGTCGGCGTCCCGCAGGGCCTCGCTGGTGATCCGGATCGTCTCCTTGATCAGGTCGTCGACCAGCTCCTCGAGCTTGTCGCGGGTCAGCGTCATCTCGAGGTTCAGCTCGCCGTGGATCCGCGGGATCAGGATCGGCGTCTTGTCCACGAACGACAGCTCGCACTTGGCCCGCTCGGCGGCGTCCTTGAGCCGCTGCAGGCCGAGCTTGTCCTCGCGCAGGTCGACGCCGTGCTGGTCGCGAAACCGGTCGGCGAGGTAGTCCACGACGCGGTAGTCGAAGTCCTCGCCGCCGAGGTAGGTGTTGCCGCTGGTGCCCAGCGTCTCGTAGACCCCGCCCCCGATCTCCAGCACCGAGATGTCGAACGTCCCGCCGCCGAGGTCGTAGATCGCGATCTTCTTCTCGTAGTCCTTCTTGAAGCCGTAGGCCAGCGCCGCCGCGGTCGGCTCGTTGATCAGCCGCAGGCAGTTCAGCCCGGCGAGCTCGCAGGCCTCGAGCGTGGCCTTGCGCTGGGCGTGGTTGAAGTATGCCGGCACCGTGACGATCGCGTCGGTGACCGTACCGCCGATCGTCCGCTCCGCCACCTCGCGGATGCACTTGAGCACGATCGAGCTGACCTCCACCGGCGTCAGCTCGATGTCCTCGAGGCGCAGCACGACGTCGTCGTTCTCGCCCTGGAACAGCTCGTAGGACAGGTGCTGGCGGGCCTCCTGGACCTCCGGGGCGCTGAACTTGCGGCCGAGCAGCCGCTTCACGGCATAGACCGTGTGGCTCGGGTTGGTCAGGATCAGGGCCTTGGCGCCGTGTCCGACGACGAACTTGCCCCGGCTCTTGAACGCGACGCACGAGGGCAAGATGTTGTAGCCGCGTTCGTCCTCGATGATCCTGGGACGACCGTCCTGGACCACCGCCACGCAGCTGTTGGTGGTTCCCAGATCGATCCCGACGACCAGGTTGTCCATGGAACTGCCTCGATCTCCTGCACCGCCAGATGGAACAGGGGCCCCAGTATACCCGAGGCCCCGGCGTCAGGGCGCCCCGAACAGCGGCAGCTGGGGCGGCCCCTCGAGGTCCTCGTGGACCAGGGGGTGGCGGCCGCTGTAGCAGCCGTCGCAGAAGTTCTCGCCCGGGCTGGCGACGACCTCCTGCAGATCGCCGAGCTCCAGCCACTCGAACGTGTCGGCGCCGATCTGGTCGCGCATCTCGTCCGCGGTGCGGACCACCGCCGGCGCCAGGCTGTCCGGCATCAGCCGCACGCCGTAGTGGCACGGGTGCAGCGTGGGCGGCGAGGCCAGCCGGGCGTGGACGACGCGCGCGCCCGCCCGCTGCAGGGCGCGGATCGCCGGCCGCCAGGGGACCTCGGGCCCCACCGAGCTGCCCACCACCACGACCCGCCGCGCCCGCACCAGCGGCGCCACCGGGGCCACCGTCGCGGCGAGCTGGGCGCCGGGATCGAACGCGCCGCTCGAGGGCTGCTCGTCGACCAGCGCCGGCGCCACGCGGAGCCCGAGGCTGGCCCCGTACCCCGCCGCGGCCGGCTCGGCGCCGTGCTGCAGCGGGACCACCACGTCCGCCGCGGCCGGCTGGCGCGTCGCGAGGCGCTCGCCCACCGCGAAGCGCACCTCGTAGCAGCTGCGCCCCGCGACGTCCGAGTCCGGCCGGGACAGCGACAGCACCTCCCGGACGCAGGGCCGCGCCTCCCGGCGAGCGAACGGGAACAGCGAGGTCAGGCCGTCCTCGTCGTGGATCAGCATCTCGCCCGGCTGCATCTCGCGGATCTCCTGGGCGTCGACCTGCTCCAGGGCCCGCGACTCGGACGCCAGCAGCAGCGCGCCCCCGCGGCGGGCCAGCGACAGCGGGCGCAGGCCGAGGGGATCGCGCACGGCGACCACCGTCCGCCCGGCGACGAGCACCAGCGCGTAGCCGCCGCGTGCCTGCATCAGCGCGTCCACGAGGCGGTTGACCAGGGTCCGCTGCCGGGAGCGCGCCACCAGGTGCAGCAGCAGCTCGGCGTGGGAGCCGGCCTGGAGCAGGGCGCCGTCGTCGAGCAGCGCCCGCTCGATGCTCGGGGCGTTGACCAGCCGCCCGGTGGCCACCAGCGCCAGCGTCCCCAGCGCGCTGCGGACCACCTCGGGGCGGGCCGGGCTGCCGTGGCCGACCCGCCGCGGCGCGACGGCGCCGATCAGGGCCCCGCCGCCCCCGCGCCCCCCGACGGCGGAGGACATCCCCTCGCCGCTGGCGACCAGCTCCCCGCGCTCCTCGAACGCCAGCCACGTGGGGTGGTCACCCCGGTGCAGCAGGGCCCGCAGGCCGGCCTGCAGCAGGTGCGCCGCGCGCGGCCGGCGGGCGTCCGCCGCGCTCCGGCCGGAGCCGGCCGCGGTCGGGCCGATCACCGCGACGATCCCGCCGTCACACTCGCGCCGCACGCGGCCCCCTGACCAAGATGAAGTTCAAGACGATGTTTCCCCGTTTGATCACGAACCCCTCAAGCGTGTTTCCTCAAGTACTCGTTCAGATATTCGTGCTCCGGCGTCAGCTGCCCCCGCCACACGATCGTGGCCCGCCGCAGCTCCGGCGGCAAGCCGGCCTCGTCCAGCGGCGCCTCGCGGTCCGCCGCGGCCAGCCCCGGCAGCAGCTCGACCAGGATCTCGCTGAAGAACTCGGACGCCTCGGCGGACAGCTCGCACGGCAGGTTGTCCACCGACAGCACCACCGTGCCGCGCCCCTCGAAGCCGTCGCGCGCCGCCCCGCCGATCGGATCGTAGACGAAGGTCGGCGCGTCCAGGTCCGAGCACTTCACCGTGGCCTCCACGGCGCCGGCGACGTCGGCGGCGATGTCCCCGATCACCAGCATCCGCGACCGCGAGTCGGCGAAGCGCCGCAGCGACTCGCGGGTCACCGTCCGGGGGTACGGCGTGTCCCAGTAGGCGGTGTTGACCAGCGCGGTGAGGTGATCGAGGTAGCGGTCGGCCACGCAGTCGAAGCGCTCGGGGTGGTCGTAGTACTCCTGCAGCACGAACGCGCCGCCGTCCCTGCGGACGTACAGGTCCTGCTCGACGAGGTCGACGCGGTACAGCACCGCCGGGTCCGGCTCCAGCGCGCCGAGCTCCGCCGGGGCGACCCGGACCGCCCCGAGGTGGTCGAGCACCTCGCCGGCGCCGCGGCCGACGTTGCCGCAGCCGATCACGCCGATCGTGACCGGCCCCAGCTCCGCCGCGAAGCCGCCCTCGCGGACCCGCGCGCCGAGCTGCTCCATGCCGGCCCACACGGCCTCGGTGGTGCCGTACTCGTGGGTCGGGCGCGCGCCGCCGAGGGGGTGCGCGATCCCCAGCGCGTCCAGCCGCCGGGCCAGCGCCCAGACCGTGTCGACGCAGCCGGCGATCCCGGCGAAGCGCCCGAACGCGATCAGCCGCCGGCCCTGGTCGTCGGTGATCCGCTCGTAGTCGAACAGCGTCGCGCCCTGGTCGAGGAACCGCCGCAGCAGCGGCATGTTGTAGTCCTGGCCCTTGATCGTGTGGGAGAACACGACGAATGCCTGGCCCGGGCCGATCAGCTCGATCGGCGGCTCCTTGATCCCGAGCACCACGTCGGCGCCGGCCACCGAGTCCACCAGGGCCGCGCCGGCCGCGGCGTAGTCCCCGTCGGGGAAGATGCGCAGGTCGGAGCGCACCACCTGGACGTCGAGCCCCCGGTCGACCAGGTCGCGGACCGCGGCGGGGGTCAGCGGGGTCCGCCGCTCCCAGCGGTTCTTGGTCTCCTGGATGATCGTCAGGCTCACGCCAGCTCCTCCACGGTCTCGACCAGCGCGATGCCGACCTCGGCGAGGCCGTCCAGCACCGGGCCGTAGATCCCCTTGGCCGTGGGCGCCTGCACGCCGGTCAGCTCGATCTGGCCCTCGAGCACCATCCGCGCGGCGATCGCCGCGGGCAGGCTCACCGTCCGGGACGTGGCGCTGTCGCCCCCGGGGATCCCGTAGTCGACCAGCAGCGAGGTGCGGGCCTCGCGGCGGCCGTCGGGGTACGAGACCTCGAAGTGGTCGCGCAGCACGACCATGTCGCGCTGGCCCTCCTCGAACACCAGCGTCTCCTCGAGTTGGTGGGCGAACACGTCGCAGGGGGTCCCCTGCTCCACCGGGCACGGCTCGTCGCCGAGCAGCCCGATGAACCGCATCCGCGCGAAGAAGTCGTCGTCGAGCGCGATGCCGAACCGGTCGGCCAGCGCCTGCTCGAGGCCGGCGGCGTCGTCGACGCCGGCGAACAGCGCGAACGCCTCGCGCAGGGTCTTGCCCCGCAGGTCGAAGCGGCGGTCCTCGTCGGGCAGCCCGAGCGCGACGATCTTGGACCAGCTGCGGCTGTGCCCGGGGTAGCGGAACGTGCCGCGGAACATCGTGCGGACGCCCTCGACGCCGTACAGCTCGACGTAGGGCAGCGAGTCGCGGTTGGGATAGACCTCCAGCGGTCCGACCCCGGGGACCTCGATCTCGAACGGGCGGTCGAACAGCTGCGGCGACGGCACCTCGATCACCTCGCCGTCGCGCAGGAACTTGCCGTCGTTGTGGATCGCGCGCACCACGCCGATCGGGCTCCACGAGAACTTGTAGCCCCACGGGTTGTCCACCGAGTCGGGGGCGGGCAGCGCCCCGCAGGTCGAGACGAACTCGTCGACCGTGCCGCCGGCCTCCTGGACCTCGTGGATGTTCAGCATCGCGCTCATGTGGTCGATGCCGGGGTCCAGGCCGATCTCGTTGAGCAGCAGCAGCCCCTTGTCCCGGGCCTCGGCGTCCAGCGCCTTCATCTGCGGCGAGATGTACGACGTGGTCACCAGGTTCTTGCCGAGATCGAGGCACATCCGCGCCACCTTGGGGTGGAACGGCGGCGGCACCAGGCTGATCGTCAGGTCGGCGGCGGCGATCAGCCGCTCGACCTCGCCCTCGTCGTCCATCAGCAGCGGCAGCGCCTCTCCGCCGGGGTGCCCGTCCACCAGCGCCTCGGCCCTGGACACCGTCCGGCTCGCCACCGTCACCCCGAACCCGTGGTCCAGCAGGTACTGCACCAGCGGGCGGACCACCAAACCAGCTCCCAGAACCAGAACGCGCTGCATCGTCTCGAGTCCCTTCGTGTCGGCCGCCCCGCTCCCTCGCTCCGAAGGAGCGGGAGTCTACATGCCGAACACCCTGCGGTACACCCTCTGTCGCTGCCGGACGAACGACTCCGGCTCGAGCAGCTCGGCGAGGTCGGCGTCGCCGAGCAGGCCGGGCAGGTCCGGGTCCTGCTCCACCGCCTCGCGCAGCGTCAGCCCCTCGTCCCACACCCGCGCCGCCGCGCGCTGCACCAGGCGGTACGCCTCCTCCCGCGAGGTGCCCCCCTCGACCAGCGCCAGCAGGACCCGCTGGCTGCCGTAGATCCCCCCGGTGCGCTCCAGGTTCTCGGTCATCCGCGCCTCGTCGAACACCAGGCCCTGCACCAGCCCCGCGAAGCGGTGCAGCATGAAGTCGGTGGCGATCGTCGCGTCGGGTCCGATCACCCGCTCCACCGAGCTGTGGCTGATGTCGCGCTCGTGCCACAGCGCCACGTTCTCCTGCGCCGTGCGCCCGTAGCCCCGGACCAGCCGGGCCAGCCCGGTGAGGTTCTCGCTGAGGATCGGGTTGCGCTTGTGGGGCATCGCCGAGCTGCCCTTCTGGCCCTCGCCGAACGCCTCGCCGGCCTCGCCGACCTCGGTACGCTGCAGGTGCCGCACCTCGACGGCGAACCGCTCGATGCTGCTCGCCAGCAGCCCCAGCGCGCCGAAGAACGCCGCGTGGCGATCGCGGGACACCACCTGGGTGCTGACCGGGTCCACCGCCAGGCCGAGCTGCGCGCAGACGTGGGCCTCGACATCGGGGTGGACGAACGCGTAGGTCCCCACCGCGCCGGAGATCTTGCCCACCGCGACCTCGTCGATCGCGCTGGCGACGCGGGCCCGGGCACGGCCCAGCTCGGCGTACCACGAGGCCAGCTTGAGCCCCACCGTGATCGGCTCGGCGTGGATCCCGTGGGTCCGGCCGATCATCAGCGTGTCGGGGTGCTCCTCGGCGCGAGCGCGCACCGCGGCCATCGCGCGGTCGACGCCCTCGAGGATCAGCTCCCCGGCCTGCCGCAGCTGCACGCCGGTGGCGGTGTCGAGCACGTCGGAGCTGGTCATCCCCTTGTGGATGTGGCGCGACGCCGGCCCGACGTGGTCGCTGACCGAGGTCAGGAACGCGATCACGTCGTGCCTGAGGGTCTCCTCGTACTCCGCGACCTGGGCCAGGTCGAAGTCGGCCTTCGCCTGGATCTCGGCCAGGTCGTCGGCAGGGATCTCGCCGCGGGCGGCCATCGCCTCGCAGGCCAGGACCTCGATGCGGAGCATGATCCGGAGCCGGTTCTGCTCGGTCCAGATCGCCTCCATCTCCGGTCGGCTGTAGCGTGGAATCATCGCCTCACTCCTCGTCGGGGCCGGCGCCGTGGTCGACGATCAGCTCGCGGCCGAGGCACACCACGGGGCCCGGCACGTCCTGGTCCAGCACCTCGATCGCCACGTCGTCGCGGCCGCGGTCGGCCAGCCGCTGGCGGGCCAGCGCCTCGACCAGCGCCGGGCTGTTGTTCTCCTGGCTGAGGTGGCCCAGCAGCGCCACCTCGACCCCGCCCTCGACGATCTGCTCGAGCATCCCGAGGGCGTCGTCGTTGCTCAGGTGGCCCAGCCGCCCGCGGACCCGCTGCTTGAGCCACCACGGGTAGGGCCCCTCCATCAGCATCTGCACGTCGTGGTTGAACTCCAGCAGCACCGCGCGGCAGCGGCGCAGCTCCTCGGCCACGAGGTGGGTCGGCATCCCCATGTCGGTGGCGATCCCGACGCGCTGGGTCCCGTCGTCGAGCACGAACGCGACCGGCTCGACCGTGTCGTGCGGGATCGTCAGCGGGCGGACCTCGAAGCCGTCGACCTCGAACGGACGCGCGCCGTCGAAGGTCCGCACGTCGGCCACCTTGCGCAGGTCGACCTGGTCCCGCGCCGCCTCGTGCACGTACACCGGGACGTGGTACCTCTTGGCGAACACCCGCGCGCCGCGCACGTGGTCGCCGTGCTCGTGGGTCAGCAGGATCGCGCGGACCTGCTCCGGCGCGATGCCGCGCTCGCGGAGCTTCTCGCCGGTGCGCTTGCACGAGAACCCGATGTCGACCAGCACGCCGGCGTCGCGGCGGCCGACGTAGGTGACGTTGCCGCGGCTGCCGGAGCCGAGGTTGCACAGCTGGAGCGGATCGTCGCCCCCACCCGGCGCGGGCGCCAGCGGGTCGTCGTCGCGCCGCGGGTCGTCGATCACTGCAGATCGAGCTGGACGGGGGGCAGCTGCGCGCCGCCGCGGGAGCCGGGCATCCCGCCGGGGAGCTGGAAGTCGCCCTGGTCGGCGCCGGCGGGCTCGACGGTGGTGACCTTGTCCTCGGGGAGCCACCCGTAGCCCTGGCGTCCGGGCAGCCGCACGCGGACCCAGCCCGCCTCGCGGTAGACCACGTCGAGGCGGGCGTCCTCGTCGACCGTGGTGGTCAGGTGCTCGGCGCTGTCGACCCAGCGCCGGGCGGCGACGGACTCGGTGGCCCACACGGGCTCGGCGAGGGCCGAGGCCGCGACGCCGAGGGTCAGCAACAGGGTCGGGATCGTGGCGGCGTGACGCATGTTTCTGCACTCCACACGCGCGCCCACGTGGGACGCGAGGCGGCCATGGTAGCAGCGACCACCGAGGGCTGCCAGCTCCTTTCGGGAGGGCTTCACCGTGGACCGCTCGTGTACAATCCGACCACGGTGCCCTCCCCCGCCCCGCCCCTGCCGTTCCCCTGGACGCTCGTCCGCCCGGTGGATCGCTTCGGCCGCTTCGCGATCCGCATCGCCGTCACCGCCGTGCGCGGCCCGTGGTTCCCGCGCGAGCTGGCGGCCCACGCCACCACGGTGGGCTACCGCTGCCTGGGCCCGGTGCTGGTCACGATGGTCCCGTTCGGGATGGTGCTCGGCCTGCAGGGCATGAACATCTTCGCCGCGATGGGCAGCGAGCGGCTGATGAGCTCGCTGGTGACGCTGATCATCATCCGCGAGCTGGCGCCGGTGCTGGCCACGGTGCTGGTCGCGGCCCAGGGCGGCTCGTCATTCGCCGCCGAGCTCGGCGCGATGCGGATCAAGGAGGAGATCGACGCCACCGAGGTGATGGCCGTCGACCCCGTCGCCTACCACGTCGTGCCGCGGGTCGGCGCGATGCTGATCATCGCCCCCGCGCTGACGATCATCGGCGCGCTGGCGGGCATGGTCGGCGGGTTCGTCGTCGCGGTCGTCGCGTACGACCAGGCCCCCGGGGTGTTCATGGCCAACATCCCGATGCTGACCGGGCTGTACGACCTGCTCGCCGCCGCCGGCAAGGCGACGATGTACGGCCTGCTGATCGGGCTGCTCTCCACCTGGCAGGGGTACCACACCACCGGCGGCGCCGAGGGGGTCGGGCGCGCGGTCAACAACACCATCGTCTACACCATCGTGTTCCTGCTGATCCTCAACTACGCGATGTCCAGCATCCTGTTCGGGTGGAGGTAGCGAGGTGGTCGTCGACGCGCTGGAGCGGATGGGGGCGTTCGGCTACTTCGTGTGGGACACGCTCCGCTTCACCCTGCGCTACGGGGTGCGCTGGCAGCGGGTGATGCTCGAGACCTACCGGGTGGGGATCCGCGCGTTCCCGATCCTGCTGGTGATGACCGCCTTCGTCGGCACCAACGTGGCGATCCAGGGCTACACCGCGTTCAGCACGCTGGGCGCCCAGACGATGGTCGGGATGTTCGTCTCGATGGCCGGGCTGCGCGAGATCTGCCCGATCCTCGCCGGCGTGATGGTGGCGGCCAAGACCGGCACCGAGCTGACCGCCCAGCTGGCGGTGATGCGCACCCGCGAGCAGATCGACGCGATGGAGGTGATGGCGGTCAACCCGTACGCCGAGCTGGTGGCGCCCAGCTTCCTGGCGATCGTCATCGCGCTGCCGCTGCTGACCGTGCTGGGGCTGATCTCGACGCTGGTCAGCGCGTACCTCGTGGCGGTCTACCAGCTGGGCGTCAGCCCGGGCGAGTACTCGGACTACGTGTGGTCCAACGTCACCTCGCTGGACCTGGTCAACGCGCTGGTCAAGGGCGTCGTGTTCGGGATGCTGATCGCCACGATCAGCGGGTTCTTCGGGTTCTTCAGCGAGAAGGGCCCCAAGGGCGTGGGCAAGGCCACCAACCGGGCGGTGGTGACGATGTGCATCGTGTGCATCCTCGCCGACTACCTGCTCACGGCGCTGTTCTACGGGTAGGCGATGGAAGAGCCGATCATCCGCTTCGAGCACGTGCGCAAGGCCTTCGGCGAGCTGGTCGTGCTCGGCGACCTGTCGCTGGACGTCGAGGCGGGCAAGACCACGGTGATCATGGGCCCCTCGGGCACCGGCAAGTCCGTGTTCCTCAAGCTGCTGGTGGGGCTGCTGGAGCCCGACGAGGGCCGCATCTGGGTCACCGGCGAGGAGGTCACCGGGGCCCGCGAGAAGCGGCTGCGCACGATCCGCAAGCGACTGGGGATGATGTTCCAGGAGGGGGCGCTGTTCGACTCGATGACGGTCTACGAGAACGTGTCGTTCCCGCTGCGCCGCCACACGCGGATGAAGGAAGCGCAGATGCGGGAGGTGGTGGCCGAGAAGCTGGCGCGGGTCGGGCTGCCGGGGATCGAGGGCAAGATGCCGGCGGAGCTCAGCGGCGGGATGCGCCGCCGGGTGGGGCTGGCGCGGGCGATCGTGCTCGATCCGCAGATCGTGCTGTTCGACGAACCGACCAGCGGGCTGGACCCGGTGACCAGCGACTCGGTGGACGAGCTGATCGCCGAGATGAAGGCCGCGCTGGGCATCACGTTCGTGGTGATCAGCCACGATATCGTGGGGTCCTTCCGGATTGCGGACCGGATCGGCATGCTCTATAAGGGACGGCTGATCGCGCTGGGGACCCCCGAAGAGGTCAAGCGGAGCCGGGATCCGTTCGTCCGCCAGTTCCTCGGCCGCAACCTGCAGCTGCCCCCGCTGGAGCAGCCCCAGCCCACGGAGCAGGCGTGAAGCGCTTCCGCAACGAGATCGGCGTCGGCGTGCTGATCCTCGGTGCGCTGGCGGCCCTGCTGTACCTCAGCTTCAAGGTCGGGGCGATCAAGTCGCTGGGGGACACGATCACCGTCGAGGCGGTGTTCGACGACGCCAGCGGGCTGGTCGAGGACGGCGACGTGCGGCTCGTCGGCGTCCGCGTCGGGGGGATCAAGTCCCTGCAGGTGCGCGACGGCAAGTGCGTCGCGACGATGGTGATCAAGCGCGACGCCGGCCTGCGCAAGGACTGCCGCGCCGAGGTCCGCGCCCGCTCCGTGCTGGGCGAGAAGTACGTGGCGATGCTGCCGCAGGGGGACAGCGCCCCGCCGCTGGCCAGCGGCGACGTGATCGTCGACACCGCGATCCCCTACGAGATCGACCAGATGGTGACCGCGATCGGCCCGGTGCTCGAGGCCGTCGACCCCGACGACGTGGCGGTGATCGTCTCGGCGCTGGCCGGCGTGGTCCGCGACAGCGAGGACGCCGACACCGCCGGCCTGATCGCCAAGGGCGAGCAGCTGCTCGACAACCTCAACGAGATGGCCTCGATCGCCCCGCAGGTGAAGCAGGACGTGCCGGTGATCCTCTCCAACCTGCGCAGCACCACCGCGCGGCTGGACCGCACGCTGGACCACCTGGACCAGACGCTGGACCGCGCCGACGTGGTCGTCGCCCGCCTCGACGAGTCCACCGCGGACCTGCCCGAGACGATGGACGACGTGGAGGCCGCCGCCGCGGACCTGCGCGAGCTCGCCGAGCTGCTGAGCAAGGAGGGCGAGGAGCTCGGGCCGATCCTCGACGACCTGGCGGTGATCATGGAGAACTTCTCGGTCTTCGACCGCGAGGAGATCATCCGCATCCTGCGCGAGGAGGGCGTCCGCGTCCGCACCGGCCCCCCGAAGAACCACGACCGGTAGATCGCGCGCCACCGGGCGCGTCACATGTTCGACATCACCTGGCTGCCGATCCCCACGGCGAGGTTGACGAAGAACCCGATCAGCCCGATCCACATGCCGGCCTTGGTCAGGCCCGCGCCGGACGGGTCCATGATCCCGGCCTCCATCTCGGCCACGTCGGTCTTGCCCATGAAGAAAGCGGCGATGCCGACGAAGCCGCAGCACAGGAACCCGGCGATGCCCATCCCGAGGATCAGGCCCCCACGGTGTGGTTTCAGCTCTTCGTCCATCATCGAGTACCCCTCCCGAGTGGTGGGTGACGCCCCGCGCGTCGGGGCGGGAACACCGAGTCGGCGGCGAGTATTCCTAGTCCCCCCGGTCGGCCCCGGATTCGACCTCGTCGTCGTCCTCGAACCCGGACTCGACCCCGGACTCGAGCTCGTCCTCGGCCCCGTCGTCGTCCTCTAGCTCGGCCTCGGCGTCGGAGCCGGGCTCGGGGGAGGCCGAGCGATCGGCGGACGCGGCCCCGCCCGCGCCGCGCGCGCGCCGGTCGACCGCGCCTTCGTCGGCGGGGATCCGCGGTCCGTCGTAGTCCTCGTTGGGCGTCAGGCGGATCTTCATCTTGACGTCGAGGGTGTAGTTCTCGGCGACCTTCCGCAGCTCGCCGGCGAGGTCCATCTTCTCCAGGTAGTTCTTGAACTCGCGCGCCATCAGGCCCACCAGCTCGTCCTTGGTCCTGGTGGTCATGTGGGCCACGGACTCCACGAGCTCCCGGGGGATCTCGCGGTTGCGCACGCCGCTGGCCTTGTCGCGCAGGGCCCCCTGGGTGGTCCACACCACCTCGGCGCCCTGGCGCACGATCTTCTTGGCGAACTCCATCACCCGCGGCTCGTACCACTCCTCGTCGCCGTCCTCCTCGGGGGGGCGGCGCGACCAGCGGTCGCCGCGGCGCCGGGTGCTCTCGTCGTCGTCGTGGCGCGGCATGGCTTCCCACTCCTCGGCTCCGATTCTACACCGGCAGGCGCCCTTCCCGCCGCGGCCGGCGATCGGGCACGGTGCGGGCCGGAGGTGCGGCGCTGCAGCGGCGCGGGGCCACGGCCCGGATCGAGCTCAGCGCGCCGCCCGGCGGGACCGCCACCAGGTCCGGAACCCCCGCTCGGGGTGCTCGATCATCTCCTCGAGCAGCTCCTCGTAGAGCAGGACGTACGCGCAGTCGGGGGGCAGCAGCGTGCCAGCGGCGATGTTCGCGGGCGTGACCCTGCGGCAGTCGGGCTCGCGATCGAGGCGATCCGGGTAGCAGCCACAGCGGCCATCCGCCTGGAGCTGGCGGCACGGGATGTCGGTGAACACCACGGTCCCGTCGTGGTCGTCCTTCTCGTGGCAGCACCGCCCGCACCGGCGGCAGATCGCCTCCCACTCGGCGTGCGGGAACCAGCGGCCGGCGAGGCGGAAGCCGGTGGGGTTGGGCACCGCTCAGCCGACGAGGTACCAGGTGTAGATCTGGAAGTCGCAGGCCTCCATCTCGTCGGAGACGTCGTCCCACACCTGCTGGCAGCCGTCGAAGTACTCCTCGATCTCGTCGTCGCTGGTCATCCCCTCGAGGGCGTGATCGACCGCGTCGAAGCTCTGCTCGAGGAAGTCGTCGCGGCCGTCGTAGGAGGTGCTGTCCCAGGTCTTGTCCCACACCTCGGCGCAGGTGTCGAAGGTGTCGGCGACGGCGACCCAGAACTCGTCACACGGGTTGTCCGCGCCGGGGCACCCGACCACCAGGGCGACCGCGGTCAGCATCGGCCACGCGAGTCGGTCCATGCCGCCACGATGTCAGCGGCGGGCGCGGCGCGCAAGGGGATCGTGGTACAGTCTCCGTCGGCGCCTTGCCTTTCCGGGCCGCGCCGAGCGGACCGACCCATGGTGAACCCGGAGATCATCGCCAGCTCCAGTCGGATGGGTCTGACCCACGAGGTCAACCAGGACCGCTGCGCCCACTGGCGGGGGGACGATCTGGTGGTCGGGCTGGTGGCCGACGGCGTCGGAGGCCACACCGCCGGGGAGCGGGCCAGCGCCATCGCGGTGGAGACCTTCGTCGAGTACCTCGGGGCGGTCGGCTACGGCCGCCGGCTGGGCCGGATGCGCCACGACGAGCCCCCCGTCCCGGCGATGGTCACCGCCCACCTGCCCCACACCGTCCAGTGGATCGAGGGGCTGCTGCGGATCGCCAACGACCGGATCCTCGCCGAGGCCTCGACCCAGACCGGGCGCGGGATGGCGTCCACCGCGGTGGTGGTCATCGCCGACCGCCTGCAGTGCGCGTTCCACCTGTGCCACGTGGGCGACAGCCGCGCGTACTCGTTCGCCCGGCGGCAGCTGAAGCAGCTGACCCGGGACCACGTCAAGCCCCCGACCGCCGCGCACTCGCGGCGCAACATCGTGACCCGCGCCCTCGGCGCCCACGGCGTGCTCCCGGTGGAGGTCACGCCCCTGACCCGCAAGGGCTTCCCGTTCGCGATCGGGGATCTGATCATGCTGTGCAGCGACGGGCTGTCCAACGTGGTCACCGAGTCGGTGATGCTCGACGCGCTGAACGGGTGCGGCGAGGACCTGGCCGAGGGCATCGAGAAGATGATGCTCGAGGTCGAGCGCCGCCACGGCGGGGACGACGCCACCGCGCTGCTGCTGATGCCGATCTCGCGATCGCCGCGGCCCGACGACGCGCCGTCCCTGCACATCGCCGCGCCACCGCCGGTGCCCCCGCCGCCGGGGATCAAGCGCCCGGGGGAGCCGACCCTCCCGGGGGCCCCCGTGGACCTGCCGAGCTCCGCGTCGATCCCTGCTCCGTTCGCGGTGGCACCCGGCACGGTCGAGCCCACGTCGTTCCTCGGCGAGCACCGCAGGCGGGAGGCGGGCGACGAGCCCGGGGCGGCCGCGGCTCGGGCGACGAGGACCGAGCCGATGCTCGATCCGCTGCCGTTCTCGGGCCCGCCGACGCTCAAGAGCCACAGGCGCCCGGACTCGCGCGAGGAGGTCGAGACGGCACGCGACGGCGGGCAGCCCGAGGAGGAGCCCGAGACCGACAAGACGCCCGGGCCGCCCGACTCCATCGGGCCGCAGCAGGCCGCGGCGCCGGCGGACACGGTCGAGCCGGAGACGGAGAAGGTCGAGCCGGAGACGGAGAAGGTCGAGCCGGAGACGGAGAAGATCGAGCCGGAGACGGAGAAGATCGGCGATCCCGCGGCGGCGGACGTCGAGCCGGACGCCACGACGGAGAGCGCGGACCTGCCGGAGGATATCGAGCAGGAGGAGGCAGATCCGGAGACGGAGGCCGAGAGCCAAGAGGGCCCGGAAGTCGCCTCTCGCCCCGAACCGAAACCCGAGCCAGAGGAAGAGCCAGAGGAAGAGCCAGAGCAAGAGCCAGAGCAAGAGCCAGAGCAAGAGCAGGAGCAAGAGCTGGAGCAAGAGCAGGAGCAAGAGCCGGAGCAAG
>CAZOYV010000079.1:0-30308 GCA_964584075.1 uncultured Rickettsiales bacterium | reverse complement strand
ACCGCCAGAAAATGTAATTGTAAGTGCCTGACCCCTCTTCCGACCCCTCTTCGCGTACCCGAACATCATTGACAACGTCCCCGCGGTCGCATTCGATCTCCGCGGCGAGAGGTGGAGCCATGAACCGAGCCACGACCCTGGCCCTGGCCGCAGCCGCGGTGCTGTCGCTGCTCTCCACGGGGTGCGAGCCCCCGGCGGAGTACGCCCCGATCGGCACCTGCGACGAGGCCGCCGTGATCTGCCCCGACGGGGCCACCACGTTCGGCATCGACGTGTCCTACTGGCAGGGCAACATCAACTGGAGCTCGGTGGCCGGCGACGGCGTGGAGTTCGCCTTCATCCGCGTCGCCGACGGGCACTACCAGGACCCGGACTTCCAGACCAACTGGGCCGCCGCCCAGCAGGCCGGCGTGATCCGCGGCGCCTACCAGTACTTCCGCCCCGGGCAGGACGCGGTCTCGCAGGCCAACCTGTTCCTCGCCGACATGGGCGCGCTGCAGCCGGGCGACCTGCCGCCGGTGCTGGACGTCGAGACCGACGACGGGCTGTCCGACAGCGCGGTGGTCAACGGGATCCACGACTGGATCGACACCGTCGAGCTCGCCACCGGCGTGCAGCCGATCATCTACACCAGCTACTACCTGTGGCAGTCGTACACGGGGAACTCCAACGACTTTGCGTCGTACCCGATGTGGGTCGCCAACTGGCAGGTCAACTGCCCCAACGTGCCCGACCCGTGGAACCACTGGGAGTTCTGGCAGACCAGCGACAGCGGCTCGGTGGCGGGCATCGGCGGGGCGGTGGACACCAACGAGTTCAACGGGGACTACCAGGATCTGCTGGACTTCGCGGTGGGCCAGCCGGTGTGCGGCGACGGGATCTGCAACGGCAACGAGACCCCGCAGAGCTGCCCCGAGGACTGCCCCGCCTGCGACCCGATCCCCCACGACGGGCGGGTCGTCGACGACGAGGAGATCTGCTTCACCGGCCACGGCCCCGCCGAGTGGTGGCACCACGAGGACGCCGGCTACGACGGCCACCTGGTGTGGACCTACACCACCGACGAGACCGACCCCGACAACTACGCGGTGTGGGCCCTGGAGTTCGAGAGCGCCGGCGAGTACCTGCTCGAGGCCTACACCCCGGCCCCGTGGAACCAGGCCCAGCAGGCCGCCTACCAGGTGCGCCACGCCGGCGGCACCGACGTCGAGATCGTGGCCCAGAGCGACGCCGACGGCTGGAACCCGGTGGGCACGTTCTCCTTCGCCGCCGGCGGCGACCAGTGGGTCCGGCTCGACGACAACACCGGCGAGCCGTACAACGGCGGCGAGACGCAGATCGTGGTCGACGCGCTGCGCCTGACCCGCACCGGCGGCGGCGACGACGACGACAGCGGCGACGACGACGCGACCGGCGACGACGACAGCGGCGACGACGACGCGGCCGGCGACGACGACGCGGCCGGCGACGACGACGACGGGCTCGGCGGGCTGTCGGTGGGCGAGAGGATCGACGGCGGCGGGTGCTCCTGCTCGGCCGTCCCGGCGCCCGCCGCGTTCCCGGTCGCGGGGCTGCTGATCGCCGCCCTCGCCGTGACGATCCGGCGACACGGCCGCTGATTCCCGTCGCGCTGGTTGCGTCCCCGATCCGCCCGCTTATACTCCAGGTGGATGGTTCGATGAAGAGAGGGGGCCCGTGCCACGCATCGACGCGTCTGGACGCCGGATCCTGCTGATCTGGCCCGAGATCCCGCGCACGACCTACTGGAGCTTCTCCAAGGCCCTCGAGCTGGTCGGCGCCAGCGTCAACAGCCCGCCGCTGGGGCTGGCCACCGTGGCCGCGCTGCTGCCCGGCGACCTGGAGCTGCGGCTCCACGACGTCGGGGTCCGCCCGCTGAGCGACGCCGACGTGCGCTGGGCCGACGCCGTGTTCATCTCCGCGATGATCGTGCAGAAGGACGGCGTGCAGCGGGCGGTGGCGCAGGCCAACCGCCTGGGCGTGCCGGTGGTCGCCGGCGGACCCTACCCCAGCGTGTGCTACGCGGAGCTGCCCGGCGTCGACCACTTCGTGATCGGCGAGGCCGAGGGCGTGCTGCCGGCCTTCGTCCGCGACTGGCGGCGGGGCACGCCGCGCCGCGCCTACGCCCGCCCGGTGGACCAGGCCGAGGTCGACGAGCTGCGCGCCCACTTCGGCGACGACGCCGACGTCGCGCTGGCCACCGAGCGCCCGTGCCTCGACGGCTCGCCGGTCCCGCGCTTCGACCTGTTCGACACCCGCGAGTACCGCACGATGGCCGTGCAGTTCTCCCGCGGCTGCCCGGTGGGCTGCGAGTTCTGCGACATCTGGACCCGGCTGGGGCTGCGCCCGCGGTTCAAGTCCCCGGCCACCGTGATCGCCGAGCTCGAGGCGGTGCTCGCCACCGGCTGGACCGGCAGCGTGTTCATCGTCGACGACAACTTCGTCGGCCACCTGCGGCGGACCCACGCGATCCTCGACGCGATCGTCGCGTGGCAGCGGGAGCACGACTACCCGTTCACGTTCTACACCGAGGCCTCGCTGCGCCTCGCCGACAAGCCCGAGCTGCTGCGCAAGATGCACGACGCGGCGTTCGACATGGTGTTCCTCGGGATCGAGACGCCGTCGCAGGAGAGCCTCGAGGAGACCGGCAAGCACATCAACCGCGTCGAGCACGTCGCCGACCAGGTGGCCGCGATCCAGTCGCACGGCATCGAGGTCACGGCCGGCTTCATCATCGGCTTCGACCACGACCCGCCGGACATCGCCGAGCGCATGATCCGCTTCGTCGAGGAGCTGGGCATCCCGCTGGCGATGGTCGGCCTGCTGGAGGCCCCGCCCAAGTCCAGGCTGTGGGACCGGATGGAGCGCGAGGGCCGGCTGCTGAGCGAGTTCTCGGGCAACAACACCCACGACTTCGCCACCAACTTCCGCCCGCTGATCCCGGTGTCGGAGCTGGTGGGGCGCTACAAGCAGGTGCTGCAGGCGCTGTACTCGCCGACGATGCGCTCGTTCTTCGACCGCTGCGCGACCTACCGCCGCCGCTGGGTCCCCAACCGCCTCACCAAGTGGCGCTTCAGCTGGGCCGAGCTGGGCACCACGGCCCGCTCGCTGTGGGTGCTCGGCAAGACCCGCTACGGGGCGCGCTACTGGGCGTTCCTGGTCACCACGCTGGTGGTCAAGCCGCGGTTCCTGGCCCAGGCGATCCGGCTGGGGATCCAGGGCTACCACCTGCGCGAGATCACCGCGGGGGCCTTCGAGCTGGACCGGCTCGGCTCCTACCTGGGCGATCTGCGCGCCCGCTTCGGCGCCGCGATCGACGAGCAGGGCGCCCGCGCTCGCGAGTGGCTCGACGAGCTGGACCGCCTCAAGGAGGAGCGCCTCGAGCAGGTCACGCCGGCGCTCGAGGAGCGCTACGCCGCGCTGCGCCAGCAGGCCACCGAAGCCAGCCAGCGCCTGGACGCGCTCAAGGCCGAGCTGCTCGCCGAGGCCCGCCGCCGCGCCGCCCGCACCTCCCGCGAGTACGAGGACCGGATCCGCGCGATGGTCGACTCGCTGGAGCAGGAGATGGAGCGGATGGAGCGCTCGCTGACCGCGCTGTCGACGCTGCAGGCGCTCCCGGCACCGGGCTAGCGCCCGTCCCCTAGCTCAGGCTGTTCTCCAGCGTCCCCGCCGAGATCAGCGCGATGGCGCCGGGGCCGCGGCGCTGGGCGTCGCGCAGCGCGCGGTGGGCGTCGTCGAGCAGGTCGACCCTGGCGGCCTCGGGCTGGCCGCCGTTGCTGGCGATGCCGACGCACATCGTCACGCCCAGCGGGTCGCGGTCCACCATCGGCAACCGGAAGCTGCCGACCTCGTCGCGGATCCGCGACGCCATGATCCGCAGCCCGTCGTCCGGCACGCCGCGGGTCACGATGCAGAACTCGTCGCCGCCGCAGCGGAACACGGCGTCCTCGACGCGGATCGTCTCCAGCAGGATCCCGCCGACCTCGGCGAGCAGCTGATCGCCGGCGGTCGCGCCGTGGGTGTCGTTGACCCGCTGCAACCCGTCGAGGTCGAGCATCAGCACCCCGAGCGGCTCCCGGTGGCGCCTGGCGAAGCTGGCCTCCTGGCGCAGCCGCGCCTGCAGCTCGTCGCGGTTGCCGGCCCCGGTCAGCGGATCGATGCGCTGGTTCTGCGACAGCTTCTCCATCGCCAGCGCGCCGAGCTCGTCCACCTCCTGGAACTGCAGGATCGAGCGCAGCCCGAGGCGGACCCGGCAGCTGCTGGGCAGCGTCACCGTCTCGATCACCCGGACGTTGTCCACGAACGTGCCGTTGGCGCTGTCGAGATCCTCGATCACGAAGGCGTTGCCGTGCAGCTCGATCTGGGCGTGCTCGCGGGAGATGCCCGGCTCCCGCAGCCGGAAGTCGGCCCCCTCGCCGCGACCCACGATGCCGCCGGCGGGAGAGACGTAGAGGAACCGGCCGGCCTCGCTGCCGGTCAGCACGGTGATCGTCGCGCCGACCGGGACGGGCTCGTCGACGAACGGGCTGCCGACCTCGATCTGGGTGTCCTCGTCCGTTCCACTGTGCCGCGGCTCGCTGCCCATCTCCGAGCTCCGCCTCCCGGTGCGGTGTGCCCCCCGAAACTACCATGATCACCCGAAGGAATAGCTGGATGCAACGGGGGTTGCTTGACGTACGATTCGACACTCGATCACCCCGCCACGAGGAGCGCCGACACGATGCTTCGTCTGCTCGCCTGGATCACCCCGACCACCCTGCTGACCCTCCCCGCCGCGCTGCAGCTGTGTGGCTGCTGCTGCGGCGACGCCTGGGAGCAGGCCAAGATCGACGCCGAGCTCGCCGAGCAGGAGCGCGAGGCCGACCTGGCGACCTACAAGGAGGCCGCCGAGCGTCGTGCGGCCTCCTACCGGCAGGTCCACGCCGCGATCGATCCCGGGGCGCTGGAGACCGCCGTGGCGTGCCCCGAGGCCGATATCCGCACCGCCCGCGGCGAGGACGCCGTGTTCCGCAGCGAGATCCTGTCGGTCGACCACGGCTCCCTGCCCGGCGCGTCGGTGGCGGACGCCGCCCAGTGGACGTGGCTCAACCACACCTACCTCGGCGATCTCGAGCGCATCGCCGCCGGCGACCAGGAGGTCTTCGAATGGAACTACGAGAACACCGGCACGCCCGAGCGCCGCTATCTGGCCGTGATCGTGCCCACCGACACCCGCGCGATGCCGTCCAACTACAAGAAGGGCTTCCTCAGCGGCCCCTCGTTCGACGGGGGCTGGTTCGTCGGCTCGGTCGTGATCGTGGACCTCGACGCCGGCGGCGCGGTGCTGTGCCACGCCCCGTTCAACGCCGAGAACAGCGAGGTGGTGGACGTGGGCAGCAACCAGGACGAGGAGAAGGCGATCGAGAAGGACTTCAAGCACAACGTCGAGGATGCCGCCCAGACCGCGCTGGAGGGCATCACCGAGCAGCTCAAGGTCAACTTCGTCGGCATCTTCTAGCCGCCCACCCCCGGGGCCGCCGCCCCCGGACGACCCGGCGCTGGTAGACTGCCGGCCCGTGGTGCCCCCCTCCCCCGTGCCCGTGCACGACACCGCGCTGGGCCAGCTGGTCCAGGCCGACTGCCTGGCGTGGCTGCCCACCGTCCCGGACGCGTCGGTGGACTGCGTGTTCGCCGACCCGCCGTTCAACCTGGGCAAGGACTACGACGGCGCCGGCGACTCGCGGACCGACGAGGACTACCTGGCGTGGGCGCGGCGCTGGCTCGACGAGCTGGTCCGCGTGCTGGCCCCCGGCGGTTCGCTGCTGGTCTACAACCTGCCCCGCTGGGGCGTGCCGCTGGCGGCGCACCTGATGCCGCAGCTGACGTTCCGCCACTGGATCGCCGTGGACATCAAGTTCTCGCTGCCGATCCGCGGGCGGCTGTACCCGTCGCACTACGCGCTGCTGTACTTCTGCAAGGGCCCGCGCCCGCGCGTGTTCCACCCGCCGCGGCTGCCGCTGGCGACCTGCCGCCACTGCGGCGGCGAGCTCAAGGACTACGGCGGGTACAAGAACAAGATGAACCCCCGCGGTGTGAACCTCACCGACGTGTGGGCCGACATCCCGCCGGTGCGACACCGCAAGTACAAGACCCGCGCGGCCAACGAGCTGTCGCTGAAGATGCTGCACCGCGTGCTGGCGATGGCCACCGATCCCGGCGACCTGGTGCTCGACCCGTTCGGGGGCAGCGGCACGACCTACGCCGCCGCCGAGCTGATGGGCCGCCGCTGGCTGGGCTGCGAGCTCGGTGACTGCACGCCGATCGCCGAGCGGCTGGGCGACCTGTCCACCGACCGCGCGCAGCTCGCGGCGCTGCAGCGCAACGTGGACGTGCTGTTCACCGAGGAGGCGCTGGCGCTGCGGCAGGCCCACGGCCACGACAGCTCCCGCTACCGCGTGGACGAGATCCCGCGGTCCCAGCGCTCGGCCCCGCCCCAGGGCGATCTGTTCGAGGAGGAGTAGACCGCCCCGCCCGGCTCAGAGCACCTCGCGCTCGAGCTCGTCGAGCAGGTCGACCATCAGCTGGTGGCGGCGCACCGCCTCGTCGCGGGCGCTGGGCAGGTGCATCCCGTCGGCGAGCTTCAGCAGCTTGGTCAGGGCGGCGTGCACTGACCCTTGTCGAGGGCAACGTCTGTCCCCGGGTACAACCCTTCACAACCCCAGCAGACGATCACACCGTCGCTGCGCAAGCCGCAGTTCGACGCACGCTCGGAGCTGATGTGAAGGAACTCCCCCGCGACGACGTGGCACTGGCCGAAGTCCACCGACCCGCCGCCCCCGGAAACGTACTCTCCCTGGCATCCCCAGCAGGCAACGGACCCGTCGGTTCGAATACCGCAAGAGTGGAAGTCGCCGCTGTCCACCTGCAGGAAATCACCCGGTGGCGCCTCGAGCTCTCCATAGTGGTTGACGCTATCGGGATCGTAGCCGACCTCACCCTCTGCCAGGTCCCAACAGGTGATGCTACTGTCGTCGAGAACTCCACAAGCGTAACCGTATCCGGCCCCGATGCTCTGGAAGGAGCCTTCGGGTCGGACCTCCCACCCCTCGTCCCAGCACAGGGCGCTGTGGTCGTCCTCGACGACACAGAAGAACCCTACGTCGGCGCTCATCGACAAGTTGGCCCCGCCGGGAACAAAGTTCATCTGGGTCTCGTCGCCCCAGCAGTCCAGCCGACCGTCCTGCAACATGCCACAGGTGTAGAAGCTCGTGGCCTCGACTCCGATATAGGTCCCTGAACCAACATTGCACTGGCCTTCGTCGAAGTCCTCGCACCCCCAACAGATCGCTGAACCCGCTGTAGTAACGGCACAGGAGTGGAACGGCGAGGCCGTCACCTGGACATACTCGCCGGGAGGCGCGTCGCACTGGCCGAAGTCCACCCCTTCCTCGCAGCCCCAGCAGACCACGGAGCCGTCCTGCTTCAACCCGCACGTATGGCTCGGCCCGGTCGAGACCGCGACCCAGTCCGCGTCGGACGAGATCTGGCCATCGGTCGTGTCGTCGTCGTCACTCGTGTCGTCGTCACCCGTCGTGTCATCGTCGATGGGACAACCAACGAGCAGGGCTGCCAGGACGAACTTGACGCCGAAAACCACTGCGGGCCTCGAGTACTCCATGACATCCCACTCCCAGGGCTGGATACAAAAAATCGGACAAGGGTGCGCGGTCGCCCTCGGTTCCTACTCGACCACCGGGACGAAGGCGACCGCAGACGGCCCGCCCTTCGGATCTCGGACCACCACCTGCACGGCCGGTACGTACTCTGATGCGAAAGACGGGCCCGTCGGGAAGTAGACGAGATCCAGATGAATATCCGGGACGACATCCCCACCGGTACACAGCATCGCGAAGTCCACGATCTCCGCTACTATCTGCTGACACGAGCGCTCGATACCATCGAGTTGCTCTGCGAACTCGAAATCCGGCCACTCGATCAAGAGCCGGGCTACCTCGCCTTCGTTGGAGACCACGATCCGGATCTTGGAACGAATCACGGGGATCCCACCGATGGTCCGCTGGATATCCACCAGCGTCTCCCGCGTGTAGATACTGGTCGATCCGTCCTCCTCCTCGATACTCATCATGATGGGTGCGATCCGGATCGGCCCGACTTCGTTCATCGAGATTCCGAGTTGTTGAAGGACGCTGGTGGTCAGGCCCATGGTACTTCCTTCATCCACGAGCGCCAGCGTCGATATCTCGGGATCGAACGTGCGGTCACGGCCAATGTACCGGGCGTAGCCCACGGCGCGGTTCAGGCGTAGCAAGGCACCGTTATCGAGATACACCAACCCCTCGTCCTCCTCTATCACGGCAGATGGAAGCTCCACGCCGACCGCCGAGGCGACGAGAGCTGGTGTGAAGTCGTCGGTCCAAAGTGGCGCGGACTCTGGCTCGAACGCGATGTAGTGCGGCCACCAAGGGAGGGAGTCCAACACAGCTAGTTCGATCAGATGATCCACGTCCTCTTGGGCTGAGACCTCGGCTCCTGGGACGAACAAGGCCGCCATGCCGAGCAACCCGAGTCCTAGGTTGAACCGCGTCGTCCAAGACTTCGCCTCGATAGCAGTCATTGGCTTGCCCCTAGTACTCGGGCAGTTCTTCGGCGTCAATCGGATCGCATCCACCGACCCATGCACGAGCAAACCCGGGGGAATCGTCGGGATCCGAGAAACCACTATTGTAGGACTCGAGAGACAGGCGTAGGCCCGCCAGCCTGCCGGTGTTCCCTGCGACCATTGCGACTGGGCAGATGTCGTCACCTGGGGCGCCTTGGATGAACAGGTTGTCGATCCATGCCGCAGCGACGGAGTCCGCGAGGCCGTCCTGAGCTACCCGCATGTAGTCGACGTTGAGATAGTCGTGGATGATCATGTGTCCGTGGAAACCCTCGAGTTGGTGCAACCCAGCCTCGTCGGTGGTGCTGGTGAAGACCTGCTCCCATGTTTCCCACGTGTCATTCGTCACGGTGGTGTCATAGGTGAGGCTGTTGCAGGACGATAGGTGCAGGAACTCCAGATCGTGACCATCATCGGTGCCGCCAAGCAGCATCTCGTAGGACATCAGCTGGCAGGTCTCGGAGTTGCCTGTCGAGTCCATCTCCCGCATGTACCCTTTCCAGTATCGAGACGAAGAGATGATCGCATAGCCACCATGCCCGCCGTACATCGCCGCGTCGGCGTCATCCAGGTATGAATCGTCGTTGCCGTTGGCTGGATCAACCACTTCGTCGCTGAACCAACCCTCCACAATGGGGCTGTCGACGTAGTACTGGTCTCCGGCCCAGTTGGAGTCCGCATTCATCCTCCAATACCAGAGGCTGAGCATGTCGTCCCACTCGTCTTTCGGGTAATGCCAGCTGCAGTTCACCGCCGGCCAGTCCGTCATCACGTAGAGCGACGCCTCCTCGACGGCAAGCGCCGGCCGTGTCACGGTCAGCCCCACAGCTATCGCGGTGAGCACTGTCGTGACACTCACCACGGACATCGCCTTCGGCCTTGTTGTGGACTCCGACATTGAGGTTCCTCCTCCCGGGAACACATAGAGCGCCCCTGTTCTCGCCGGCGGCACACATCTGACCTGGAGCATGAATATCGAATTCGATTCGAAACGGCCGCCCCCCAGCGCAGTGCTCCGGCCTGAAATCCTGGTTCATAGCCAGTCCGAAAACCTGCGCCAGATACCAGCGCCCCCCCCATCCGCGACCTGTCAAGTGAAAAGTCCCTCGCGCGATTCGCAAGTGCTCCGCGGTCTCCACCCGCTTCACCACGGATTGCTGTACCTCCGCGGATCGAGGCAACAGTGTGGCTTCAGGAATGTCGATCCGTCGATCAGAGCACCTCCCGCTCGAGCTCGTCGAGCAGGTCGACCATCAGCTGGTGGCGGCGCACCGCCTCGTCGCGGGCGCTGGGCAGGTGCATCCCGTCGGCGAGCCGCAGCAGCTTGGTCCGGAAGTGGTCCACCGCGTTGACCGACTCGTCGGGCTCGCGGCCGGCGCGGCCGATGGGGTCCTCGGGGTCGTATAGCCGCATCGCCTTGCCGCGGGCGACGATCGACTGGGCGGTGACGAACGTGCGGGCGATGCCGATCGCGCCAATCGCGTCGAGGCGATCGGCGTCCTGCAGCACCACGCCGACGGGGCCCACCGGGTCCAGACCGGCGGACCAGCTGCAGCTGCGCACCGCCGCGGCGATCTCGGCGTACTCCTTGGGCTTGTAGCCCGCCGTGACCAGGAACGGCGCGGCCTCGGCGGCGGACTGGGCCGAGGCCAGCGAGCGCTCCGCCGACTCCTTGGGCACGTTGACCAGGTCGTGGACCAGCGCGGCGGCGCCGGCCAGGTCGGGGCGCGCGCCGGCCTCGGGCGCCAGCCGCAGCGCCCAGTCGTAGACGCGCTGGACGTGGAGCCGGTCGTGGGCCAGGTCCACCGCCGGGATCCGGTCGCGGATGTGGCCCCACAGCACGCGGTGCCGGGGGTAGCGATCGTCGAGCCAGCTCATCGGTGTCCCCAGAGGGGTCAGGCACTTACAATTACACTTTTCTACGCTTCGACAAAATGTAATTGTAAGTGCCTGACCCCTTCTTGCTTACGAACACGAACAGGGCCGCGAGAAGCAGTGCGACGGCCCCGCCGAGCTGGCCGGGGGCGGGGGCCCCGCCCAGGCCGCACTCGCAGCCGTCCGCACCGTCGCCGGGCGCGGGAGTCTCGGCGGTGTCGCCGTCCAGTGCGCCGCCGTCCCCCACTTCGCCCACGCGGACCCGGATCTCCAGCGTGACCCCCGGGCTCGGGCAGTCCAGCATCCGGCCGTCGGGGTCCATCAGCCGGAAGTCCTCGACCACGTCGGCGCCGGGGCTCGCCGGGGCCGCGACGTGGAACGGCAGGAATCCCCGGCCGCCCGGAGCCACGTCGCCCTCGAGCACCGCCGCGATGTCCCACGCCGGCCACGCTCCCTCGACGTACAGCGCGCTGGGCTGGCCCTCGGCCGCCGCGGTGGCGCCGAGGTAGACCTGGCCGCCGCGCCACGTCTCGCCGCCGACGTTCTCGAACTCGGCCCACGCCAGGCCGTCCTCGCCGGGAGCCAGCGTGGCGGGAAACGACGCGTCCACCAGCCGCGCCGCGAACGCCGGCACGATCTCCCCCATCTCCTGGGGATCGCCGTCGTCGACCGCGCCGTCGCAGTCGTTGTCGATCGTGTCGCACAGCTCGGGGACCGGGTCCACCTCGCGGACGCACTCGAGGCAGCCCTCGACGCAGCGCATCCGGCCCTCGGCGCAGGGCCCGCTCTCCCCGGTGTCGCACCACTGGGTCCCGCCGTCGGGGTCCGGGCCGGCGCACGCGGACCACCCGCCCCACTGGCAGCTGCCGTCGCACGAGCGGGTCTGGATCCCGCAGTCACAGCAGTCCTGGACCTCGGCGCTGCCCGGGCTGCAGACCCCCTGGCCCTGGCACGCCGACCACCCGCCCCACTGGCCGTCGCCGTCGCAGGTGCGCTCCTGCCACCCGCAGTTGCCGCACGCCTGGCCCTCGGTGTCGCCCGGCGTGCACACCCCGCCGCCCCCGGCGAACGCCACCAGGTCGGCCAGGCTGCCGTTGAACTCGTCGGTGTCCACCGCCCCGCTGATCCCGGCCACCGAGCCGCTCTCGCTGGTCTGCCAGAACACCCACTCGTTCCACGGCACGGGCACGTTGGGGCAGTTGACGCCCCAGTTGGCGACCCACAGCGGGTAGCCGGCGAAGTCGTAGGAGTTCCCGGTCAGCGACTGCCACATGTAGTAGCTGGTGTAGATGATCGGCTGCCGGCCGGTGGACAGCTCGACGGTGTCGATCCAGTCGTGGATCCCGGCGACGGTCCACGAGGCGCTCATCCCGTCGCTGACCTCGACGTCCAGCACCGGCGGCAGGTCGCCGGGCTGCAGCGGCCCCATGTTGGCCAGGAACAGGTTGGCCTGCGAGACCGCGTCCTGCCCCGGCCGGAAGAACTGGTACGCCCCGCGCAGGATGCCGGCGTTGTGGGCCCCGGACCAGTTGGTCGGGAAGTCCGGGTCGACGAAGTGCCCGTCGGCCACGCGGATGAAGGCGTACTCCACGCCGTCGCCGGCCGCGGCGCCCCAGTCGATGTTGCCCTGCCAGTAGGACACGTCGATGCCGAACGTGGTGACCCCGTCGGGGCAGATCACGGCGGCCTCGTCGAGGGTCCCGACCGGTGCGTGGCGCTCGGGCGGCGAGGTACAGCCGGCCGCGAGCGACAGCGCCAGCCACGACGCCAGCGCCGCGTTCCGGGTCCCCCGCCTCCGGGGAGTCACCGTCGCCCCGGCCGCCGGGTGCGGGCCACGAGCGACCCCAGCAGCAGCGCCACCGTGGCGAGGGCGCCCGCGGTATGCGGCGGCGCGGCGTCGCACGTGCACCCGCCGCCCCCGGGCCCCTCGCCCTCGTCCGCCGCCGGCTGCTCGGCGGTGTCGCCCTCGAGCAACCCGTCGTCGCCGGCATCGCCGACCCGCACGCGGACCTCCATCGTCACCCCGGGGCGCGGGCAGTCCAGCATCCGCCCGTCGGGGTCCATCAGCCGGAAGCCCTCGACCACCTCCTCTCCGGCGGTGGGCGGCGCCGTGATCGTGAACGGCAGGAACCCCCGGTCCGAGGGGGCCACGTCTCCGTCGAGCACCGCGGCGATGTCCCACGCCGGCCACGCCCCCTCGGCGTACAGCGCGCTGGGCTGGCCGCCGGCGGCGGCGGTGGAGCCCAGGTAGACCTGGCCGCCGCGCCACGTCTCGCCCCCGACGTTCTCGAACTCGGCCCACGCCAGCCCGTCTTCGCCGGGGGCCAGCGTCGCGGGGTACGAGGCGTCCACCAGCCGCGCCGCGAAGTCCGGCACGATCTCGCCCATCTCCTCGGGCTCGCCGTCGTCGACCGCGCCGTTGCAGTCGTTGTCGATCGTGTCGCACAGCTCGGGCAGCGGGTCGTAGATCCGCACGCACTCGAGGCAGCCCTCGAGGCAGCGCATCCGGCCCTCCTCGCAGGGCCCCGTCTCGCCCGTGTCGCACCACTGGTTGCCGCCGTCGGGGTCCGGCCCCGCGCACGCGCTCCACCCACCCCACTCGCAGTCCCCGCCGCAGCTGCGCGACTGGCTGCCGCAGTCGCAGCAGTCCTGGACCTCGCTGGCGCCGGGGCTGCACGGCCCCTGGCCCGCGCAGCCGGACCACGAGCCCCACGCGCAGTCGTTGCCGCAGGTGCGCTCCTGCCAGCCGCAGTTGCCGCACGCCTGGCCCTCCACCTGGCCGGGCGTGCACTCGCAGGTGGTGATGTTGACCCGGCGGGCCGCCGAGTAGTCGCCCGAGCACGTCCGCGAGTTGTGGACGATCCCGTAGCTGCAGCCGCGGGCCTCGTAGGCCACCAGCCAGCCCCACGGGTCGCCGTAGTCGTAGACCATCACGTGGGTCTGGCTGGCGAACGCGTCGGCCGGCTGGGCGTCGCTGCGCGAGACCCACGACCAGTAGGTGGCCGAGGAGGTGTACGACGCGGCCACGTACGGGCCGTGGGAGCAGTACGAGATCGACTGGGGGTCGGGGACCTGCCAGCACTTGTTGGTCAGCCCCGAGCAGTCGGCGCCGTAGCTGCCGTAGTGGGTGCAGTTGGGGCAGCTGCCGGTGCACGAGCCGGGGCTGCACGACCAGTCCGGGCTGCAGCCGCTGTTGCACCAGCACGAGTTGCCCCACCAGTAGGAGAACCCCACCGCCGACTGGGCGCGGCACAGGATGTCCTCCTGGGTCTCCCACGGCGGCGCGGCGAGGGCCCCGCCCGCGACCAGCAGCACGGCGGCGGCCAGCGGCGGCGCCAGGCGGCGGCCGGCGGCGATCAAGGCGCGCTCCAGCGCAGGAACCGCACGCCGGCGTCGGTGAACGCCATCTGCCACACGTCACCGGCGGCGGTGACGACGAACTCGCGGTGCTGCTCCAGCGCGGTGATCACGTACGGCGAGCGGAACTCGGCGAGGGGCTCGAGATCCGGGCCGTAGACGACCCCGGCGACCTCCTCGTGGAGCAGGTGCCGGCCCTGCAGCGGGTCGTACTCCATCAGGTGCACGACCACCACCACCCGGCCCGCGGCGTCGCCCTCGAGCCACGCGATGCGCGGGATGTCCCACTCCAGGTACAGCGAGGTGGCCGCCAGCACCTGGCCGCCGGCCGCCTGCTCCAGCCGCAGCTGCACGCCGCCGAGGCCGTCGAGGTAGGCCACCGCCGCGCGCTCGCCGTCGCCGATCGGCCGGCCGGCGCGGATCGCACGGGGGCAGGGCTGCCCCTGCTCGTCCAGGACCCGCACCACCTGCGAGTGGCCCACCTCGAGCCACACGCCGTCGGCGCGGGCGAAGGTCCCGGTCAGCAGGCCTCCCTCGGGGACCCCGGGGCCCAGCACCGGCACCTCGCGGCCCGGTCCGCCGTCCTCGTCCAGCACGAGCAGCGCGGTGCGCACCAGGCGGTCGAGCACCACCACCGTGCCGTCGGGGGCCACCGCGACGTCCTGGTAGGTGTCGGTGGGGATCGGCGTCTCGCGGACCAGCGCGCCGTCGGGGGTGACGCGCAGCACGCGGCGGTTGACCTGGTCCAGCACCACCAGGTCGCCGTCCGGCGCCACGGCGAAGCTCATCGGCCCCTCGGACGCCCCCTGGTCGAGCACCTTGCGGCCCAGCTCGCCCTCGCCGTCGCCCCACGGCAGCAGCAGCACCGTCTCGGCCGCGGTCCAGCCCTCCGCGGCGGCGGCGTGCGGGCCGGCTCCCGCGGCGAGCGCCCACACCGCGGCCACGGCCATGGCGAGTCCGCCGCGAGGCAGTCGGTCCATCGGTCCCATCCCTCCCGGCGCGGATCGCGCCGGCTGCTCTACCCTACCCGTCCGGGTCCACCGAGACGTACAGCTCCGCAGGGGCGCCGCCGGCCTGCAGCACCACCAGGTCCAGGTCGTGGTCGCCGTCCACGTCCGCCGGCAGCACCCGCACCGAGGCGGTGTCGTGCAGCGGCAGCGCCGGGGTCGCGTCGACGAACGTCCCGTCGCCCCGGTTGCGGTACAGCCGGTCGACCGTGCCGTCGTTGGCGACGCACAGGTCGGGGGCCCCGTCGAGGTCCAGATCGGCGGCGACGGCGAAGCGCCCCGCGGCGAAGTCCACCGGCAGCCCGGCGACGGTGTCGTCGAAGTAGTGTCCGCTGCCGTCGTTGCGCAGCAGCCGGTCCTGCCCGTCGGTGATCACCACCAGGTCCTCGTCGCCGTCGCCGTCCGCGTCCAGCGGCCGCACCCAGCGGGGAACCTCGGGCAGCGCGGGCAGCACCCCCTCCGGGGCCTCGGCGAACGGGAGCCCCTCCTCGCCGGAGGCCTCCCCGCCCGACACGTTGCGCAGTAGCCGCAGCGCCCCTTCGCCGCTGGTGTCGAGCGCCACCACCAGATCGGGCGCGCCGTCCCCGTCGGCGTCGGTGGGCGCGATCGCCACGACCCCCTCGGCCCACGCCAGCGCGTGCTCGCGGCGCTCGAAGTCCTCGACCAGCGCGGCGCCGGCCTGCTCGTACTCCAGGCCGACGTCGTCGACCCCCAGCGTCCCGCTCACCGGCCCCGCCGGATCGAGGTGCAGCTCCAGCACGACCTGGGCCAGCGGCAGGTCCACCACGCCGTCCTCGTCGCCCAGGCTGTACGTCCAGCCCGCCACGTCGTCCAGCCGCACCTCGGACCAGCCGACCCAGTCCACCGCGCCGACGTCGAGGCTGAACCGCTCGTCGGCGGCGTCCAGCACCCGCAGCCGCAGCAGGTGACCGCTGCCGTCGCCCAGCACCTGGGCCGACATCGCCGCCGGCACCTCGTCGATCGACGGCCCCGTCAGCTGGAACAGCAGGTACCCCTCGGTGGCGGCCCCGTAGTCGTAGTCCAGCCGCCCGGCGCCGGCCCCGCGGTGCACCGCGGTGTCGGTCAGCGTGAACGCGCCGGTGATGTCGGCGACGCTGGTCCACACCCCGCCCACCGGCTCGCCGTCGATCGCCGCTGGCGGCTCCAGCGCCGGCACCGGGCTCCAGCACCGCCCGGCGTCCTCGTCCGCGCCGAGGTGGACCCGCAGCGCGTCGCCCTGGTCCGCGGTGGCGACCGCCTGGACCAGGTCGACCACGCCGTCCCCGTCGACGTCCGCCGCGACCGCCGCGACGCAGTCCGCCGCGTCCGGCTCCAGCGCGTCCGCCGTGACCTCCTCGAACCTCCCCTCGAGGCCCTGGCGGAACAGCCGGTCGGGGTGCCCGCCGGCGTTGCACGCCAGCAGGTCGGCGGCGCCGTCGCCGTCCCAGTCGTCGGCCACCACCCGGCGGGTGTCGTTGCGCCACGGGGGCAGCCCGGCGCCGGGGCCGCGCCCCTCGTCGCCGGCGTCCGGATCGACGAAGCCGCCGTTGCCGCTGTTGAGCAGCAGCCGGCTGCGGGTCTCGCGGCCGGCGACCACCACGTCGGGGTCGCCGTCGCCGTCCAGGTCCGCCACCGCGCCGTCGGCGACGTCGGCGTCGGACAGGTCGGGCAGGTAGTGCGCCGCGGCCTGCACGAACGCCAGCTCCAGGGCCCGCACCTCGAAACCGCCGGCCAGCGTCGCCTCGGCGCCGTCGGGGTTGAGCACTGCCACGTCCACCGTCCCAGCGATCCCGGGCGGGGTCACGGCCTGCAGCGTGCCGCCGTCCAGCCGCTCGACCCCGGTGGCCTCGGCGTCGCCGAACCACACCCGCGCGCCGTCGGCGAACGCCGCCCCCTCGACGGTGACCTCCACGCCGCCCCGCGCCGACCCCTCGGCCGGGGAGACGGCCGTCACCGCCAGCGCGACGTCCTCCTCCTCGGGGCACCCCGCCGCGGCCAGCAGCAGCGCCGCCAGCACCGCGCCCGCCGCCGGGCTCAGCCGGGCTCGCATGCGTCCCCCACGCCGTTCTGATCGCTGTCGGCCTGGTCCAGGTTGATCACCTCGGGGCAGTTGTCGCAGGCGTCGGGCAGGTCCCGCGGCGAGCGCAGCACCACGTCCTCGCAGACGTAGCCCAGCGCGGTGTCGCAGGGCACGTCGTTCCACATCCCCTCCAGCCGCATCTGCCCGCAGTCCTCGTTCCCGCCGGAGTCGTTGGGCTCGCCCTCGTTCCAGTTCTCGTAGGCCGGTGCCGAGCCGTCGACCCACAGGAAGACCCCCTCCTTCTCCGTGTCGCTCAGCCCGATCCAGGCCTCCTCGACCCCCTGCGCCAGCAGGAACGCGTTCTCGTCGGCGTCCTCGATCACCACCAGGTCGGCGCCCCGCGCCTGGCACGCCGCCCGCGCCGCGTCGAACCCCACCGCCGCGTCGCCGCACAGCAGGTACGCCGAGCCGCCCGGCGCGATCGCCAGGTCACAGCCGGTGGCGTCGCTGCAGCCGGGGACCCCGTCGCACGAGAAGTGGTGCGCGTCGGTGTCGGCCTGGTCCGGGTCGGCCACGTCGGGGCAGCCGTCGGCCCCGTCGGGGACCCCGTCGCCGTCGGCGTCGTCGGCCGGCTCGGGGTCCCAGTGCCGCAGCACCAGCGGCCGGCGCCCGCCCAGCCGCGGCACCACCAGATCCAGGTCACCGTCCCCGTCCAGGTCCCCGGGCAGGACCGTCAGCGGCCGCACGCCGCCGCCGTTGCCCGCGAAGCTCGCCGAGTAGTCGAACAGCCGACCCGTCCCGTCGTTGCGCAGCAGGCGCAGCGCGGCGCCGTAGTCGGACAGCAGCGCGTCCAGGGACCCGTCGCCGTCCAGGTCGGCCAGCGTCGCGGTGTAGGTCGAGGCGTCCTCGGGGCCCAGCAGGTAGTCGGTGTCGTCGACGAAGCGGCCGCTGCCGTCGTTGATCAGCACCCGGTCCTGGCCCACCGCGGGGACCACCAGGTCCGGGGCGCCATCGCCGTCCAGGTCGCCCATCGCCGGCACCCGCCCGTGGGGATCGACGATCCCCGGCAGCGCGTCGGGGGGCGCGTCCAGGAAGTGCCCCTGCCCGTCGCCGAGCAGCAGCCGCAGCGCGCCGGTGTCGGCGGTGAAGAACAGGTCCAGCGCGCCGTCGCCGTCCACGTCGCCGGCGGCCAGCCCGCGGGCGCCCCAGTCCACCTCGGGCAGCCGCTGGGGGCCCTCGTCGGCGAAGCCCCCGGCGCCGTCGTTGATCCACACCGAGACCAGCGGGTCGGACCCCGGGTCCCCGCCCCACTCGGCCCCGACCACCACGACGTCCAGGTCGCCGTCCGCGTCCAGGTCCCCCAGCGCGCCGTTGACGCCGTGGGTCGGCACCGCCGGCAGCCCCTCCGAGGCAGCGAAGCCCAGCGCGCCGTCGTGGATCAGCAGCAGGTCGGCCGCCTCCATCGCGGTCACGAGATACAGATCCAGGTCGCCGTCCCCGTCCAGGTCACCGACCAGCACCTGGTTGACGTAGTCGGTGACGCCGTCGAGGACCGGCTCGCCGGCCACCCGCTCCAGCGTCCCGCCGCCGTCGTTGGCGAACAGGGTCAGGCCGGCCTCCTCGGCCTGCGCGTAGTCCAGGTCGCCGTCCCCGTCCAGGTCCGCCAGCGCCCCGATCCGCGCGCGGGCCGCCGCGTCGGGCAGCAGCGCCTGCAGGCTGACGTCGACGAACGACAGCGGCAGCGGCAGGTACGTGAAGCCGTCGGCCCACGTCGACGTCCCCCCGCTGGCGTGGATCGTCACCGGCACCGTGCCGGCCCGCGTCGCGGCCGGGCTGCGCACGATCACCTCGCCGCCGTCGTCCTGGACGACCTCCGCCTCCCACTCGCCGAAGGTCACGGACGACACGCCCTCCAGGCCGTACCCGACGAGCGCCACCGTCTCGCCACCGCGTACCGAGCCCTCGGAGGGACTCACGGCGGTGATCTCCGTGTCGGCCGAGGGGTCCTCCTCCGGGCAGCCCAGGGACAGCGCGAGCACGAGCGCCAGGGGAGCGAGGCGCCACCGGTCCGGTGGCCCCGCGGGCATCGGGTGGACAGGGGTCATGCCAGGGACCTCCCCGGCACAGGATATCAGAAGCTCGCGGGCGCGGGCGCCCGAATGCGCTCAGCCGCCCAGCGGGTCGTAGGGATCGCTCCAGTCCAGCGGCCCCTCCTCGAAGCGATACGCCAGCCGCCCCAGCACCAGCGACCAGGCGCGCTCGAAGTACTGGTAGCCCCTCTCCCAGTCCTCGCCGTCCTGCCACCCGGTCTGGGACAGCCGCACGTGGGTCACGCCCGCGCCCAGCGCCACGAGCCGCACGTCGACGCGGGTGTGCTGGTGCCGGATCGAGGGCAGCGAGGGCGGGAAGTTCCAGCTGAACGCGAGCCGCGCGGGGCGCTCCACGTCCAGCACGGTACAGCCCTCCCCGCCTCGATCACCCACCGGGGCGCCGGTGTCGAAGTACATCTCGTAGGGGCCGCCGGGGTGCAGCTCGATGTGCGCCTCCGGTGCGAAGAAGGTCTGCACGCCGTCCACCGTCGTCCAGGCGTCCCAGACCTCGTCGCGCCCCGCCGAGACCATCACGTCCTTGGTCAGCTCCCTGCCCATGTGCCCTCCGCGCCGTCGATGGCGTAGGCTATCAGCTCTGCCGGAGGGGAGCCCAGCATGAGCAAGGTCGAGCGCATCGAGCTGTACCACTGCGACGTCCCGCTGCGGGAGCCGTTCTATCCCTCCTGGATCCCCGGCTACCCCCAGACCCACTGCCGCTACACGCTGCTGCGGCTGTTCACCGACGACGGCCTCGAGGGCATCTCGGCGGGCAACGCGTTCTCGCGGGAGCGCGAGGGGCTCGGCGATCTGCTCGGCGGGTTCCTCGTCGGCGTGCAGGTCGAGGACCTGGACCGCGTGCGCAAGCGGATCCGCGAGGCGTCCTACCTGGGCTGGCGCAACTGGTGGATCGAGGCGGCGTTCTGGGACCTGCTGGGCAAGAAGCGCGGCAAGCCGGTGTACAAGCTGTTGCAGCGGCAGGAAGAGACCGTCACGAAGGCCAGGATCTACGCCTCGAGCGGCACCGTCCGCGACTTCGCCGAGCGCGCGCCGTACCTGGACGACATCCGCGCCAGGGGCATCGAGGCGGTCAAGATCCGGGTCAAGGACCCCGAGCAGAGGCGGGACCTCGACATCCTGCGGGCCTGCCGCGAGGAGCTCGGCGACGCCTTCGTGATCGGCGTCGACGCCAACCAGGGCTGGCCGGTGTCGCTGTTCGATCCCAACCCGACCTGGACGCTGGAGTACGCCACCGAGTTCGGCAAGGGCTGCGACGACCTGGGGATCGCCTGGATCGAGGAGCCGCTGGACATGCACGACTGGGACGGGATGGCCGCGCTGCGCGAGGCGGTGAAGACCCCCATCGCCGGCGGCGAGCTGCACGGCGGCTGGCACGAGCTGCGCCCGCTGTTCGAGCACCGCTGCCTGGACAAGGTCCAGCCCGACGCCACGTTCAGCAGCCTGACGGTGGCCCGGCAGGTGATGCAGGCCTGCCGCGACCACGACGTGCACTACTCGCCCCACACCTGGACCAACGGCATCGGCCTGCTGATCAACCTGCACGCCTTCGCCGCGTGGGAGCACCGCGACTACCTGGAGTTCCCCTACGAGCCGCCGGGCTGGACCCCCGAGCGCCGTGACGGCGTGATCCCCCCCATCGAGCCCAACCCCGACGGCACCGTCGACGTGCCCCAGGAGCCCGGCCTCGGCGTGCACCTCGACCGCTGGAAGCTGCGCCGCTGGGGCAAGCGGTTCCACGTCACGACCCCGCTGCGCGTGGCGGTCAAGACGATCCGCGAGAAGGGGCTCAAGACCGCGCTGGAGCTCAAGGACAAGAAGCGCTGATCCGCGCTACGGGGCGAGCACCTCGGCCAGGCCCTCGACCACGTCCGAGCCGGTGTGCTCGGAGACCTCGACCCACGCCACGGTGTGCCCGGAGCGGGCCAGGTAGGTCGTCTCGCCGCCGGCGCCGGGGGCCGTCCCGACCTCGACCCAGCCCTGCTCCCGGGGGCCGTCGAACATCGTCACGCGCGCCACGACCTGCAGGCCGGTGGGGTCGCCGACGAGGTAGCCGGTGGCTCGCAGCCGCATCAGCTTGCCCAGCCAGTTGTCGGCGGCGTCGGCGGCGCGGGTGGTGTCGGCGGGATCGGCCCAGTAGGCGGCCGTGCGGTCGTCGCGGTTGAGCTGCACGAACTCGCGCGCCGCCTCGCCGCCCTGGATCACCGCGCGGTCGACCTCCTCGAGCTGGAACGCCTGCAGGTTGCGCTCCATCAGGCGGTTGTGGCCGCCCTTGAGGTCGCCGACCATCCGTGACTCGACGAGGTACACCGCGCCGCCGTCCCGCTCCTGCAGGTAGTAGTCGTTGCTGCCGTACGAGCGGCCGCCGATGTCGAACACCCGCTCCTGGTCCCCCGCGGTCACGGTCAGCGTCGCCTCGGTCTCGTCGAGCTCCATCTCGGTGCGCTTCTCGTCGTCGATCGCCGCGAACTCGCGCAGCGCCCTCATCGGACGGAAGCGGTCGATCGCGCGGTCGCAGGTCTCGTTGCCGCGGAACGACTTCTCCTCGATGACCTCCTCCGGCTCCGGCTCCGGGATGCTCTCGCCGGCGGAGTCGTCGTCCCCGGGTGGCTCGAGCGGCTTGCGGGGCCCGTCCTTGACCCGCCGCGTGGTGCCCCAGCAGATGCCGTCCTCGCCGCCCTCGCGCAGCTCCAGCGCGACCCGCAGGTCGGGCTCCTCGTAGACCACCGAGGTCAGCCCGGTCGAGCCCGGGTCGAGCACCACCACGTCGCCCTTGCCCTCGGCCGGCTCGTGGGTCCAGGTCAGGTACGACGCGATCAGCGCCGCGACCAGCAGCCCCGCGTAGATCCCGATCCGCGTCCACCTCATCGGCGTTCCCTCCTGCTGCCGCGCCGCACCACGACCAGCACCCCGACGCCGATCACCGCCAGCGGGATGGCGAACGTGGTCGAGTAGAACCACCAGATGTCCTGCTTGCGGGTGTGCAGGATCTTGACGTCCTCCTCGCTGGCGACCTCGCCGGCGAGCTCCTCCTCGCCGCCGGTCCACTTGATCGCGTCGGCGACGACGTTGGTGTTGCCCTCGTTGCGCAGCGCCAGGTCGGAGACCATGTCCGCGTCGGCGTAGACCAGCGCGCGCCCCGGGTGGGCCCCCTCCTCGCCCCCCTCGGGGGCGGCGGCGAGCTCCACCGCGACGGCGAGGTCGTAGATCTTGCGCTCCTCCTCGCCGTCGTCGAACGACAGGTCGCCGTCCAGGTCGGCGAAGGTCTTGGGCTGGCTCTTGAGCACCACCTCGGGGGCCTCGCCGTCGGCGCCCGCGGTGGTCTCCAGGTAGCCGGCCCCGACCACCACCGTGGGGTAGCGGCTGGAGTTCTTCTGCAGCCGCTTGGTCGACGGGTGGGCCGAGTACTTGGTGGTGTACAGCAACCGGCGATCGCTGATCTGCCCGGTCTTGGGGATGTACTTGGACTCGTGGGCCAGCACCCCGCGGTGGAACGTCACCCCCAGCGGCCCCAGCAGCGGCTCCAGCGTGACCTCCTGCTCGGGGTCGAGGAACACCATCACCGAGCCGCCCCGCGCGAGGTACGCCAGCAGCGCCTCGGCCTCCTCGTCGAGCAGCTCCGTGGTGGGCCCGACGATCATCACCACCGAGGCGTCGTCGGGGACCTCGCTGGCCAGGCCCTCGGCGATGCCGAGGCGCTCGACCTTGTAGTTGAACATCTGCAGCAGGGTCTTGAGGTCCTTGAGCCCCATCCGCTCGGCCTCGCCGTCGTCGCCGGGGTCGACCTTGGCCCAGTCGCGCTCGCCGTGGCCGGTGGTCAGGTACGCCACCAGCTGGGGCTTGGCGACCTTGGTCAGCTTCTTGTGGATCTCCTTGTCCAGCTTGCGCAGCTTGCTCTTGGCCTTGTCCTCGTCGGTACCGAGCACCAGGCTCTCGGTGTTCTCGCCGCGGGCCAGCACCACGGTGCCGTTCTTGCGCGCCTTGAGCTCCTTGGCCAGCGCCGGCTCGGCGTCGTGGTCGACGCGCTCCAGCGTGACGAGCTCGCTGGCCGCGGCCAGCGCCTCGAAGTAGGGCAGGACCTCCTCCTCGACCTCGTTGGAGGCCGGGAAGAACAGCACGATCCGGACCGGCTCGCTGAAGCTCTGCACCAGCAGCAGCGTGGCGTCGCTGGGCTGGGTCGTCTTGGAGTAGCTCAGGTCCTCGCGGACGTTGTGCTCCTCGGCCAGGAAGTTCAGCGCGAACAGCAGCGACAGCACCAGCGCGAGGATCAGCCCGGCCTCGGCCGAGCGGCGCACCCGCGCGACCTCCAGCACCGGGGCGCGGGACGTCGAGATCAGCGAGATCTCGAGGAACGCCAGCGGCAGCACCCCGCAGGCCAGCACGATCGGCCACAGCACCGTGACCACGCCGCGGTAGCGCTCGGCGCCCTCGGCGCTCAGGTTCAGCCCGTCGACCACCGCCGGCACCGCCAGCCAGTGCAGGGCGATGCCCACCAGCACCAGGGCCTGGAACACCAGCACGGTGCCGAGCACGGCCTTGAGCGTGTCGCCCGCCACGGCGCGCTCGCGCAGCCGCTGGACCACGCCGCCGATCAGCAGCGCGCCGCCGAGCGCGTCCAGGATCACGCGCGCGGCCGTGCTCCCGGGGAACAGCCGCTCCCCGAGGTAGAACAGGATCAGCCCGAACAGCAGGGCGACCAGCGGCCAGGGATGGACCCGGCGTCGTGACGAAAACCTCATCGCCACCTCCTCGCCTCGAGGACCTTGGTCGTGGCCAGCAGGAAGAAGAAGGTCACCGACAGGTAGAAGACCACGTCGCGGAGGTTGATCACGCCCTTCATGAACGGCTGGAAGTGCTTGTCGAACAGCGCCATCGACCCGAAGATGTCGTCCAGCGGCGCGTCGGCGACCTTGCCCAGCATCCACATCGAGAGCATCAGCACGATGATCAGCGCCGCCACCGCCAGCGACACGATCTGGTAGCGCGACAGCGACGAGGCGAAGGTGCCGATCGCGATGCACGCGGCGCCCAGCAGCGTCAGCCCCAGGGTGCCGGCGAAGACGTGCCCCACCGAGACCTTGCCGTTGACGAAGATCAGCAGCGGCATGTACAGGCTGACCACCAGGATCAGGCCCAGGAAGATCAGCGCCGAGAGGAACTTGCCCACCACGATCTGCCACTCGGCCACCGGCGCGGTGTAGAGCACCACCATCGTGCCGCTGCCGTGCTCGCGGGCCAGCAGCCTCATCGACAGGAACGCCGAGCCGACCATCACCATCCCGCTCATGAAGTAGAAGAACTGCTTGAGGACCTCTTCGCTGTACTTCTCCTGGCCGCCGATCGCGAACACGTTGAACAGCAGCCCGGCGATGAACAGCATCGACGCCGCGACCACGTAGCCGATCAGCGTCGTGAAGTACGACTGCAGCTCGCGGCGGGCGATGATCCAGACGTTGCTCACGCGTCACCTCCCGACCCCGTCATCGCCAGGAAGGCCTGCTCCAGCTCCAGCTCGGCCGAGCTCATCGAGCGCAGCCCGAACCCGGCCCCGATCAGGTCGGCGACCAGCTTCTCGCGCACGTCGCCGTCCAGCGTGACCCGCACCTCGACGACGCCCCGCTGCTCGCCGCGGACCTCGTGCTCGAGCACCCGCGCGTCCTCGCGCAGCGTCTCGGTCAGCGCCTCTCGCCCGCCGCGCAGTCGCAGCACCAGCCGCTCCCCGCCGGCGAACCGGCCGACCAGCTCGTCCTCGCTCCCGGACGCCACGATCTCGCCGTCCTTGATCATCAGGATCCGGTCGCAGGTCTGGGAGATCTCGGTGAGGATGTGGCTCGACAGCAGGATCGTGTGGCTCCCGCGCAGCCCGCGGATCATGTCGCGCATCCCGACGATCTGCACCGGGTCGAGCCCCGAGATCGGCTCGTCGAGGATCAGCAGCTTGGGATCGTGGACGATCGCCTGGGCGATCCCGACCCGCTTGCGATAGCCGTGGGACAGCGTGCCGATCACGTCGTGCCGCACCTTCTGGATCTGGGTGCGCTCGCAGACCTCGCCGATCCGGCGGTCGACGTCGCGGCTCGTCATCCCCTTGAGCTGGCCGACGTAGCGCAGGAACTGCTCGACCTCCATCTCGCGGTACAGCGGCGGCTCCTCGGGCAGGAACCCGATCCGGCGCCGCACCTCGTCGGGCTCGGTGGCGGCGTCCATGCCGTCGACCTCGACCGTACCGGCGGTGGCCTGCAGGCCCCCGCTGAGGATCTGCAGGATCGTCGACTTGCCGGCACCGTTGAGGCCGAGGATGCCGACGATCTCGCCCTCGGCGATCTCGAACGACACGTCGTGCACGGCCTGCACCGGTCCGTAGTACTTGGTCAGGCCCTGGGCTCGGATCACGGTCACCTCCCCTCTCGCTGGTGGCCACACGAGGAGGCCTGGGGCAGACGAATCGGCGCTACACCATAGTCAGGTGTGCGCGCACGTCAAGCCGCGCGGGCGGGAGGAACGTCCAGAATGCCGGGGTGTGGCGACCTACAGCGGGTCGTAGCGCTTCCAGCCGGTGACGACCGGATCGGTGGCCTCCGGGGTCAGGAAGCCGATGGCGAGCACGTTGAACCACGGGTCGAACACGGCGCAGTCGCCGTGGACCAGCAGGTGCGCCACGTGGCCGTGGTTGCACACCGACTGCAGCGGCGTGTCGCTGTCCAGCTGGACGCGGTAGAACTTCTCGCCGAGCTCGATCACCGCCTCGCGACCACTGGCGGTGGGGTCCCAGTCGTCGAGCTCCTCGAGCTCCGCGGGGAGCACCTGCAGCTTGGGCATCTGCCCCATCCAGCGGCGGTCGCAGAACGCACACCGGGCCAGGTTGCCGGCACCCTCGGGCGGCGCCGGCTCGCCGGCGAACAGCTCCATCGGGGGCCGCCCCGAGGCGGTGTTGAGCTTGGCCAGGCAGCGCTCGAAGGTCTTGGCGAAGAGGGCGTCCTCCATCGTCGTCTTGACCAGCTCGGGGCGGGCCAGCAGGTGCCGCCCCATCCGCGCCCGCAGGAACGCCATCAGGTGGCGGAACAGCCGGTGCATCTGCCCGTAGGCCAGCACCGTGCACGACCGGGCGATGGCCGCCCAGAAGTCGTCGGCGCCCGGCTCCCCGGCCAGCGCCGGGCGGTTCGCCGCCAGCGTGTCGCGGCACACCGCGAGCGCGTCGTGGAACGCCAGCTCGCCCTCCTGGTGTGCCGCCTGCAGCGGGGCCAGCTCGCCGCGCAGCAGGTTCGCGAGGTAGGCCTCGCCCAGGTCGGCGACGGCCTTGAACGCGCTGGGATCGTTGGACATCACGATGTCCAGCGGCGCGCGCACGAACGGGGTGTTCTTGCCGATGTCTTGCATGGTCGTACCACCATACAAAAAACCGGCCCACGCGTGGAGGCCCCCCCGCGCCCGCGGGTGGGATCGCGGGTGGGATCGCGGGCGGGATCGTGGGCGGGATCGTGGGCGTCCGGGCGCGTTCCTGCTACGCTTTCAGGCGCGCTGGTGTGCCTGCACCGGCGGGGAGGATCGAGCATGCGAGGGACGATCGGGACGCTGCGCGCGGCAGGGCCTGTGCTGTTCGCGGCGATCGCGCTGGCGATGGTGGCCTGCAACGGGGACGACGACGACACCTACCACAGCTGGGACGACGACTCGGCCGAAGGCGGCAACCAGCAGTACGGCGAGGACTGCGCCTCGCAGGAGGACTGCGTCGAGGGGCTGATCTGCGCCGGCAACGGGATCTGCGTCAACCCCGGCGAGCCCGGCACCGCCGACGAGGGCGAGGACTGCGTCTCCAGCGAGTACTGCCAGCTGGGCCTGGTGTGCGCCCACGACGGCACCTGCCAGGAGCCGGGCGGCCCCGGGACCGGCGGCCAGGGCGACGACTGCGAGGGCGACGAGGACTGCCAGCTGATGATGCAGTGCCTCGAGGGCGGCTGCTACGGCTTCCAGCTGCCGCTGTGGCTCGGCACCGGGTGCGCCCCCAACGACTCCGATCCGGGGGACTTCCGCGTGCTGTTCGAGGTCCCGGGCGAGGAGCCGCTGGACGAGTTCTACAAGATGCCGTTCCCCAACGACGCCCGCGTCGAGGGCGGCCACGCCGTGCTGGAGGGCCACCCCAGCCCCGGCGCGCTGATCCCCGCCCTCGGCGACGTGGTCGGCGGGCTGTACGACGTCTACGGCCAGGACAACGGCACGTTCGGCACCAACCAGGCCGCGTTCATGCGGTTCTCCCACCGCGTCGAGTGGGACACGGCGGTGCTCGACGCGCCCGGGATCGGCAACGTCTACGTCGTCGACATCACCGCCGGCGCCGACGAGTACGGGGAGGCCCACCCGGTGGGCTTCCGCGCCGCCGGGGAGCGTGGCGCCTACATCTGCTACAACTGGGTCGCGGTCGACCCCAGCGACGGCTGGCCGTACCTGCCGGGCCACACCTACGCGTTCGTGCTCCACAGCTCGATCCTGCAGCGCGACACCGGCGTGCAGGCCGGCCGCGACGCCGACTTCGACGCGGTGATGCAGGCCACCCCGCCCGGCGACGCGCGGCTGCAGCACGCCTGGGAGGTCTACGAGCCGTTCCGCGCGTGGGCCGCCGGCGCCCCGATCAACGCCGACACGATCGCCGGCGCCTCGGTGTACACCGTGCAGGACCCCACGGCGATGCCCCAGGGGCTGCGCACCGCGGTGCGCTCGACCGCGGCGCCGGCCACCAGCGGGCACCACCTGTGCCAGGACGGGGACGGCGGGCCGTACGCGGACGAGAACGACGAGACCCGCGGCTGCGACGGGGCCCACGCGGCGTTCTGGGAGGTCCACGGGCTGGTCACGCTGCCGGCGTTCCAGGACGGCACGCCGCCGTTCAAGGAGCCGGCCGACGGCGGGGCGATCCACCTCGGCGGTGGGGGCGCCCCCGAGCCGGTGGGCACCGAGGACGTGGTGTTCTCGCTGACGGTCCCGCGCGGGGAGGCGATGCCCCCCGGGGGCTGGCCGCTGGTGCTGTACGGCCACGGCACGGGCGGCAACTACCGCTCGTTCGTGGCCAACGGGATGGCCGAGGCGCTGTCCGACGTGACGCTGGACGACGGCACCCACGTGCGCTTCGCGGTGCTGAGCATCGACGCGGTGATGCACGGGCCGCGGCGGCACGAGGAGAACTTCGACCAGGCGTGGCTCGATCTCGACCCCACGAGCTACGACCCCGACGTGCTGTTCTTCAACGTGCTCAACCCGCGCGCCGCGCGCGACAACGCGCTGCAGGGCGCCGCCGACTACTTCGCGCTGACGCGGCTGGTCGAGGCGCTGGCGTGGAGCGCCGGGGAGTCCCCCACCGGCGAGGCGGTCTCGTTCGACGCCGACCAGCTGTACTACATGGGCCACTCCCAGGGCTCCAACACCGGCGTGGTGTTCGCGACCTACGAGCCGCAGCTCGAGGCCGCGGTGTTCAGCGGCGCCGGCGGGCTGCTGATCGAGTCGATGCTGAACAAGACCAAGCCCTACGACCTGCCGACGATCCTGTCGGTGGCGCTGGCCGACCCCGACCTGCACCGCTGGCACCCGGTGCTCAACATCGTCCAGGGCTTCGCCGACGTGTCGGACCCGATCAACCACGCGCGCCACTTCCAGCGCTACCCGATGACCGGCATCGAGCCACGCCACGGGCTGCACACCTACGGGATCGGCGACACCTTCACCCCCGACGTGACGCAGTACGCGCTGACCCGCGGCCTGCGCTTCGACCAGGTCACCAACGGCAACCTGCCGCTGGAGAACATCTACGAGGAGGCGACCCCCGTCGACGGCAACAAGTGGATCGACGGCCACCAGGTGACCGGGATCGTCGCGCTGTACGAGCCGAACCCGGGCAACGACGGCCACTACGTGGTGTTCGACCTGGCCTCGGCGCAGCGCCAGGTGACCCACTTCCTCGGCACCGCCGTGCGCGACGGGATCCCGACGGTGGTGGCGCCCTAGGGCGTGCGCAGAGGGAGGAACGATGAGGGGAATGGTTCTGGGCTGCTCGGTCGCGCTGCTGCTGTGCCTCGCCCCGCGGGCGGGGGCGCAGCAGGGCGAGGTGCTGCTGATCCAGGAGAGCGCGGCGTGGGGCCAGGACGCGTGGGTCGCCGAGCTCAACACCGCGGGGATCCCGTTCACCCAGATCTCGGCCGCGGACGTGGCGAGCACCAACCTGAGCCAGTACCCCATGGTGATCACCGTCAGCGTCCAGGGCTCGGCCTACGCCACGACGCTGATGGCGAGCAACACCGCCTTCGAGCAGTACGTGATGGGTGGGGGCGTGCTGGTGTGGTCGTTCTGCAACTACAGCGGCGACACCGCGCTGGACCCGCCGTTCGGCGGGACGGTCGCCTACAACCCCAACGACTACAACGACGTCACCGACCCGAGCCACCCGCTGATGGCGGGGGTGGCCAACCCGATCCAGGGCAACTGGGCCAACCACGACTCGATCTCGGGGACCCCGGTGGGCGCCGAGATCCTGGCCACCAACCAGACCGACGGCGCCACGGTGATGTACCTGCTGTACGAGGGCCAGGGTGTGCTGATCGCCAGCGGCCACACCTGGGAGCACGGCTGGGGCTACGGCTACGACGCCGGCGTCGTGCTGGTCAACGTGGTGGACTGGGGCTGGGCCTTCGATCCCTGCGCCGGGGTCGACCTCGACGGCGACGGCTGGGAGGACTGCGACGGCGACTGCGACGACCAGGACGCCACGATCCACCCCGGTGCCGCCGAGATCTGCAACGACGGCATCGACCAGAACTGCGACGGGCAGGTCAACGAGAGCACCGACGGCGACGGCGACGGGTTCACCAACTGCACCGGCGACTGCAACGACTTCGAGCCGCTGGCCTACCCCGGCGGGGTCGAGGTCTGCGACTTCGTCGACAACGACTGCAACGGCTGGATCGACGACGGCTTCGACACCGACGGCGACGGCTGGACCACCTGTGCCGGCGACTGCGACGACGGGGACGCGGCGATCTACCCGGGGGCGGCGGAGCTGTGCAACGGCGTCGACGACGACTGCGACGGCGTGATCGACGAGGCCACCGACGACGACGGCGACGGCTGGACCGTGTGCGCCGGCGACTGCAACGACAACGACGCGGCGACCCACCCGGGGGCGGCGGAGATCTGCGACCAGGCCGACAACGACTGCGACGGCAGCGTCCCGGCCGACGAGGTCACCGACGGCGACGGGGACGGCGCGGTGACCTGCGCCGACT
>CAZOYV010000078.1:18900-30879 GCA_964584075.1 uncultured Rickettsiales bacterium | reverse complement strand
AGGTCGCCGCCGGCGCCCCCCGGGGCCAGGGCCTGCGCCTGTACAACCACGGCACCCGCCCGTTCCGGATCCTCGACGTCGAGCTGATCGGCGACGACTCCTGGGAGCTCGTGGAGCGGTGGCTGGGTGAGGAGATCGAGCCCGGACGGTCGCGTCCGCTGGAGGTCTGGTTCGATCCCGAGATCGACGGCCCCCACACCGCGGCGCTGGTGATCACCACCGACGTGGCGGGGCAGCAGCAGGCGGTGCTGACCGCCGACGGGCTGGCCCCGCGGCTGGTGATCGAACCGCCGGTGCTGCAGTTCGACGGGGTCGCGGTGGGCTGCGCCGCGACGCAGCAGCTGTCGATCCGCAACGCCGGCAGCCAGCCGCTGACGGTGACCGGGCTCGAGCTGCTGCGCAAGTCCGACGAGCTCTCGCTGGCCTCGGAGCCGGCGCTCCCCGCGGTGGTGCTGCCCGGCGAGTCCACCTGGCTGGAGGTGGCCTACCACCCCGAGGACGACGCGGTCGATCTCGGCTCGGTGGCGGTCTTCACCGACGCCCCCAACGATCCCGGCGGGGTGGTGCCGATCGACGCCGCCGCGGCGTACCCGGAGCCGGTCCAGGAGGAGTTCGTCCAGCGCGGCAACCTGCAGGCCGACGTGCTGTGGGTCGTCGACGACGGCCCCGCGATGGAGCCGGCCCAGCAGGCCGCGGGCCTGGCCGCGTGGTCCTACGTCGCCGATCTGGCCGAGCTCGTCGACTTCCAGCTCGGGGTCGTCTCGACCCGCGATCCCGCGCTGCGCGGGGACCTTCCCGTGCTGACCGCGGGCACCACCGACGCCGCCGTCCACTTCGCCGGCGCGCTGCAGGTGGGCACCGTCGAGGGCGAGCCCGCCGCGGGGCTGGCCACCGCGCTGGCCGCCGTGACGCCGCCGATGACCAGCCCGGACGGGCCCAACTTCGGGTTCGTCCGCGACGACGCGCTGCTGTACGTCGTGGTGCTCTCGTCGCGGGACGACGCCTCGGCCGGGGAGGCCCTCGAGCCGGTGCTGGCGATGCTCGAGGCGCGGCCCGACCCGGAGCGCGTCGTGATCAGCGGGATCGCCGCGTTCCCCCAGTGCGCCGAGACGCCGACGATGCGCTACCACGACGCCGTGATCTACACCGGCGGCGTCGAGGTCTGCCTCCAGGAGCTGGTCGCCAGCCCGCTGGAGGCGGTCCAGGCGCTGGCCGACGACGCCGCCCGCGTGCGCGACACCTTCGCGCTCGCCGGGGAGCCGCTGGACGGGATCCAGGCGGTCACGGTCGACGGCGAGGTGCTCCTCGCCGGCTGGAGCCACGACCCCGAGAGCAACGCGATCCGCTTCGAGCTCGGCCACGTCCCGGACAACGGCCAGCTCGTGGCGGTGCGCTACCACCCCGCCCTCTGCGAGTAGCCGGCCCCCTCGGGTCGGCCTGCGTTCCGCGGTGACGGCGGAGCGCAGTCGTGGTAGGCCATGGTGCATGACGATCTCGAAGCAGAAGACGATCACGTTCAAGGTCGACGTGGCGCTGGCCGACGAGCTGCGCAAGATGCCCAACCGCTCGGCCTTCATCCGCGCGGCGATCCTCGGCGCGATGGAGAACAGCTGCCCGCTGTGCCAGGGGACCGGGTTCCTCTCGGTGGCCCAGCGCAAGCACTGGGACGAGTTCACCACGCACCACACCCTCGAGGAGTGCGGAGACTGCAGCGAGCTGCACCTGGTGTGCGACCGCGAGGAGGAGTAGCGGGCTACCCGAAGATCAGGATGCAGGCCAGCGGGATCCCCAGGTAGGCCACGAGGATGATCGCGACCGGGATCGCGGCCGAGTAGCTCGCCCACCGAGCGAGCCTCTCGGCGAGCCAGATCGGGACCCTGCGCAGCGGCAGCCAGATCGAGATCCCGAGGACGTTGTACAGCAGGTGGGCCAGCGCCGCGGCCACGCCGGAGACCTCGCCGATCGACAGCGCGGCGAGCAGCGCGGTGATCGTCGTGCCGATGTTGGCGCCGAGGGTGTAGGGCAGGATCTGGTTGAGGTTGAGCAGCCCGGCCCCGGCCAGCGGCACGATCAGCGACGTCGTGATCGAGCTCGACTGCACCGCCGCGGTGATCACGATCCCCAGCACCAGCGCCCGCGCGGTGGTCTTGAAGATGTAGGACTCGAACAGCGCCTGCACGCGGTCGAGGACCACCGAGCGCATGATCCGCACGATCGCCCACAGCGCCGCGAACAGCATCCCCAGCCCGGTCAGGAACGCGGCGGTGCTGTCGTGGAACATGTACTCGCGGAAGTGCACCACGAAGGTCGCGACCAGCGCGATCCCGATGCTCAGCGCCAGGGCGTGGATCGTGGTGTTCTTCTCGGCCCGGACCCGCCGGACGAGGATCAGGATGCCCTGCAGCAGCCCGAACGCGAGGAAGAAGATCACCACGAACTGGACCGCGTCGGGCGATCCCTCGAACAGCTCGGTGATCAGGTGCTCCTGCGGCTTGATCACCAGGTCGATCGGGCTGGCCACCTTGAGCCCGCCGGTGTCGTCGAGCAGCTGCGCGAGCCACACCGCGAACCGGCCCAGGAAGTTGGTCGCCACCTGCAGGGGCAGCAGCACAAGGACCGCGAGCCAGTTGAACACGTCGTGGACCACCGCGGCGCTGTAGGCCCGCCGGAACTCGGCCTTGTTGCCCGCGTGCCCCAGCGAGACGATCGTGTTGGTCACCGACGTGCCGATGTTGGCGCCCATGATGATCGGCACCGCCAGGGCCAGCGCGCGGTTGGGGTCGTCCCCCAGCGCGCCGGTCGCCACCAGGCCGACGGTGATCGACGTGGTGGTCGACGAGCTCTGGATGATCGACGTGACCATGATGCCGATCACCAGCCCGATGAACGGGTTGGCCGCCAGCTGCTGGATCAGCTCCTCGCCGTAGCCGGCTCCCAGCGACTTGAACGCCCCCATCAGCTTGATCGCGACGAAGAACGCATCCAGCGCGAGCAGGAACCCCAGCAGCTTGCCGGAGCCGATCAGCCAGGTGCGGAGCTTGGGGCTCACGTGTCTTGGTTTCCCGTCGACCCTGGTTCGCGCGCGACCCGGTCCCGGGACCGGGCACTCCACCGTGACGAGCCGCCCGATCTCTAGCAGCCGCGCGCGTGGAAGTCACGGTATGTCTCCATTTTCGCGATGGCCCGGGCGGCTCTGTGACGCAGAGGTGACGCGTTGGCAACGGCCCGGCTCGTTGCGCGCCATGGCCGCGATCCTATGTTGATCGCCAGGAGCGCCGATGATCCCGCTGCGCGACGAGAACCCGGTCTCGATCACCCCGGTGGCGACCCGCGCGCTGATCGCGATCAACGTCGCGGTCTTCGCCGTCGAGTGGCTGGCCGGCGCGCAGCTGCCGCTGCTGCTGCAGCGATTCGGGATCGTCCCCGCCGAGCTGGTGGCGCGGCCGCTGGCCGAGGCGCCGACGCTGATCACCTCGATGTTCCTGCACGGCGGGGTGATGCACCTGGTGGGCAACCTGTGGTTCCTGTACCTCTTCGGCGACAACGTCGAGGAGCGGCTCGGGCGGGCGCGCTTCGTCGCGTTCTACCTGGCGTCCGGGATCGGCGCCGGGCTGTTGCAGGTGCTCGTCGCGCCGGCCTCCCCGATCCCGACGATCGGCGCCTCGGGGGCGATCGCCGGGGTGCTCGGGGCCTACGCGGTGCTGTGGCCCGGCGCGCGGGTGATCACGCTGGTGTTCATCCAGCTGGTGCGCCTTCCCGCCGTGCTGTTCATGGGGTTCTGGTTCGCGCTGCAGTTCTTCAACGGGCTGGGCTCGCTGGGCACCGCCGGCAGCTCGGGGGGCGTCGCCTGGTGGGCCCACGTGGGCGGGTTCCTCGTCGGCGCAGGGGTCGGCGTTGGGCTGCGGCGCGGTCGACGGCGGGTCCCACCCGCTCCGCCGCGACCGGGGGTCCGGGAGCTGCGCACCGCCGGCCGCCAGCCCGGCGTGATCATCCGCCTCGACGATCGTCGCCCGCCGACGGTCCACTGACCGCGCGGTCCAGGTCCTCGAGCTCGCGCAGCACCCACTTCAGCGGCACCCAGTGCTTGGTCCCGGCGCGGCACAGCAGCGTCTCGTCGGTGCAGCCCAGCGCGTCGATGTCGACCAGCGTGAACGGCCCGGCCACGTCGCCGTCGCGGAACACGTACCAGATCCGCGCGCCCCAGCGCTTGCGCATCGCGGCGACGGTCCTGTCCAGCACCTTGTGCATCTGCGCCTGCTCCGCGGCGTCGAGGGTCCCGTCGCGGTTGGCGTCGTACAGCCCCAGCAGCAGCTGATCCGATGCGATCGCCGCCATCCGCTCGCGGTGGTGGGCCTCGGCCCGCAGGTCCTCGAGGATCACCCGCACGCCGCCGGCCTCGTCCAGGTGCCCCTTGTCCCGCAGCTTGCGCAGCACCTTGCCCAGCCGGTGGCCCATGTGGGCCTCCTTCCAGGCCGAGGGCATCAGCCCCAGGCTCATCAGCAGCGCCGGGGTGAGCCACGACGAGCACGGGATCGGCGCCACGAAGTTGCCCACCGCCAGCGCGCTGGCCGGGACCACCTTGAACAGGTCCAGCAGCTGGGCCTTGACCTTCTCCTTCTGCACCGGGTCGAGCTCCTCGATGTCGCCCCTGACGCGCTGCCGCAGCAGGCTCGACAGCTCCTTGGTCTCGTCGATCTCCTGGCGGATGTGGTCCCACTGCGAGCGGGCCAGCGAGCCCACCCGGCCCTTCATCCGCTGCATCCACGTCGCCGGCCGCTCCAGCGCCTCGGCCTCGTCCACCAGCTCGTGGATCTCGTCGGCCTCCTCGAGCAGCCCCTTGGCCCGCAGCTCGCTCTCGAGGGATATCAGCTCGTCTCGCATCGTCGGCCCCGTGCGCGCTCCTCCGCGCGCGTGTCCACCGCCGGGAATATAGCACCGGGAGCGTGGTACGATGCACCCCATCGAGGAGGTCCCGTGCCCCCGCGCAGGCGTGACGACAAGGGACGGCACCGCGACCCCTGGGAGCGCCCCTGGGGCGAGGGCCGCGGCCGGCACCGGGGGCCCCGGGGCCGCCACGCGCCGTGGCCCGAGCCGGGCGCGCCGCCCGAGGAGGTCGCCGAGCGCTTCGCCACCGCCGTCGAGGACGTCGCGACCAAGGTCGGCGCCGCGCTGGAGCGCGCCTTCGACGACGGCACCGAGGACGGGGCCCGCCGCCGCCAGAAGGTCGGGGAGGTCGGCGACCGGGTCGCCACCGCCGTCGAGCAGGCGATCGGCAAGGTCGGCGAGGCGCTGCCCCGCCCCGACCCGCTCAAGGAGCACAAGAAGCTGCTGCGGCGGCGCGATCAGGCCAACAACCAGATCGTGCTGTTCGCGTTCCTGTGGACCGCGATCTCGTTCGCCGTGCTGTGGGGCGGGGGGGTCCAGGCGCTGCCCGCGGTGGTGGTCCTCGCGGCGGTGTTCGGCGCGCTGGTGATCCGCAACGTGATGTGGAAGCGCAGCCACCGCGCGCAGATCGGCCGCGCCGAGCAGGAGATCGGCGGCGAGCCGGTCGCCGAGCAGCCGCCTGCGGAGGCGGGCCAGGCGGAGCCCGAGGGAGCGGCCGCGGCCGAGCCGGACGGCGCCGCCGAGGCCTCGCCCGGCGAGGCCGGTGCGCCCGCGCCCGGCGTCCCCGACGACGACCTGATGGAGAAGCTGCACACGCGCCAGAGCACGGTCAGCGAGTTCGTCGGCGCGGTGGACCGCCAGGCGCTGCAGGTGCTCGAGGCGCTCAAGGAGCTGGGCGAGGATCGCCCCGACATCCGCGGCTCGGTGGAGCAGACCGTCGCCAAGTGCAAGGAGCTCGACGCCCGCCGCGCCAAGCTCGAGATGCTGCTCGAGGACCCCGATCTCGCCGATCTGGAGGACCGCATCGCCGATCTGGAGGTCCGCATCGAGGAGACCGTCGACGAGCAGACCCGCGCGGTCTACCACGACACGCTGCGCCAGCTGCGCAGCCAGTCGGAGTCGCTGGCCGACGTGCGGGTGATGATCGAGCGGCTGGACGCCTACATCAACTCCAGCCTGCAGTCGCTGCGCACGATCCACATCGACCTGCTGCGGCTCCAGACCGGGGACCTCGAGGACCCCAACCGCGCCCTCGAGGAGATCTCGGCGCGGGCGAGCAACCTCAACATCGAGACCAAGAGCGTGCGCGAGGTGGTCGAGGAGGTCGACCGCGCGCGCCGCGCCGCGGGGCGCGGGGCCCAGCGCCAGCTCTGAGTGCGGCCCCTGCCGGCCTTGACAGCTCGCCTGCGCGCGGGTTCCATGGTGGGTGAGGCTCCCTGGGGGCGGGAGCCGAGCCGAGCCGCTGTGGAGGAAGCATGTCGAACCACGTTCCCCGTTGGCTGGTGCTGCTCGTCGCGCTGTCGCTGACGGGCTTCGGGTGCGGGACCTGGGAGCCCGATCCCGGCGACGACGACGACGCGGGCGACGACGACACCGCCGACGACGACGTCGGGGACGACGACTTCTCCGACGACGACTTCACCGACGACGACGTGGGCGACGACGACACGGCCGACGACGACGTGGGCGACGACGACGTCGGGGACGACGACACCACCGGCGACGACGACACCGCCGGCGACGACGACACCGCCGGCGACGACGACTCCACCGGCGACGACGACACCGCCGGCGACGACGACACCGCGGACGACGACACCGGCGACGACGACACCACGGTGATGGACGCCGACGGGGACGGCTTCGACAGCACGGTCGACTGCGACGACGGCAACGCCAACACCTACCCGGGCGCGCCGGAGCTGTGCGACGGCCTCGACAACGACTGCAACAACCAGGTCCCGCTGAACGAGCAGGACGGCGACAACGACAACTGGATGGAGTGCGTCGGCGACTGCGACGACCAGGACCCCCAGGTCCACCCCGGGATGGCCGAGATCCCCAACGACGGCAAGGACAACGACTGCGACGGCACGACCGATCCGCCGTGGCTCGAGGTCTGGCCGGTGGCCGATCCGTCGGGGGACCACGACGGCTACCTGATCGACCTGTTCACCCACGAGTACAGCCAGGTCGGCTCGGTGGTCTCGTTCCGCACCACGTCGTACACCCCGTTCGACGACAGCCAGATCATGGTCGACATGTACGTCGGCGACGGCACCGACGCGTACACGCTGACCTACGACGCGGGCCAGGCCCCGGACAACCTGCAGATGTGGTCCAGCACCAACGGCTGGGTCGAGCCGCTGCCCGACCCCGCCTCGCTGGCGATGGACCCCGGCGGCGCCGACTCGATCGTCCTCAGCGTCGACCTCGGCGCGGTGGGGCTGTGTGGCGCGACCGACATGAGCGTGTGGGTCGGGGCCAACCTCGTGGGGCAGGGCTACGACGACCAGTACCCGGACTCCGGCGACGTGGTGGTGCCCCTCGGCCCCGCGACGTGCCTGGTGGTCGACGGGGTGGCGCCCCTCCAGGTCAGCGGCAACGGCGACGCGCTGATGGAGCCCGGCGAGATCTGGGACCTCTACGTCGACGTCCGCAACGCCGGCACCCTGCCCGCCAGCGGCGTCACCGGTGTGCTGCAGTACACCAGCGACATCGGCGTGATCCAGGCCAACGGCAGCTTCGGCAACCTCAACCCGAACCAGACCGCGTCCAATACGCCGGCGTTCCGCGTCCAGATCGAGCCCACCGCGGCCGGCACCGAGCTGGTCCCGCTGCACCTCGCGGCGGGGCCCGAGTCGTGGGACCTGGACGTCGAGCTGACGATCGGCACCGGCCTCGACACCCCGGCCTACGAGCAGTACGAGTACCTGCTCGACGTCGACGGCGCGTCGGTCACCGGCGAGATGATCGTCACGATCCTCGACAGCAACCAGGACCCGCAGTGCTTCCACCACTTCGACATCACCAGCGGGGACTACGTCTATGGCAACAACCAGGGCGGCTGGTTCCCCGGCATCGCCGACGAGTCGATCGACATCACCGGGCTGACCGACACCGGGCAGGGGGACTGCCCGCCGGGCTACCACGACCTGTACGCCACCGACCCCAACACCGACATGATCCCGTCGATCTTCACGGTGCTGTCGTTCATCTCGTGCGACGTCGCCGACGGCTCGTTCCACGGCGAGGACGTGACGTTCCAGGTCGGCAGCGGCACCCAGCTGAGCTGGTGCGTCGACGTCGGCCCCGCGGCGCAGACCAGCTGGGGCACCGGGCCGATGGAGGCGATCCTGCTGCTGATCACCGGCGACGGGGGGCTCGACACGCTGGGGACCTACACCTACTACCTCTCCGGCGACGCCCAGTACTACTGGGGCCACGGCGGGCTGGTCATGCTCGACGCCAGCAACGTCACCGACCCGCAGTTCGGGATGGACGGCGAGTACTACATCTGGATGAACTGGATCTTCAGCGCCTGACCCGAGCGGGACGACACGCGTGAAGTCACCTCTCGACTTCGTTCGCTGACAGTCTGGTTTCTCTCGGCTTTCCCGTCAGGAGACGCCAGATGTGCGTCGGCCACCCGTCCACCGCCAGCTCGGCGGCGAGCTTGGCCGACATCGCCGCGAACGGGACCCCGCCGGGCCAGATCGCCCACTGCCCGCCGAGCCACAGCCCGGGCAGCCCGGTGTGGGGATCGGCGCCCGGCGCGCGGAACGGCTTGCCCCCCGGCGCGAAGGTCCAGCCGGCGGTGGAGCCCTCGGCGTTGCCGGTGAAGCGGGTCAGCGCGATGGGGGAGCCCAGCTCCCGGTAGGCCACCCGCTCGCGCACGCCGGGGATCAGCCGCGCGGCGGCCTCCAGCATCCCGTCGGCGACCTGCTCCTTGAGCGAGCGGTACGCCGCGCGCCCGGCCTCGCCGAGATCGGCGGGGGATCGCCCCCCGGTCCCCCAGCGGTCCATCCACGCGTGGTCGCTGAACGCCTGCAGCACCACCGCGCTGTGGCCGGCGGGGGCGAACGGCTCGCCGTGCAGGATCGGCGCGTTCCACTGCAGCCACAGGTCGCGATGGACGTCGGGGTCGTCGGGGCGGTCCTCGGTGCGCACCACCTCCTCGAACGGGAAGTGGAACACGTGGTGGGCCTGCAGGTGGGCCTCGAGCTCGTCGGGCGGGATCGCCAGGCCGAGGTACAGCGAGACCATCGGGTCCGACGGCCGCGCCTGCCGCACGCGCCGGGCCCGCGGGGTCTCGCGCAGCGCCGCGGGCAGCGCCGCGCCGAACAGGGTCCGCGCGTCGGCGGCCCAGATCCCGCGCTCGGCGCGCACCACGGCGCCGTCGGCGGTGCGCACGCCGGCGAACCGGCCGCCCTCCTCGAGCATCTCGGCGACCGGCGTGCGCAGCCGGATCGTCGCCCCGGCCTCGCGGGCGGCGGTGGCCACGTCCTCGACGAACGACTGCATCCCGCCGCGGGGGTACCAGTAGTCGTGGCACCACGAGTACCACAGCCCCGAGGCCATCAGCGCCGACATGTCGCGGTAGCCCGAGCGTCCCATGATGTGGCGCACCGCGGGGCTCTGGACGTGGCGCGCGACCAGATCCTCGAAGCGGACCTTGGCGGCGCGCTCGAAGGCCAGGCCGTGGCGTGCGAACCAGCCGAGCAGCCGCCGCCCGGCGGCGGGGAACTCCTCGTGGCGCAGCGCCGGGGCGAACACCCGGCCGCGGCCCATCGCGCCCTGGGCCGCCTCGAGGCGGCGCAGCTCGTCGAACAGCGCCCGGACCCCGGCCTCCTCCTCGGGCACCGAGGCGATCATCGCGCGCTCGGCGACGTCCAGGCCGGTGACGGGGTAGTCGAAGTCGGGGCCCACGATCCGGTGCCGCGTGCGGTGCAGCCGCCGGGCGGGGTCGATCCCCAGCTGCTCGAGGATCGGGAACAGCATCCCGGCGTCCTCGAACGACTGGTCGCCGCAGTCGAACACGTAGCCCTTGCGGCGGATCCCGGCCATCAGGCCGCCCACCTGGTGGTTGGCCTCCAGCACCAGCGGGCGCAGGCCGGCTCGGCCGAGGAACGCCGCGGCGACCAGGCCGGCGATCCCGGCGCCGACGACCACGGCGTCGGCGCGCTCGGGGAGCTCGCGCATCAAGCTAGGATGTAGACCGCCGCGGGCGCGTGCGCAACCCGCGCGCGCTTGACCCCCCGTGCGGCGGCCCCCTACGCTCGTGGGCGGAGCAGGGAGGGGCAGTGGCGGACCGGACCCGCTCGGACCACGAGGCGACGGCGCTGTTCGACGAGCCCCCGGAGGGCGCCGGGACGCCCGTCGGCGGCGATCCGGACGGGGGTCCTCCGCGGGTGCGCCCCGACGGCAGCGGCGACACCGTGCCCGACCCCGGCGCCTGGTCGCGGATCGGCGACGGCGACGAGCTCGCCGCCGGCACCGAGTTCGGCCACTACCGCATCGTCGGCTTCCTCGGGGCCGGGGGCATGGGCGTGGTCTACCACGCCGAGGACCTCACCCTCGGGCGCGACGTGGCGCTCAAGTTCCTGCGCGGCGAGAGCCCCCAGCTGGCGCGGCGGTTCTTCCGCGAGGCCCGGGCCCAGGCGCGCGTCGAGCACGACCACGTCTGCAACGTCTACGAGGCCGGCGAGCACGACGGCCGGGCCTACATCGCGATGCAGTACCTCGACGGGTCGGTGCTCGGCGAGCTCGACGCCGCGCTGACCGTCGACGAGAAGGTGCGGCTGATGGTCCAGGTCGCCGACGGCGTCGCCGCCGCCCACAGCCAGGGCCTGGTGCACCGTGATCTCAAGCCCAGCAACGTGATGGTCGTCGAGACCGCCGACGGCGAGCGCAAGCCGTACGTGATGGACTTCGGGCTGGTGCGCGACGAGAGCGCGCCGGACCTGACCGCCACCGGGGCGACGCTGGGCACGCCGGCGTACATGGCCCCCGAGCAGGCCCGCGGCGACACCCACCTGATCGACCGCCGCACCGACGTGTACAGCCTCGGCGCGACGCTGTACGACCTGCTCGTCGGCCGGCCGCCGTTCCCCGAGACCAACCCGGTGCGGCAGATCATCCGCGTACTCGAGGAGGAGCCGGTCCCGCTGCGCCAGCACGATCCCCACATCCCCCGCGACCTGGAGACCATCGCGCTGCGCTGCCTGGAGAAGGACCCCTCGGCGCGCTACCCCTCGGCGCGGGCGGTGGCCGACGAGCTGCGCCGCTACCTGGACGGCGAGCCGATCGAGGCGCGCCCGATCTCGGCACCCCGGCGCTGGCTGCGGCGGGCGCGCAGGCAGCGGGCGCTGTGGACCGTGGTGGCCGTCGCCGCGGTGGTGGTGCTGCTCGCCGGGGTGGCGTCGGTGCGGGTCCGCTGGCAGGCCGGCCGCGAGGCCGCGCTGGCCCAGGAGTTCGGCCAGGCGGCGGCGGACATCGAGTGGACCCTGCGGGTCGCCCACATGAGCCCGCTGCACGACGTCACCGGCGAGCGCGACCAGGTGCGGCGGCGGATGGACCAGGTGCGGGCGCGGATGGACCAGGTCGGCCGGCTGGGCCAGGGCCCGGGCCACTACGCGCTGGGGCGGGGCCACCTGGAGCTCGGCGAGCTCGACGAGGCCCGCGAGCACCTGGAGCAGGCGTGGGGGGCGGGCTACCAGTCCCCCGAGGTGGCGTACGCGCTGGGGATGGCGTACGGCCAGCTGTACGAGCGCGAGCTGCAGGCGGTGCGCACGATCCCCGACCCCGAGCTGCGCGAGTCCCAGCGCCAGCTGGTGGAGGACCAGTACCGCGAGCCGACGCTGCGCTACCTGCGGGCCAGCGAGGGCGCCGAGCTGGCCGCGCCGGAGATCCTGGCGGGGCGCATCGCGCTGTACGAGGGGCGCCACGAGGAGGCGCTGCAGCGGGCCCACGAGGCGGCCGGGCGCCAGGCGTGGCTGTACGAGGCGCGGATGCTCGAGGGGGCGGTCCACCGCGCCCTGGCGGCCGATGCCCACGACCAGGGCCGGTGGGACGAGGCGCTGCAGCGCCAGGGCG
>CAZOYV010000078.1:0-18890 GCA_964584075.1 uncultured Rickettsiales bacterium | reverse complement strand
GCGAGGCGGTGGCGGCGTACGAGGCCGCGGTGCAGGTGGGGCAGAGCGACGCCGCGGCGCACGAGGGCCTGTGCCTGGTGTGGCTGGGGGTGATGGTCACCCGCGGGGAGAGCGACCCCGAGGGCATCGAGCTGGCCCGCGACCAGGCGCTCGCCGCCTGCGACCGCGCGCTGGTGGCCCAGCCCGACCGGGTCTCGGCGCACATCGACCGCGCCGAGGTGTGGAACGTCTGGGGCCACGCCCTCACGGCCACCGGCGGCGATCCGTACGAGGCCTACGACCAGGGCCTGGCCGCCGCCGACCGGGCGCTGGCGCTGGCACCGGACTCCGCCCCGGCGCACCACCAGCGCGGCAAGATCCAGGCGTCGCGGGCCCACCACCAGCTGTTCCACCGCGGCGCCGATCCCGGCCAGGCGCTGGTCGACGCGATCGACAGCTACGAGCGCACCGTCGAGCTGGACCCCACCCGCGCCTCGGCGATGATGGGCCTCGGCGCGGCGTACCGCACCCAGGCGCGCTCGGTCTGGGAGAGCGGCGGCGACCCCGACCCGTCGTGGGCCAGGTCCATCGAGGCGTTCGAGCGCTCGCTGGCGCTGGACCCCTCCCAGGCCAAGATCCACAACAACCTGGGCGGGCTGCACGCCGACCGCGCGTGCTACCGCAACGAGCACGGGATGGACGGGATGCCCGACCTGGAGCGCTCCGTGGAGCACTTCCAGCTGGCGGTGGAGCGCAACCCCCACGACTCCTACGCCCACATGGGCACCGGTGCGACCTACTTCATCCGCGCCGAGATCGAGCTGCAGAAGGGCATCGATCCGCGGCCCTCGGTGGCCGCCTGCGTCGAGGGGATGAGCCGCGCCATCGCGATCAAGCCGTCGTGGGACTACCCCCACTTCAACATCGGCTTCGCCCACTTCCTCGCCGCGCTGTACGAGCTCGACGCCGGCGAGGACCCCACCGCCTCGCTGGCCAAGGCCCGCGACGCGTACCTCGTCGCCGCCGAGATCAACCCCGGCTCGGTGGACCACTGGCTGTACCTCGCCGAGGCCGAGCTCGTCGCCGCCGAGTACGCCCTGCAGCAGCAGCAGCCGATCGAGCCCGCCCTGGGCGAGGTGGAGCGCTACCGCGAGCGGGCCCGCGCCATCGCCCCCGACTCGGCCCAGGCCCACCGCCAGGAGGCGGACGCCGCCCTGCTGCGCGCCCGCCGGCAGGCCGCGGCGGGCCGATCCCCCCGGGCGTCGTTCCGCGCCGCCGAGCAGGCCTACCAGCGCTCCCTGGAGACCAACGACGAGGACAGCTGGGTCCTGACCCGCGCCGCCGCGCTGCACTGGCACCGCGCGCGCTGGCGGGCCGCCGCCGGCGAGCCGATCGACGACGACGTCGAGGCCGGCCTGGCGCTGGCCCGCCGCTCCCGCGAGGCCAACGCCAGCGACGCCGAGGCCCTGGCCGTGGAGGGCGCGCTGCTGCTGCTCCGCGCCGACGCCGCGGCCGACGACGCCGCCCGCCGCGAGGGCCGCACCGCCGTGCGCCGCGCCATCGAGCTCAACCCGCTGATCGAGCGCGAGTACGGCGCGCTGCTGTGACATGATGCCCTCCGTGAGGAGGGATCCATGGCCACCTTCATCCTGATGACCAAGCTCGGCCCGGGCCAGATCGAGGACCTGCAGAACCGCGAGGAGATCGGCCGCGAGTGGCACGCGCGGATCAAGGCCGCCTGCCCCGAGGTCAGGTTCGTCGCCCACTACGCGCTGCTGGGCTCGTTCGACTTCATGGACATCTACGAGGCCCCGGACGAGACCACCGCGGCCAAGGTCTCGTTCATCACCCAGTCGATGGGCGCGACCAACGCCGAGAGCTGGACCGCGATCCCGTACGCGCGGTTCCTCGAGGTGGTCCAGGACGTCTGACGGGCGGGGTGCCGCGCGACCCCGGCGGTTGGCGGGCCCCTTGCATCCTCCCATCCCGCACGGGGATGAGGAGGCCGCGATGCGCACGCGCCGCGATCGAGGGAAGCGGGCCGCCGCCGAACTGGTGTTCGCGCTGGGGGTCGCCGTGGCCGGCTGCGAGACAGACTGCGTCGACCTCGACGGCGACGGATCCCATCCCCACCACCACCGGTACTGCCAGGGGTTGGTCGAGGGAGACTGCGACGACCAGGATCCGTCGCTGACCCCCGAGGACGCCGACGGGGACGGTCACAGCACATGCGACGGGGACTGCGACGACGCGGACCCGACGCGGCACCCGGACGCCGACGATCCGGTCTGCGACGGCGTGGACCAGGATTGCGACGGCGAGGACGAGTGGTCGCTCGGCGGGAGTTGGCCGGAGGCGGGTAGCCAGGACGTCTTCCCCGGGACCCACCTGTACGTCGTCTTCGAGGGGATTCTCCACCCTGCCCAGGGCGATCCCGAGGTGCGGCTCGAGTCGACCGCGGGCGTGATCACCACGACCCTGCTCGAGGCGAGCATCTCGCGCGCCGAGTGGACGTTTCGGCCCGACGCCACGCTCCAGCCTGACACGCCCTACACCGCGGTGGCCTCCTTCGGCGGCTGCGAGGAGCTGCGCTGGGACTTCCGCACCCGTGGGGTCGGCGATCCCATCGACCCCGCGGTCGCCAGCGGCGGAGACTACCTGCTGGATCTGGCGGGCGGCACGCTCGTCCCGCCCACGGGGAGCCCGGTCTCCTCGGAGGTGTACCTCAGCGACTTCGGCCTGGCGGTGCACTTCTCCGCGTTCGACGACGCCAGCGGGACGCTCCAGGGGTTCTCCGCCACGATGCTGGACGTGCACCCCCCGACGATCCAGTACCTGTGCGTGCCGACGCCCTCCCTGGATGGCGCCGGCGTCGGCTCCGCCACCTGGGACAACCCTCACCTGGAGGTGGGGCCGTTCTCGTACCCGCTGGTGTACAGCGGGCCGGACGGCGTCGAGCACTTCGGCTGGGCCTACGACGCCGTGCTCTCGGCCGAGATCGAGCCGGACGGCGAGTCCCTGACGGACGTGCACCTGGACACGCTGGTGGACCTGCGCTTCATCGACCACTCCTTCGAGGACCCGTACGAGGGAGTGGCGTGTGACGCGCTGCAGTGGATCGGCCGCCACTGTGTCGAGTGTCCCGACGACATCGGACCGTACTGCCTGTGGTGGGTGATGGACCACATTCCCGCCGAGCGCATCGAGATCGAGGGCACCCACCCCGACAGCACTCCGCCGCTCACCTCCCTGATCGAGGTCACCGAGGAGCAGGTCGCGGCCTGGTATGCCTCGGGCGACTGCCCCTGATCCCGTTCCTCTCCCCCTTCCTCTGGAACCCGCCTGTTGCGGGGTCCGCGGCCTTCCCCCGGGCAGGGCACACCCAGGCGAACCATCGCGGGGGATGACCACTCATCGGCCATGGAAGTTCGCGAAGAGCGAACGAACGCGGTTGATGAAAGCTCACTCCTCCTGAAAGTTCGTGAAATACGAACGAACGCGCGGGATGACACCTCATCACCCCCGAAAGTTCGCCTCACGAAGTTGACGAGCCCCGTTTCCGTGCCTACCTGATGCCGCGGGAGGGGAGGGACACGATGTTGACCTGGCAGATGCGGTTCTCGGCCGAGGGCCGCCCGACCCTGTTCCCCGACGAAGCCCTGAGGCGAGAGGCGGTGCGGACCATCGGTCGGATCTGTCCCGGCATCGTCGTGATGCTGTCCCTCGTCGACGACCACCTGCACCTGCTGCTGCTGTGTGACCGAGCCCGCGTCGGGCGCGTGGCCCGCGATCTGCTCCTGGCCCTGCGTCCGATTGCACCCCCGGAGCTGGAGCCCGCCTGGTTCCGGCCCGTGTCGGGACGCAACCACCTCGAGAACCTGGTGGAGTACCTGCTGACCCAGGTCCCGCACCACGGATTGCCGCAGCACCCCGCCCTGTACACCGGCAACGGGTTCGTCGATCTGGTCGGCGCCCGCGCGGTGAGCGGCCTGCAGCTGCGCCTCGGAGAGGCGCTCCCCCGCTACCGCCAGCGCGCCGCCTACGAGGCCGTCGGCCTTCCCGCGACCCCGCTGGTCCCCGCGACCCCCACCGCGATCCACGCCGCAGGGGCCGTCCGCCTGGCCGAGGCGGCCAAGGCCGCGCTGTGCGTCGGCCCCGAGCTCCGCGGCCGCGCCGACCCCGTCGTCCGCGCCCGCGTCGCTGCCGCCCACCTGGCCCAGGAGGCCGATCTACGGACGCGTGACCTCGCCGCGCCGCTCGGGATCACCCCGCGCGCCTTGCAGAAAGCGCGCAGGAGGTCGCCGCGCGAGCCGGACCTGACCGCCGTCCGCCTGAGGCTGTCCCTGGAGGATGCCACGCGGAGCGCCGGGGGCACCGCCGCCCCCTAGTCCCCATCCCCCTCGAAGAACGCCCGCACCGCCGCCACCGGGTCGTCGGCGACCAGCCCGCGGACGTCGCCGTCGGTCCAGTAGTGGGGCAGGAACGCGGCGTAGCGCGGCTGGGCGAAGCGGCGGCCGACCAGGGTGATCACGCCGCGGTCGTGCTCGCTGCGGATCAGGCGGCCGGCGGCCTGGACCACGCGGCGCAGCCCGGGCAGCAGGAACGCGTACTCGAAGCCGCGGCCGTACTCGCGGTCGAAGTACTCGCGCAGCAGCTCGCGCTCGGGCTCCACCTGGGGCAGCCCGGGGGAGACGACGATCACCTCGGAGAGCATCTCGCCGGGGTAGTCGACGCCCTCGGCGAACACGCCGCCGAGCACGGCGAGCAGCAGCACCGGGTCGCCGCCGCCCTCGGCGGCCTCGCGCAGCAGGTCGAGCATCCACAGCTGCTCGCGGCGGGAGCGGCTGGAGCGCTGGACCTCGATCCGGTGGCCCGGGGCCTCGATCCGCTCGGCGATCTCGTGGACGAAGGCGTACGACGGGAACAGCGCCAGCGCGTTGCGGCCCGGCGGGGCGAGCTCGCCGACGAGCTTCGCGATCGGGCCCCACATCCGCGGCCGCTCGCGGTACGTCGTGCCCACCGAGGTGGCGATCTGGACCAGGCAGTTCCCCGGCGGGAACGGCGAGGGCAGCGCCAGCGTGTCGGTGCGGTCGCGGCGGAAGCCCAGCAGGTCCTGGTAGAACTCGAACGGCTCCAGCGTCGCGCTCATCCCCACCGCGCCGGACACCGCCTCGAGCACCTCGCCGACGTAGCGCGAGGCGTCGAGGCACAGGATCCGTAGCTGGACCGTGCCGTCGGGGGCCCGCGAGGCCAGGTGCAGGAACTCCTCGCCGCCCAGGCTCAGCACCCGGTGGAAGTGCACCAGCGCGAAGTAGACCCCCATCACCGGGTCGTCGGCGATCCACAGCTCGTGGTCCCGCTTGTACTGCACGTAGCGCATCACCAGCGGGTCCATCCGCAGCCGCGCCTCGGCCAGCGGGCCCGGGTCGATCTCGACGATCCCGGTGCCGTCCAGCCCCGCCGGCACCACCTCGTCGGCGGTGGCCTCGAGCACGTCCTGGATCTCGAGCAGCACCTGGCGCAGGTCGGCCAGCAGCCGGCTGGCGCGCCCCGGCCCGACCTGGTCCAGCGCCGCCTGCAGCGGCTCGCCGGCGAGGGTAGGGGAGTAGTACTCGCGCGTGCGCTGCACCAGGTTGTGGGCCTCGTCGACGACCAGCAGCGCCCGCTCGACCTCGCCCTCGCCCCCCAGCGCGGTCAGCCCGATCCGCGGGTCGAACACGTAGTTGTAGTCGCAGACCACCACGTCGCAGTGGCCGCGCAGGTCCAGCGACAGCTCGAACGGGCAGACGTTGGCCGCCTGGGCCTGCTCGTGGATCACGTCGGGGTCCAGGTGGGCGTGCTCGCCGAGCAGCCGCTCGACGATCCCGCTCTGGCGCGTCTTGCGCGGGTACTCGCGGGCGTACTCGCAGGCCTCCTCGTGGCAGATCAGCTCGTGGTTGCAGCACATCCGGCCCTTGGCCCGCAGCTGGATGCTGTGCCACGGGGCGCCGTCCGCGTGCATCGCCCGCGCCGTCTCCACCGCCATCTCCTGCTGCAGCGTCTTGGCCGTCAGCAGGTACAGCTTGCGGCCGTGGCGCAGCGCGTGCCGCAGCGCCGGGTGCATCGCCGCGGCGGTCTTGCCGACCCCCGTCGGTGCCGCCACCAGCAGGTGGCGCCCGCCCTGCAGCGCGTCGGCCACCGCCTCCATCATCGGCACCTGCCCGGGGCGCGGGGTGGGGTGGGGGAACGGCAGGTCCTCCGCCGCCGCGGCGCAGGCCAGCTGGTGCTCGCGGCGGGCGATCGCCTCGGCCCGCAGCCCGGCCACCCGCAGCCGCAGCCAGTCGTCCACCTGGGCGGCGCTCCACGCCACCTCCTCCTGCCGCTCGCGGCCGTCGACCACGTCCACCAGGGTCAGGATCGCGGTGGCCGCGTGCTCCGGGTCGGACAGGAACCGTGCGTACAGCCGCAGCTGCCACTGGTACTGGTCGAGCACGCCGCCAGGGACCCGCCCGAACAGGTCGCGCCCCATGTGGATCGTCTTGATCTCCTCGACCTGCAGCGCCATCCCCGCGGCGTCCCGCTGGACCCCGTCGGCGCGGCCGTGGATCTCCACCGTCCAGTCGTCCAGCGCCAGCTCGCCGCGGACCGTCTGCTCGGGCTCGTAGCCGGGGACCTGCGCGGTGCGCGTGGTGAGGATCCGCGTGTGGTGGTGTTGCCCCTCCCACAGCCGCGCCAGCCCGCCACCGGACAGCCCGATCTCGCGCCCGCCGCCGGAGCGCACCAGCTCCCCGACCGAGGCGATCAGGCGTCGTTGCTCGAGGTCGACGAGGAGGGTCACGGGCGGGCAGTGTAGCCGCCCGGCGGGGTGGCCGCTATCCGGTCGCCTGCACGGCGCGCGCGATCGCGGTGTGGAGCTCGGGGTACTCGCGGCGGAACGGCACCTCGGCCTCGTCGAGCCTGGGCGCGCTGAGCCGCTCCAGTGCCTCGAGGTACGCGCCGTTGGCCTTGATCCAGTTGCGCTGCAGGTTGCGCGCGTAGATCCCCACCGCGCCGCGCACCCAGCGCCGGTTCCACAAGGAGCTGGCGATCATCTTGGCGTCGTAGAAGTGCTCGTGGCCCCACAGCTGCCAGCGCTGCAGCTCCCGCGGCGTCACCGCCCTGGGCCGGAAGCACACGTGGTGCGCGTCGTACAGCGACCAGTCGTGGAACAGCAGCCGGCCCTCGGCCTTGAGCTGCTCGTAGGTCCGCGACCCCGGCAGCGGCGTCAGGATCAGGAACTGGACCGTGTTGATCCGGTGCTTGCGGGCGAACGCCAGCGTGCGCTCGGGGGTGTCGAACGAGTCGGTGTCGAACCCGAACACGAACATCCCGTGCACGTCGATCCCGCGGTCGACGATGCGGTCGAGGTGGACCGCCACCTGGTCCAGATCCTGGCGCTTGAGCTGGCTCCTGAGGCTCTCCTGGTTGACCGACTCCAGCCCGATGTAGAACGCGCCGGCGCCGCTGGCCGCCATCGCGTCGAGCAGCGGGATGTCGCGGGCCACGTCGGCCCGCACCTGGGCCGTCCAGACCGTCTTCTCGGGCAGCGCCGAGATGGCCTCGACCATCTCCCAGGTGCGCCGCGGCGAGGCGGCGAAGTTGTCGTCGTAGAAGAAGAACAGCGTGTTGGCCAGGTCCTGCCGCTGCATCTCGGCGATCACCCGCTCGACGCTGCGGTAGCGCATCTTGCGCCCGAACGTGGTCGTCACCGAGCAGAACGCGCAGTCGTAGGGGCAGCCCCGCGACGTCTGGATCGGCACCACCCGCTTGGGCCCGACCATGTTGCCCACGGCGCCGTGGAACCGGTCCACCAGGCTCCAGTCGGGATCGGGCCACTGGTCCAGGTCGGGGTCCAGCGGCGCCATCGCGTTGTGGCGGATCGCGCCGTCCGCGTCGCGGTAGGACAGGTTGTCCACCCGCGAGAGGTCTCCGCCGGTCTCGAGCGCCTCGATCAGCGCCGGGAACGCGGCCTCGCCCTCGCCGCGGATCACGTAGTCGCAGTGCTGCAGGCTGTCCTCGCTCACGTGGGTCGGGTGCGGCCCGCCCATCACCACCGGGATCCCGGCGGCGCGCAGCTCGCGGGCGATCGTGTTGGCCCGCCCCGCGGTGGACGTGATCGTCGAGATCCCGACCAGGTCGGCCCGCGCCACCGCCTCCCAGTCGAACGGCGCGACCTCCTCGACCATCACCCGGACGTCGTAGCCCCGGTCGCGCAGGATCGTCGCCAGCAGCGTCGCCCCGACGCGGGGCAGCGCGAAGCGGCTGAAGATGTGCAGGTCGGGCGGCCGCGGCTCGAGCATCACGATCGTGCGGATCTCGTGGCGCGGACGGGGCAGCGTGGCGTCGCTCATCGAACCCTCCCGGATCGCGGGCGTGCCTCCTCCGCGACCGTCGAGACACAGGGTCCCGTGGGAATGTCATCGAAGTTTCAGCGGGCCGAGAAAAGTGCGGCGCGGGGCCGCGGGGGACGGGGAGGGGATCAGGGCACGAAGCGGTAGCCGATCCCGTACACCGTGCGGAAGTGGCGCGGGCGGTCCTGGTCCTCGCCCAGCTTCTTGCGCAGCGACGACACGAAGTTGTCCACCGTCCGATCGGTGCCCTCGTAGTCGGCGCCCCACACCCCCTGCAGGATCTGCTCGCGGGTCAGCACCCGCTCGGGCCGCTCCATCAGGAACAGCAGCACGTCGAACTCGCGGGTCGTCAGCGCCACCTCCTCGTCCGCGACCCGCACCTGGCGGGTGTCGCGGTCCAGCTCGATGGCGCCGGCGTGCAGCAGGTCGTGCTGCTCGGCCCCGGGCCCCTGGCCGGCGGTGCGCAGCGTGGCCCGCACCCGCGCGAGCAGCTCCGCGACGCTGAACGGCTTGGTCACGTAGTCGTTGGCGCCCAGGTCGAGCCCCTTGACCTTGTCCTCCTCGCTGCCCATCGCGGTCAGCACGATCACCGGCAGGTGTGCGTCCCTGACGCGGATCTGGCGCAGGATCTCCAGCCCGTCGATCCCCGGCAGCATCAGGTCGAGCAGCAGCAGGTCGGGCCGCTGCCGGGCCAGCTCGGCCAGCCCCGCGTGCCCGTCGTCGGCGGTCCGCACACGGTACCCCTGCTTGGTCAGGTTGAGCCGCAGCCCCAGCAGGATCGACGGATCGTCCTCGATCACCAGGATCGTCTCGCTCGCCTCTTCGCTCATGTCGCCGGCACCTCCAGCGCCCGGTCGCTGTCCTTCAGCGCCGGCAGGTCGACCGTGAACGTCGCCCCCTGGCCCGGCTCGCTGACCACCCGGATCCTGCCCCGGTGGGCCCGGACCACGTGCTGCGCCATCGCCAGCCCCAGCCCGCTGCCCGCGACCCGGTTCACCTGCGAGGCGCTGCCCCGGTAGAACTTCTCGAAGATCCGCCGCTGCTCCTCGCGCGGGATCCCCGGCCCCTGATCGCGCACGTCGATCAGCACCCGCTTGCCGCGCCGCCGCACCCGCACCGTGATCGTCCCCAGCTCGCCCCCGTACTTCAGCGCGTTGTTCAGCAGGTTCAGCAGCGTCTCGACCATCGCCTCGCGGTCCGCCTCCACCGCCGGCACCTCGTCGGGCAGGTCCAGGTCCACCGTCGCGCCGGTCGTCTGCCGCTGGGCCTCGAACTGCTCCAGCGCCTCGCCGACCAGCGTGTCGACCCGCTCCGGCCGCAGCGCGAACAGCCGCCGCCCGGACTCCATCCGTCCCCACGACAGCAGCCGCTCGATCATCGACGACAGCCGCGACGTCTCCGTGGAGATCACGTCCAGGCACATCGCCCGCTCCTCGGGGTCCTCGGCGCCGCCCTGCTCCAGCGTGTCGACGAACATCCGGATCGAGGCCAGCGGCGTGCGCAGCTCGTGGCTCACCTTGGACACGAAGTCCAGCTGCAGCTGCGACAGCTTGCTCTGCCGCCGGATCGTCACCGCCAGCATGATCGAGCCGGTCAGCACCGCCACCGCGAACGTCAGCACCAGCACCCCGAACACGATGTCGAACCCCGCCCGCTGGAACACCAGGATCAGGATCCCCACCGCGGTGAACACCACCGTCGGGATCGCGGTCAGCAGGATCCAGAAGATCGACAGCTTGCCCTTCATCGCTCCCCGTCGGGGCCGCCCCGCGCCGCCTTCAGCCGCGCGAGATCCTCGGCCCAGCGCTCCGGCCCGCCCGGCGTCTCGAGGATCCCCGGCAGGCCCGACCAGCGCGGATCCTGGACCAACCACACGAACGGGTCCAGCCCCAGCTCGCCCTCGCCCAGGTCCGCGTGGCGGTCCACCCGGCTCCCCAGCTCGCGCCGCGAGTCGTTCAGGTGCCAGGCGCCCACCGCCTCGAGCCCGACCACCGCGACCAGCTGTGCCACCGTCGCCTCGTACGCCTCGCGGGTGCGCAGATCGTACCCCGCCGCGAACGCGTGGCAGCTGTCGACGCAGATCCCGACCCGCCCCGGGTGCCGCGTGGCCCCGAGCAGGTCCCGCAGCTGGGACCACTCCCAGCCCAGCCCGGTCCCCATCCCCGCCGTGTTCTCCAGCAGCACCGCCACCGCGTTGTCCGCCCCGGCCTCGTCGAGGCAGCGATCCAGGTTCGCCGCGAACGTCTGCAGCCCCGCCTCGACCCCGGCCCCGAGGTGTGCCCCCGGGTGGGTCACCAGCGCCGGGATCCCCAGCAGCTGCGCTCGCGCCAGCTCGTCGAGGAACGCCCTCCGCGAGCGCGCCGCGCGCTCCGTGACCGGCGCCGCCAGGTTGATCAGGTACGAGTCGTGGGCCACCACCGGCCCGGCCCCCGTGCGGGCCAGCTCCCCCCGGTAGCGGGTGGCCTGTTGTTCCGTGATCGGCGGGGACTCCCAGCGCCGCTGGTTGCGCGTGAACAGCGCGAAGCACTCGGCCCCGATCTCCTCGGCGTTGGCAGGGGCCCGGTCGACGCCGCCCGCCGCGCTGACGTGCGCGCCGAGCAGCAGGGTGGGGGATGGTGCCGGAGGCGGGGGTCGAACCCGCACGGCCTTGCGGCCACCGGATTTTGAGTCCGGTATTTCTGGCGTTGATGGGTTCACGGTGAGTTCACATGGGTTCCGAAAAGTTCCTGTAATAACTGCAAAATACCGGTTTCATTGCGTTGATGAGTTGCCATACGATAGTCTGTCTTTCTGTGAGGGTGGTGTGAGGGTTCTGCTCCTCGGATCAGCCCACTGCACTCGCGAGCACGGAGGTCCACTATGCCACGGCTGCGTTTGACGAAGCGGTCCATCGACGCCTTGCCCCCCGCGACGCGGAAGCGCGGCGAGTCGTACTTCGACACGGAGCTGCGTGGGTTCGGGCTGACCTGCTACCCGTCGGGCCGCAAGGTGTTCTTCGTCAACTACGGGCCGTCCCAACGCCGCCGGCGGATGTCCCTCGGCCCCTACGGTGTACGCACCGTCGGTGCGGCACGAACGGAGGCACAGATGATCCTCGCGCAGGTTCTTGACGGCCATGATCCCCAGCAGGAGCGCCAGGACGCTCGGGCAATCCCGACCGTGGACGAGTGGATCCGGACGTACATGGAGGACGTGAAGCGTAGGAAGAAGTCCTGGCGCGACGACAAGAGGCACCTCGGCTGGACCTCGACGCGCTGGAAGGGGAGGCGGCTGGACTCTCTGACCACCGAGGAACTCCGGCGGGCCTTCGCCGCCTACGGCGAGCAGTACACGCCGATCCAGGCCAACCGCTGGTTGGCGAGCTTCCGCGCCTGTCTCGCCGCAGCCTGGCGCTCCGACCTCGTCCCTTCCAACCCGGCAGCCAAGGTCAGGCCCAACCCGGAACCGGACCCCCGGACCCGCGTGCTCTCCGATGACGAACTCGCCCGCCTGTGGCAGGCGATCCAACTCCTGGAAGACCCTCACGCCCGCATGGGGCTGGTTCTTCTGGTGGTGACGGGTGCCCGCCGCTCCGAGGTCCTGCGCGCCCGCTGGGAGGACTTCGACCTGGACGATGGCGTGTGGCGCATCCCGGCGACGAAGACCGGCCGTCCGCAGCTCATTCCCTTGACGCCGGCCACCGTCGAGGCCCTCCGCGACGTACCTCGCAAGGGTTTGTATGTCGTCGCGGGCCGGAAGCCCGACAAGCCCCGACGTGACTTGAAGCGCCCCTGGGACACCGTCCGCGAGAAGGCGAAGCTCCAGGACGTGCGGATGCACGACCTGCGCCGCACCTACGGCCTGTCCGTGGCACGCACCGCTGGCCTCCACGTCGCGTCAAAGCTCCTACGGCACAGCGACGTCCGAGTGACCGAGCGCCACTACGCGCCGCTCGGATTCGATCTCCTGAGGGGCGCACAGGCCAAGGTCGAGAAGAAGCGGTCCAACGTGTTGGCGTTCCGTCGCGGCGGTGAGTAGGGCGTATGAACTCATGCTGCAGGTTGAGGTCGGTGTGGAGCGTTGTTGGGCCCTTGTGTCCTGCTGCCTGCCAGCGTATCGTCATTATTGAGTGCGCCGGGTCGCTAGGGCCCGGTTGAGCCCCATGCGGGCTGTACCCCGCCACGAGCGGGGTTGAACGAAGCGTCGCATTTCGCGGCGGACGTACGACTCTGAAGACCTGGCATCCCCTCTGTCGAGGGTGATGGAGTCGTACTCGTGTTCCACAACAACTCCGGCAACTCCAACGGGCTGCTGTCCACTGCAGCTGCGGCTTCGTACCTGGGTCTCAAGCCACAGACGCTTCGGGCCTGGCGACTTCGCGGCTCCGGTCCTCCATACCACAGGCTGGGCTCGACTCCGCGAGCAAGGTGCGTGTACCGCCGAGTAGACCTCGATCACTGGCTGGAGCAGAGACGGTTCACCAGCACCTCCGAGGAGACGGCGGACAGGCGGGGGAGGTGAGCTGTGGCTGACCCCTTCCTCCCCGCCGCTCTCGCTGTCGCACGCCGCGGCCTGCGCCTCGACCTGGACCGCGTGGACGGTGTTGTGGCCCGCTGGCGGCAGACCGCCTACCCCGAGGCAAGCGCGTCTTGGGCGCCGGTCATCGAGTCGATCATCGAACGCGCGCGTACCTCTCCCGACGGGTGCGTCCGGCCCGTATGGAACCCGGACGCCGGCCCCGGCCGGATGGTCGCCAGCGGTCTCCCGATCCAGTCCACGCCGAAGCCGCTGCGCGCCTGCTTCGTCCCTCCGCCCGGGTGCCTGTTCGTCGGGGCCGACATCGTCGCCTCGCACCTCTGCATCGCCGGCGTGCTCTCCGGCGACCAGCGGGTCCAGTACCTGGCCCTGCAGCTCGACCCGTGGGCCGCCATCGCTGCCGCAGTCCTACCCGGATGGCCGCCGGACGTGGCGCGCGAGGCCGTGAAGGCCTGCACCCTGGCCATCCTGAACGGCGCGAAGGACCCGCAGTCCTTGGTCAAGGACGCGCGCAAGCGCGGCGTCGATCTGACCGTCGATCAGGCACAGCATCTCGTCCGCGACTTCTGGGCCGCGCTCCCCGAGCTGGCCGCCTGGCGCGACTCGGTCAAGGACATCTGGACCTTCACGACCCCGGCGGGCCGCACCGTGACGATCCCCGAGGACCGGCGGGATCGGACCACCTCCGTCGAGGGCGCGTGGAGGCTCCAAGCCGCCGAAGCAGACGGGCTCCGCGCGACCATCGTCGAAGCGGAGCGGCAGCGTGCCCAGGGCGGCCCGACGGTCGTCCTGCCGATGTTCGACGGCTTGCTGGCCGAGGCACCCGCGGAGGCGGCCCAGACGGCCGCACAGCAGCTTGGCGCCACCCTCGCGGGCACCTTCCACGACCTGGGCCTTGGGGTCCGGGTCAAGACCACCACCGGGGCGACATGGGGAGACTTGAGATGAGCGACAACGTGTCGAAGTTCAACGCGACCACCGACAAGGTGGAATGGGCCCGCTGGACCTGGAACCCGATCACCGGCTGCCTGAACGACTGCGACTACTGCTACGCGCGGGACATCGCCGCCCGGTTCTACGACCACGGCTTCGCGCCGACCTTCCACCCGAAGCGTCTGCGGGCCCCGTTCAACACGTCCTATCCCAAGGACGCCAAGACCAACATCGGGGCCCGCAACGTCTTCCTCGTGTCCATGGGCGACATGCTCGGATCCTGGGTCGAGGAGGACTGGATTCGGAAGGTACTGGAGGTCTGCGACAACGCCCGCCAGTGGAACTTCCTGGTCCTGACCAAGAACCCCAAGCGGGCCGCCCAGGTCGAGTGGCCCCCGAACCTGTGGGTCGGGACCACCGTGGACTGCCAGGCGCGTGTCCGGGCCGCCGAGGAGGCGTTCGCCGACGTGCAGGCCACCGTCAAGTGGCTGTCCTGCGAGCCGCTCCGGGAGCGCCTGACGTTCTCGCGCCTGGACCTGTTCCAGTGGGTGGTGCTGGGAGGAGCGTCGCGATCCACCAGGACGCCCGAGTTCCTGCCGCCGCGGGAGTGGGTCGAGGCGCTGGAGGCCCAGGCCAGGGCCGCAGGCTGCATGGTCTACGAGAAGCCCAACCTGTTCCCCAAGGGCGCTGCTGATGGGCGCATCCGGGAGTACCCCACCGTCTGCATCGAGGAGCCCGCGGGGCCGTCGCAGGGAGGTGCGGCATGAGCTGGCTCGACGAGATCAACAAGGAGCCCATCGAGGCCCTCACGGCTGTGTTGGGCATCACCATCGAGCACGGCCAAGGTGGCCCCTGTCCCAAGTGCGGGGCCACCCGCCGCAGCAGGTCGGACCGGCGACCGCCGGTGAACTTCTCCGAGAAGGACGGCAGGGGCGTGTGGCGATGCCACGCCGACGGCGGCTGCGGCGCGAAGGGCGACAACGCCGACCTCGTGGCCTACTCACTGACCAGCGAGCGGTTCAGCGGCAACCCGCAGACCGCCGAGGTCAGGGCGTGGTTCGACGACAACGCCGAGGCCATCTCCGCGAAGGCCAAGGAGTTGGCCGGGAGCACCGCGCTCCAGCCCAAGAAGGACCCGCCGCCCGAGGGCATCGAGGAGTTCGTCGGGGCGTGTGGCCCGTGTCACGAGGACCCGGACGTGGCGGGCTACCTGGGGAAGCGGGGCCTCAACGCGAAGGTCCTCGGCACGCAGTTCCACATCGGGGCCCTCCCGCTCCTCACGACTGTCGCCACGACCCCGCCGTGGGCCAAGCTCGGGGCCCGGACGTGGGTCGAGCTGGGCTACCGGCTGCTCGTGGTGCTCTTCAACCACCTGGGCCAGGCGGTCAGCGTCTGCGCGCGGCGGATCATCGACGGCGACGGGCCGAAGGTGGTCGTCCCGCAGGGCTACAAGTCGTCGGGCCTGGTCATGGCCAACTCGCTGGCCTTGCAGATGCTACGCGGCGGAACCATGCCGCAGGGCGTCAGCATCGTGGTCGTCGAGGGCGTGACCGACTTCCTGACGGCCTCCCAGTGCTGGGGCGGCCGCTACCCCGTCATCGGCATCTTCGCGGGCGCCTGGACGGCCGACATCGCGGCCCGCTTCCCCGACGACGCCCACCTGAACCTGTGGACCGACGCGGACCCGGACGGGGACAAGCTCGCCAGGGGTGTGGCGGAGTCCGTCGCGGGACGGTGCCGCTGCTGGCGGGGGCGGCCGGATGCCGTGGTGTGGGAGGCCAACGACCTCAACGCGCTGCTGGAGTTCGGGCACATGCCGGCCGAGCCGTTCATGGGCGTCAAGCCGATGCAGGTGGCGGCGGTCCAGGGGGCGGCCCAGGGGTCGGCTGGCGAGATCGTCTTGGCGCCCTCGACGGTCCCGACAAAGCAGGGCCAGAAGCTCCCCACCACCACCCCGTCGTCGCCCTTCGACTGGCTGGAGATCCGCCCAGTCTCCTGCTGGTCCAAGGAGGACGGCGAGGACTGGTTAGATGTGGATCCGCCCGAGCGGCAGTACCTCCTCGTGGATCGGTATGAGGAGGGCGTGCTGCCTCTGGGGAAGGTGGGCCTCCTCGCCGGCGCCGGCGGCACGGGCAAGACGCTGCTCATGGTGGCCACGGCCATCGCCGTGGCAGCGGGCCGGACCTTGTTCGGCCTGTACGGCTACCGGGTCGCCAGCCCCGGGCCCGTGGCGCTCGTCCTCGCGGAGGAGGAGACGGAGGAGGTCCGGCGGCGGCTTCACGCCAACGCCGCTGCCCTGGACCTGAACGACGACGAGAAGGACCTCGTACGGCAGGGGGTGTTCCCCGTCCCCGCCGCGGGCAGATCGGTCGGTCTCTCGCGGCCGGGCGAGCAGGACATCGTCGAGTCCGCGTTCTGCGCGGCGTTGAAGCAGCGGCTCGTCGAGGCCGCCCCGCCCGAGGGCTGGCGGCTGGTGATCCTGGACCCGCTGAGCCGCTTCGCCGGCCTGGACGTCGAGGTGGACAACGCCGCCGCGACCCGCTTCATCCAGATCGCGGAGACCTTCCTGGACCTTCCCGGCAATCCCACGGTCCTGGTCGCGCACCACACCACGAAGGAGGCCCGCAAGAGCCCCAGCCGTGGGTCCACGGCCGTGCGCGGCTCCTCCGCGCTCGTGGACGGCGCGCGTTGGGTCGCGGAGCTGACCCCCGAGGAGATGACCGACGACCAGTTCCAGTTCGCCTCGCTGGTGTGGTTCCGGGTCTCCAAGAGCAACTACACCGCGAGCGGGACGCCGCTGTTGCTCAAGCACGCTCTAGGCGCCGGCGGCACGCTGGTGGCGGCCTCCAAGGAGGAGTTCCGGCGCCTGATGGCGGCCAAGAAGGCCAATAAGAAGGGCAAGGGCAAGGACAGCGACGGGGCCAAGGGCAACAGCGGTGGCGAGGGCGACGACGCCCACGACGACCTCGGGCCCCTCGGGGAGCACGGGATGTGATGGCCCTCTCTCTCCCCCACGACGAGGTCCCTTGCTCCGCGGTCGCCGCGCTGGACCACGTCCGCGCGAGGTTCGACGGCGTCGAGGCCATGGACGACAGCCCCTTCGAGGATGCCGTCGGGATCGCGCTGAACGCGGAGGTCGAAGACCAGAAGCGGAAGCAGGAGGCCGCGCTGGCCCGGGAGGCACTGGGGCTGGGGCACCTGGCACGAGATGCTCGTCGTCGCCTCGTCGAGGAGCTACGTCGCCACGTCATTCGCCTGCGGGCCGACCTAGCGCAGGACAAGATCCCGGACGGCGGCGACGAGCAGCAGGCGATGAAGGCCGCGGCTCGTGCCGACGCCGGCCTCGCGGACTACCTCGACCAGGCACCGGACCTGGGGCCCCACGCTGCGAGCATCGCCTCGAAGATGCGGCAGTCCATCCCGGAGCGCCAGGCAGCGGCCGAGAGCGGCGGGGATGGACGGCCCCTGTACGGCCAGAGCTGGCGCCTGTGGGTGGACGGCCGGCCGGACGCCCCAGCAGGGCCGTACCCGTTCCTGACCTGGCTCGCCAAGGCCATCTGGCACGACGTGGTAATGGCCGAGTTCAAGGAAGCCCTCGCCCAGGCCGAGAAGGAGCAGCTCTCGGTTGCCGCCCGCTCCCTGGAGGACCTCAACCGCTACCACCGGCCCGGGAACCGCCTCGTCGAGACCGACGAGGGTGAGACGGTCGTAGTGAACCGCGAATCGGTGATAGTCGCGCAGCTCGACGCGACCAGGCCGCCCCCCGTGCCCGTCATCGAGTGGAGCACGGCCGAGTTCATCACGAAGCTGCAGAAGGGAGTCCGTCAGCTCGGATCGCTGATGGGCTTCCGTGTCCTGGACTTCGAGCTACGGACGGGGTGGGAGCAAGCCTGCCGTGGCGATCCGGACTTTCGCCGCGTCGCCATCGAGGGCGGCTACAGGGAGCTGACCCGTCGGGTCTTGTTGCCCCACGGTCTGGAACCGACCTCGCCCCAGGTCCAGGCGGTGAAGTGCATCCTCCTGGCCCAGGCGCACTTGCCGGTCTTCGACCACCGCAACCACCAGTACCGGGGCAACCTGATCGCGCTGTCGGACACGTACAGGGCGCGGGGGGGCTGGAACCGCCAGCGGTCGTACGTCTCATTCGTGATGGGCGATCTTCTGCTTCCCTACCAGGTGAAGCAGGACCCTGTCCGTGACCGCTACCTGGTCCCGGTGGTCGGCATCCCGCCGTTGCTCGACACGGGACGGCGCAACGACGATGCCCCCCAGGCCGCCCTGGCACTGATGGTCTCCACGGAGATCGCTCGTGGCGCCAAGGAGGTCATCCAGCATGGCGGGGTCCGCATCGACCGGGGCCGCTGGAACGAGATGGCGGCGCAGGCCGGGTTCCCCATCGGGAAGCTCGACAGGCTGCTCGACCTCTGGACGCGGGACGGCGACGACGGCCCCGCCTTCCTGGAGCGCGTCGGTCGCGACCGCTGGTTCTTCGGTCCCCAGCATGACGGCGCCCGTCTGCTCGTTGAACGGCGCGGGCAGATAGCAGGCAAGCGGCGCAAGAAGGGCAGGAACGGGCGATGAAGCCGGCGTTGCCGATGAGGTCGTTGACGCCCGCTGGGAAGTTGGCTGTACCCACAAACGGGCTTGGCTGTACCTACAAACGGGCTTGGCTGTACCTACAACCACCCCTCAAAGCCCGCAACCACGCCAAACAGGGGTACACGGTTCTGGTTCTGGAAGAACAGAAGCAGAACGGCTGGGGCGACTCCTTGGCGAAGTCGCCCCAGCCGAAGAAGAGCGGTGCCCGCCCTGCGGGCGGGGGCGGTGCCGGGGTCGGGTGGCCCTGTGTGGCGGCGGTGATGGCCACTTCTCGACGTCCCGACGTCGTCGACACCCCGAAGTCGCGCTCCGGCATGGACCCCAGCCAGCCCCGACGTCGAGCGGCGGTGCTGCAGGACGGCGAGAACCAGCAGCCCGCCAGCCGAGCCACCACCGCCGACCCCGGCACCGCCCGGCCGAAGGCCGGCACCGCCCCGTCATCGCTGTCAAGCGCCACGAGGATGGGACCGTCTCCGCGCCACGATCTAGGGACCA
>CAZOYV010000077.1:0-30931 GCA_964584075.1 uncultured Rickettsiales bacterium | reverse complement strand
GACGCGGCCGACGACGACGCGGCCGACGACGACGCGGCCGACGACGACGCCGGCGGGGACGACGACGCGGCCGACGACGACGCCGGCGGGGACGACGACGGCCTGGTGCTGGCCGGCGCCGACTGCGAGTGTCGGCTGGCGGCCGGCGGCGGTGCCGGGTCGGCGGCGCTGGCGATCCTCGCGCTGGTCCTGCTGGCCCGCCGGCGGCGCTGATCCGGGGCGGCCGTGACGGCCGACGAGCTCCTCGATCCGATCGAGCGGTCGCTGGGCGAGCTGCGGCGCGCCGGCGCCGAGGCGCTGTGGCGGCTGTGGACCACCGGCGACCCCGCGGCGGCGGCGGACGTCGAGCGCCGCGAGCGGGCCGCGGGCGATCGGCTCGCCGATCCCGACGCGTTCGCCGCCGCCGGCCGGGCGCTCGACCGCGCCTCCCCCGGCTCGCTCCGCGCGCGCCGGCTGCAGCGCTACCGCCTCGAGGCGCTGCCCCACCAGGGCCCGCCGGAGCTGCGCCGCGAGATCGTCCAGCGCGCCGCCGAGCTGGAGCGCGCCCACGCCGCGCACCGGCCCCGCTTCGAGGGCGAGCGGGTCCCGGGCAGCGTCCTCGACGCCGTGCTCGCGAGGGAGCCCGCTCCCGAGCGGCGCAGGGCCGCCTGGGAGGCCAGCCGGGAGCTGGGTAGCGAGCTGGCGCCGCGGCTGCTCGCCCTGGTGCGGCTGCGCAACCGCCTGGCGTCGTCGCTGGGGTACGCCGACCACCGCGCGCTGGCGCTGACCGTCGCCGAGCTCGAGGCCGGCGAGCTCGCCGCCGAGCTCGACCGCCTCGAGCGCGCCACCAGGGCACCGTACGCCGCCCACAAGCGCGACGCCGACGCGGCGGCGACGGAGCGCCACGGCGTCGCCCGCGACGCGCTGATGCCGTGGCACTACCCGCACCGCTTCGCCCAGCGGCTGGCGCCGCCGCCGCGCGGCGACGATCCCACCTCCCGCTGGGGCGTCTCCTCCATCGAGGCCACCACCGGGGCGTTCCTCGACGCGCTCGGGCTGCCCGTCTACGCGCTGTGGCGCGCCGGGGACTGGCGGCCTCGCCCCGGCAAGGCCCCCCATGCCGCGTGCCTGGCCGTCGACCCCCCCGGCGACGTCCGCGTGCTGGCCAGCCTCGGCGCCGGCCTCGGCGGGCTGGCCACGGCGCTGCACGAACTCGGCCACGCGCTGTACGAGCGGCACCTGCCCCGCGCGCTGCCGCTGCTGCTGCGCCAGCCCGCGCACGAGGCGGTCAGCGAGGGGGTCGCGACCCTGCTCGCCCGCTGCACCCGGGACGAGCGGTGGCTGGGGTCGTGGGGCGGGCTGGAGCCGGGCCAGGCCCGGCGCCTGGCCGCGCGGAGGCGCGGCGAGCGGCTCGGCTTCCTGCGCTGGGCGCTGGTGGTGGTACGCTTCGAACAGGCGCTCTACGCCGACCCGGAGGGCGATCACGCCGAGCGCTGGTGGGACCTGGTCGCGCGGCTGCAGGGCCTGCGGCGCCCCACCGGCCCCGCCGCCGCCGACTGGGCCGCGCCGCTACACATCGCGTGCTATCCCGTGTACTACCAGAACTACGTCCTGGGGGAGCGGATCGCGTCCCGGCTGATCGCCGTCCTCGGCGGGACGGGGGCGGGTCCGGCGTGGTACACGCGTGCGGACGCCGGCGCCGCGCTGCGCGATCTGTTCCGGCGCGGCGCGGCCCTCCCGTGGCAGGAGACCCTGCGGCGGTGGTCGGAGGAGCACGGATGACGTTCGGACTGGCCGGTTGCCTCGAGGGCGAGGACCTGCTCGGCGTCGTGATGACGTGGGGCATCGTCTCGGTGCTGCTGTGGTTCCTGCTCTCGGCGCTGCGCCGCGGGCACCACGGCCGCATCACGCGAATCCGCATCACCATCGAGGAGATCAAGCAGGCGGGCTACGCCGACGGGGAGATCGGCGAGGCCCTCGACGAGGTCATCGGCCACCTCCAGGAGGCCGAGAGCCTCGGGCCGCTGCGGGGCCGCCGCCCGCTCAGCGCGGCCCACGGCGCGATCGCGGCGCTGGTCCAGCGCGTCGAGCAGGAGATCGCCGAGGACGAGCAAGCCGGGGCGGACGGCGACGGCGGGGATGGCGAGGGCGAGGACCGGGCCGAGAACGACTCCTGACCGTCACGCAGACGCGGTACCATTCCCGCTCGAGGAGGACGCGATGAGCCACACCCACGATCGACTCGCGACCCTGGCCGGAGCGGCCCTGCTGACCGCGGCGCTGCTCGGCGGCACGGCGTGCAAGCTCGACAGCGCCGTCTACGCCGAGGGCAACTACTCGCTGACCTACGACGACCTCGTCCGGGTCTACTTCAACGACGAGCTGATCGCCGAGATCGACCCCGCCCAGGGGGGCACGCTGCAGCTCGGCGAGTGGGAGGTCGAGTACGACGAGTTCTGCAGCGACCCCGACTTCTCGTGTCCATCCGAGGCGTACTGGGACGAGGTCGCGATCTACCAGCCGCTGGGCTACGAGAACGCGCTGCTCAACGTGGTCAACATCGGCGCCATCGGCGAGCCGGGCCAGCGGCTGGCCGGGACGGTCGACGAGGGCGGCCAGTTCGACCTGCTGCTCGGGCTGTCGGCGTCGGCCGACGAGAACTGCCTGGCGGTGGGCCTCAGCACGGCCGACGGGACCTTCGACCGCTCCCCCAACGGCCGGCAGCAGCGCTTCGACATCATCGACGCGGCCACGATCCAGATCACCTACGCCGCCGGCTGCGAGGTCGTCGAGGGGGTCACGGTGAGCTCCGCGGTGCGCTTCGAGACCGACTTCACCGGGCTGCGCACCGGCGACGTCGACCTCGGCGACGTGGAGCCGGACCCCGCGATCGACGAGAACGGCGAGGAGGTCGACGACAACGTCGAGGAGCTGTAGCGCCGCGCCCCAAACCGGGGGTGGCGTGGTTCAGTCCTTGGGATAGAGCGCGTCGATCAGGTGGCGGTAGCGATCGTCGATCACCCGCCGCTTCATCTTCAGCGACGCGGTCAGCTCGCCGGTCTCGGTGGTCATCGGGGCCGGCAGGATGCCGAAGTCCTTGATCGTCTCCCACTTGCCGAGGCCCTCGTTGGCCGCCAACACCACCTCGCGCAGGGCCTCCTTGATCTCGGGCATCTCGGCCACCTCGGCGGGGTCCCGGGGCTCGGCCCAGCCCATGTACTCGGCCAGCGCCTCGGGCTCGGGGTAGATCAGCGCGGTGCAGTACTTGCGCTTGTTGCCGATCACGCACGCCTGCTCGATCACCGGGCTCAGCTGGAGCCGGTTCTCGATCGGCGCCGGCGCGACGTACTTGCCGCCCGAGGTCTTGAGCAGCTCCTTCTTGCGGTCGGTGATGAACACGAAGCCGTCCTTGTCGACGTAGCCGATGTCCCCGGTGCGGAACCAGCCGTCCCCGGTCATCACCTCGGCGGTGGCCTCCTCCTTGTTGTAGTAGCCGAGCATGATGTTCGGCCCGCGGGCGAGGATCTCGCCCTCGTCGGGGCGCTCCATGTCGGGCTCGGGCTCGATCTTGATCTCGATGCCGTCCAGCGGCTGCCCGGCGGAGCCGAAGCGGACCCAGTGGGGGCCGTTGATCGTCAGCATCGGGCTGGTCTCGGTCAGTCCGTAGCCCTGCATCACCATCAGCCCCGCGGCCTTGAGGAACACCTCGATCTCGCGGGCCAGCGGGGCCCCGCCGCTGGCGGCGAACTCCAGCCGCCCGCCGAGCCGCTCGTGCAGCTTGCCGAACACCAGCTTGAACGCGATCGGGTACATCAGCGCCGTCAGGAACGGCACCGGCTCGCGCTCCGCCTCGGCGTGCGCCTTGTCGGCCCCGACCCGCATCGCCCAGTCGAAGACCTTGCGCTTGAACCCGTCCCCGGCGCCGGACTGGACCTTGGCGTAGACCTTCTCGTAGATCCGGGGCACCGAGACCAGCACGGTGGGCCGCACCTCGGCGAAGTTGTCGATCAGCTTGTCGATGCTCTCGGCGTAGGCGATCGTCCCGCCCACCCGGATCGCCATGTAGTACCCGCAGGTGCGCTCCAGCGAGTGCGACAGCGGCAGGAACGACAGGAACAGCGTCTCGCGGAACTTCTCCTCGCCGATGCGGGCGAAGCAGACGTTGATGTTGCTGATGATGTTGCGGTGCGTGAGCATCACGCCCTTGGGCCGGCCGGTGGTCCCCGAGGTGTAGATCAGGGTCGCCATCTGGTCCTGGCGGAGCCCGGCGACGCGCTCGTCGACCACCGCGGCGTCGGCCCCCTCGCCCTGCTCGATCAGCGTCGAGAGCGAGACCACCATCTCGTCGTCGACGTCCACGTCCTCGAACACCACGATGTGCTCGACGATGTCGATCGTGCCGGCCTGCCGCTGCGCGAGGATCTTGTCCAGCTGCACCTGGTCCGACACGAACACCGTCCGGGCCCCCGCGTCGTTGACGATGTACGCGATGTCCTCGGGCGGGCTGGTGGGGTAGATCGGCGCCAGGAACCCGCCGAGGCTCATCGTCGCCAGGTCGGCGAACGTCCACTCCTTGCTGTTCTCGGCCAGGATGCAGGCGGTCTGATCGGGCTCGATCCAGTCGGCGAGCGCGGCGGCCAGCGCGCGGACCGCGTCGGCCCACTCGCGGTAGCTCACCGAGTGCCAGCGCCCGCCCCGCTTGAAGCGCAGCGCCTCGGCCTCGTCGCGGTCGCGGGCGACGTCGAAGAACAGGGCGGGAATCGTCTCGAGCTGCTCGATCTCGGCGAGCCGTTCCTTGGTGATCTCCATGGGCCCTCCCCGGGGGGAATCAGTGGGTGTGGGTCTGGCCGAGCTCCTCGGCGGGGGTCACGCCGTACTCGGCGAAGCGGCGGTCGAGCTGCTCGCGGGTCAGCCCGAGGATCCGCGCGGCGAGGCTCTTGCGACCGCGGGCCTTGCGGATCGCCGCCGACAGCCGGCGGGCCTCCAGGTCGCGGATCGCCTCGGCGAGGCGGAAGCCCTCGTCCATCCCGCTGGGGTCGACCAGCGTCGCGATCACCTCGCGGACGGTGGACTCGGGGACCCGGTCCTCCTCGGCGATCACCAGGGCGGTGTCGATCACGCGCTCGAGCTCGGCCACGTTCCAGCCGCGCCAGTCGTGCTGCTCCAGGACCGCGCGGGCGCCGGCCTCGAGGCCCAGGACCGTCTCTCCCGAGCGCGCGTTGTAGCGCGTGATCAGGTTCCCGACGATGCGCTCGAGGTCCGCGCCGCGATCGCGCAGCGGCGGCAGCTCGATGTGCTGCCCCATCATCGTGCGGAACAGGTCCTCGCGGAACTCCTCGTGTCGGATCATCCGCGTCAGGTCCCGCCGCGAGGTCGCCATCACCCGCACGTCGCACGACACCGGCCGCGCGCCGCCCTGGCGGTAGAACCGCTTCTCCTGCATCGCGCGCAGCAGCTTGATCTGGACCGGGACCGGCAGCTCGCCGATCTCGCGCAGCAGCAGCGTGCCGCTGTCGGCCTTCTCGATCATCCCGATGTGGCGCACGTCCTCGCCGGCGAAGACGCCCTTCTCGTGGCCGAAGATCGCCGACTCGGCGCGCTCCTCGCTGAGCGCGTCGCACGACACCACCACGAGCTCGCCGCGGCGCCGCGAGGAGCGCCCGTGGATGTAGCGCGCGAGCTGCTCGCGGCCGGTTCCGTGCTCGCCGGTCAGCAGCACCGGCGCGTCCCCCGCGGCGTGGCGCTGGGCCTCCTCCTTGACCCGCCGCATCGCCGGGCTCTCGGCGACCGGCTCCTCGAGGGCGGGCACGTCGGCCTCGTCGCCGATGGGCATCTTGAGCCCCATCAGGACCCGCGGGTAGGCCAGGATCGCCATGTCCTCGACCACCGAGGCGGGCAGCGAGCGGAACGCCCCCCGGACCTGGGTGTCGAGGTACAGGATCCCCTCGATCCGGCCGCGCTGCATCACCGGCACGCACAGCGAGGCGCCCAGCCGCGTCTCGATCCGGGTCCGGCCACCGCGGATCTTCAGATCGGTGACCGAGTCGTCCATCCGCAGGCCCTTGCCCTGCTCGACGACCTTGTCGATCAGCGTCCGCGGGATCGTCACGCGGCTGTGGGCCGGGTAGGTCAGCAGCGCCTGGATCTGCTTGCCGGCGTCGCGCATCCGGATCAGCGCGGCGCGCTCGGCGCCGACCCCGCGGACCATCGCCTCGAGCAGCAGCCACGGGAACCCGGTCGCGCGGCTGGAGGCGACGACCCGCGCCACGGCGGCGAGCAGGCCCGCCGGCTGGAACGGCAGGCTGTCGCTGGAGCTGCTGGCGCTGATCCCGAGCTCGCTGATCTGGTGGGCGTCGCCGGAGGCGGCGAGCACCACCGCGCCGACCCCGCCGCGGTCCCGGAAGATGTCGAGCTGGGGTTCGTAGAGCAGCAGGTTGTTGCCCACCGCGACCTCGTCGCCGGGCTGTAGCACGCCGGGCTCGAGCAGCAGCTCGCCGTTGAGCCCCGTGCCGTTGGAGCTGCCCTCGTCGCGGATGCAGAACCCGTCGCCCTCGGCGTAGATCGTGGCGTGCAGCCGGCTGACCTTCTCGTCGAGCAGCTGGATGGTACACGAGGACGATCGCCCGATCGTGGTGATGTCGAGCAACTCGAACCGTACCCCGAAGTGATACCCGTGGGTGACCAGCAGCGACGCCACGAACCACTCCCCTATCGCGCCACGCGTTGAGGGGAATGCTACCAGAGGTCGCGCCCCGATGTCGGCCCGCGTGCGCGCGCGGGTGTCGCCGGCCCGCTCGCTCCCCTACAATGCGGGGAGTCTCGGGGACGCCGATGCCGCTATTCGTCTTGCCGCTGCTGATCCCGTACTACACCGACCGCCAGGCGTCGATGCGCATCCCGTTCGCGACGTTCGGGCTGATGCTGCTGTGCCTGATGACCCTGGTGGGGACGTTCGGCGCGCAGCGCAAGGCGGCGCGGACGTTCGCCGCCGAGCTCGACAACGCGGTCCAGTACGCCCTGCGCAGCCCGGCCGTGGATCGCCGCGAGCTCCAGCGGCTGTGCGACGACATCGGCCGGCCGGACTGCATCGCGCGCGTCGAGGACGACCCGATGCGCGAGACCGCGGCCCAGCTCGAGTCGCTGTTCGGCGCGATCACCGGCGCGGCACCCGAGGAGGACCCGATCCCGGTCGCCCAGCAGGCCGAGCTCGACCGGCGCGTCGCGCGCGCCCGCGAGGCGTACCTGGCGATGCCCTACGTGCGCTTCGGGCTGACCCGCGCAGACTTCCACGTGCATGCGCTGGTGACCCACCTGTTCCTCCATGCCGGGCTGTTCCACCTGCTGGCCAACCTGCTGTTCCTGTGGCTGGCGATGTCTTCGCTGGAGAGCGTCTGGGGGCGGTGGTTCACGCTGGCGTGGTTCGTGGTCGGGGGGATCGTCGCCGGGGCGTTCCAGCTGCTGTTCATGGGCGCGGTCCCGCTGAGCCCGGCGGTGGGCGCCAGCGGCGCGGTGGCCGCGCTGATGGGGGCCTACCTGGTGCGCTTCGTCCGCTCCCGGATCCGGATGTGGTACCTCATCTGGTTCCTGTCGTACGCCCGCACCGGGACGTTCGAGTGGCCGGCGTGGGTCGCGCTGCCGCTGTGGCTGGCGTGGCATCTCGCGCAGTGGGCCTGGCTCGGCGGCAGCGAGGCCGGCTACGCCGCTCACGTCGGCGGCTTCGCGCTCGGCGCGCTCGGCGCGCTGGCGGTGGCGCTGAGCGGGATCGAGGCGCGCTTCCTGGCCCAGGAGGAGGAGGAGCCCGAGATCAGCCCGCTGCGCGTCCAGGCCGACTCCGCGGCCCAGCGCGGCGAGTGGGCCACCGCGGCGCGCCTGTACCGCACGCTGGCCGACAGCCACCCGTACGACGACGACCTCCAGGTGGCCCTGGCGCGGGCGCTGGCCGAGACCGGCGACGACGAGCAGGCCGACGCCATCTTCCAGGGCACGATCCGGCGGCTGGTGGAGCACGGCAACGTCGCCGCGGCCGCGGAGCGCTACCAGCAGATGGGGCAGACCACCGGGAGCGTCGAGCTGGCCCCGGAGGCGATGGTGACGATCGCCGACTGGTTCGCCGGGCGCGGCCAGGACCACTACGCGCTGTACACCTACGAGCGGTACCTGGACTTCCACCCGGACCACGGCTGGCGGCTGCGGGCGCTGATCGGCTGCCTCGAGCTGCTCCAGCACCAGCGGGAGGGCCGCGAGCAGGCCGAGCAGATGCTGGCCGAGGCCGAGGAGATCGCGGCGCGCAGCGGGACCGGGCCGGACCGGCAGCACCTCGACCGCCTGCGCGCGGCGCTGCACCAGGTCCCGCAGGGGCCGTCGGCCACCGACGCCGCCGGCGGGGAGCGCCGCCGGGTCGCGGTGCAGTCCGACGAGCTGGCCCGCAACGTCGACGACTGGGTCCAGTCCCCGGCGCAGGCGTCTCCCCCGCCGCCCCGGATCGCGGCGGTGGGGGGCGCACCGGCGCCCGCCCCGGCGCGCCGCGAGATCCCCGAGTGGCCCGCGTCGCTCGAGGTCCCGCCGGAGCGGTCGCCGTGGGGCGACACCCGGAAGCTGGCCGACCAGCCGTGGGAGGACTACGACGACGGGGACGAGGGCCGCCCGAGGCGAGCCATGTCGCTCCCCGCCGCGGGCGAGGGCGACGGCGACGAGGCCCTCGACGCCCACCCGTGGACCCCGCCGGGCCGTCGCGATCCGGCGGCCTCCGGCGAGTGGGACGCCACCGACTCCAAGATCATCCCGCCGATGGACGACGAGGAGCTCCGCGACGAGCCGGCGCCGGCCGGCGGGACGGCGGTCCCCGAGGCGCTGCGCAGCCGGATCCTGACCCCGCGGCTGAGCGCGCTGACGATGATCGAGCCGGACCGCCTGCGCTGCGAGACCGGGGGCGGGGCGCCGTTCAAGCTCCCCCTGGAGCACGTCACCTGGGTCGCCGTCGGGCGCATCTGGTACGAGGAGGACGCCGGCGGCCAGGAGTCGTACGTCTGCGACCTGGTCCACGGCGTCCACCGCACGTCGAGCCGCGTGGTGGTCGAGTCGGTGCGGCTGCTCAGCGACCGACAGCCCTATGGGCTGCTGCTGCAGCAGGCCGGGATGGACGAGGGCCACAACTTCCGCCGGCTGCTGGATCAGCTGCGGCCCGTGCTGCACCGGGCCAGCTTCATCCCCCCGAAGACGGGCGAGGAGGGCGGGGACGTGCCCACCTTTGCCGGGCTCGACGAGTACGAGCGGGCGATGATGTACCGGATCGTGGGAGAGAGGTGAGAGCGATGACGTGGATCCACCGAGCCCTGCTGCTGGGGCTGCTGGTCCTGCCCTGGATCGTCGGCTGCCCGGCGGCGGACGACGACGACGCGGCCGACGACGACGCGGCCGACGACGACGGCGCCGACGACGACGGCGCCGACGACGACGCCGCGGACGACGACACCTCGGGCGTGACCGGCTGCACCCAGGAGGAGCACAACGCCACCGGCGGCATCGACGTCGCATTCCAGGACTTCGACGTGTCGTGGTGCGTGCCGGTCAACCCGGTGCTGTCGTTCACGATCAACGATCAGTCCGAGTGGCAGGAGCTGATCGACGAGAAGTGCACGGTCCAGGGCACCCCGCCGCCGCCCCCCGACTGGCTGGACACGATGATCGTCGGGACGATCTCCCGCGCCGACGGCTGCGTCGGCCACGCCGAGAACGTGTGGTTCGTCGAGAAGCAGGACGAGCGGGTCTACGCCTACGTGCAGGCCCGCCAGGGGGACTGCGAGGAGGAGATCGTGCTCGGCACCGCCGTGACCACCGCCCGCTCGCTGAAGGTCACGCGCTTCGTGGAATGTGACTACATCTTCTGATCCACCCGATGCGTAGACCGGCGTCGCTGGCCCTGGCCGTCGCCCTGCTGTGCCCCCTCGCCGCGGCCCGCGCGCAGGAGGGCGGCGCGGCGCCCGCCGACCCGCCCCCCGCGGAGCCCGCGCCAGCGTTCCGGATCCTGTTCGACGGCCAGACCGGGGGCCTCAGCAGCGGCCGGATGGAGATGGGCTTCGGCGACCTGCTGTTCGCCTACCTGGAGTCCACCGGCGGCACGATCCGCGAGGTCCGCTCGGGGCTGGGCACGCTGTACCGCGGGGGCCGCTACCTGTGGACCGACGACGGGCTGCTGTCCAGCGCCGTGGCGTTCGTCGCCGCCGGGGAGTTCGAGGTCGTCGAGCAGATCCAGCCGGCGCCGCTGGTCGTCACCGACCGCGCGGTGCTGCTGCAGGGCGCCCACGACCCCGACCTGGACCTGCTGGACACGATCCAGGCGGCGATGCTGGAGCGCGGCGATCCGCCCGACGCCCAGCGGATGCAGGGCATCCTCACGCGGGTCCGCAACGGCGCCGGCGACGAGGCGTGGCTCGCGCAAGGTCCCGGGACCCCCTCCGAGCCGGAGCTGGCCACCGATCCGCACGCCTGGGAGGTCCGAGCCCACGAGAGCGTCTCGCTGGACGCCGCCGGCCACGCGCGCACGCTGCACCAGCTGGCGCGGATGACCGGCGAGGGGTCTCGCCGCAAGCGGCTGATCGAGGACCGCCTGGCGGCGTCGCGCTGCCCCGCGATCTACGTCTCGGCGGGGGGCGCGGTGGAGGGCCGCTCGTTCGTCTCCAACCAGCCGCTGAGCCTGCAGCGGCCCCACAGCTGGGCGGCGCTGGACCAGACCGGGCTGCGGTTCCTGGCGCCCGGCGGGCTGGAGCTCACCGCCGGCCTCGACGGGCTGATCGCCGAGAGCGGCGAGGCCGGCGTGACCCTGCTGTCGGCCAACCTCCACGGGCCCAGCGGGGCGATGCCGTTCGAGGGGGCCGAGCTGGTGGAGCTGGGCTCGGTGGCGGTGGCGTTCGTCGGGGTCACCGACCCGGCGGTGCTGGAGCGGCTGGACGAGGGGGCCCGGGCCGGGCTGCAGCTCGACCCGCCGCAGCAGGCGGTCGAGCGGGCGCTGCACGCGCTGCGCGCGCGTCACGATCGCGACCCCGATCTGGTGGTCCTGCTGGCCAGCTTCTCCCCGGCCAGCAGCGGCGAGCTGCTGCGCGAGCTGAGCGGCGTGGACGTGGTGATCGGCGACTTCCGCGCGGCGCAGCCCCAGCCGGTCGACCTGGACGTGGCGCTGGTCCAGCCGGACCGCGCGCGGCGGGCCGATCGCCGCCCGGCGCTGGTGGTCCACGCCAGCGGCAGCGAGGTCGGGGAGCTCGAGGGCTGGCTGGGCGACGACGGGACGCTGGACGGCCTGCGGCTGCGGACCCACCCGATCTCCCAGCTGCTGCCGATCGACGACGAGGCGCTGCGTCCGGTGATGGGCGTCCGCCAGCAGGTCTGGCTCGCCGGCGAGCCGGTCCTCGTCCCGGACCTGCGCACCCTCGCCGAGGAGGACATCAACCGGGTCCAGTTCCTGATGGAGGGGCAGCCCTACCGCCAGCTCGTGGAGCAGGAGCTGGCCGCCGGCACGCTGGCCGCCGAGCGGCTGCTGCTCCAGATGACCCCCGAGCTGTGGGGCAACCTGACCGCCAACCTGCTGCGCGAGCGGGCCCGCGCCGACGTCGTGATCCTGCCGCCGCTGCCGTGGCCGTTCGAGCTCAGCGGACCCACCCGCGAGCTGTACGCCGCGGCGTACCTGTCGGTGCCCGATCAGCTCCAGCTGTACGAGCTGACCGGGTCCCAGCTGCGGGAGCTGGTGCGGGTCACCGGGGACGCCCGCGACGAGGGGCGTCCCCCGCGGCGCCACTCCGCGGCCCAGGGCGACGCCAGCGCCGAGGCCCGCACCGGCGCGCCCTGGATCGCCGGCCTCGACCCGACCCACGCCCTCGTCGGCGGCCGCCCGCTGTCCACCTCGGACACCTACCGCGTGGTGACCACCACTGCGCTGCAGGGCTACCCCACCGCGGGCCAGGTGCTGGCCGGGACCCGCCCGCGGCAGACGTTCCGCGCCGACGAACGGCGGCTGATCCCCACGCCGCTGGGCGCCCCGCGCACCCTGCGCGAGGAGGTGCTCGCCGGCCTCGAGCAGATGCGGGCCGAGCACCCCGAGCTGGGCCCGGCCTACCGCGCCCACCTCGCCGAGCTGCTGCACGACCGCGGCGAGACGGTGTACCCGCTGTTCTACCTGCGGGCCGACCACCTCGGGGTGGTGCTGACGCGCTACGTCGTCCAGGGCGATCAGGAGGCCTACGCCAACGTCCGCGAGAGCCGGGTCACCACGCCGACGAGCTTCACCTTCGGGCTGCGCGCCGGCGGGGCGCTCGGGGTCGACACCCGCGACATCGTGCTGGAGGCCGCCGGGCAGGCGGTGCTGACCGTCAACACCGTCGGCGAGGCCGAGCCGTCCGAGCTCGAGGACGACCTGGTGTTCAAGCTCGACGCCGGGCTCAAGGGCCTCAGCGTGCGCGCCGTGCCGATCTACCCCTACGTCCAGGCCAGCTACGACACCGAGTTCATGCGGACCCGGGAGCTGGACGAAGCCGGCGATGTCGCCGGGCTGCTCCCGCGGCAGAAGGACCTGCGCGGCACCGGCGGGGTCACCGCCACGAACCTGATCCCGTCGTTCCGCTCGATCAAGGCCGGGACCTTCGTCGAGTACGACTTCAGCGCCGAGGAGGGCCCGCTGGAGTCCGGGATGTCGCTGGAGATCCAGCAGGAGCTGGCCCGCACGCCGGTGCGCTGGGCCAACACGTTCAAGCTCGACGGCTGGTTCCCCACCGACTTCGACACCGACGAGGACCTGCTGATCACCGCCAACCTGCGCACCGAGCTCGGGGTGTCGCTGCTGCGCAACCTGGCGTTCAAGACCTACGCCGACCTGCTGGGCTACCGCGGCAAGGTCGAGGCCACCGAGACCCCGGGCCTCAGCGCGATCTTCGGCATCGAGCTGGCATTCACCGGGGCGTTCGAGACGCGGATCGGGCGGTGATCGTCACACCGGTCGACGGGATCGCGGCGGAGCGGGCAGGGAACGCAGCAAGCGAGCATCTCCGAGGCAGCGCTCGACGGCCTCGAGTACGCGGCGAGGGGGCTGTTGCCCGATGCGGTAGATCGACCTGGGGTGCACCCCCGCGACGTGCCCCAGCGCTCGAACGTCCCGCCACCCTTGCCGTCGCGCGAGTGCGACGAACAGCCACCGCACCAGTCGCTTGCGGCGCACGTCCCTGCGGTCGCAACGCGTCGCGGCCTCGACCGCCGCGAGCAGGTCGTCGAGTCCCATCCGGGGAACCGCGGTGGGCACGGCCGGGACCGGAACGCGGACCGACCCGGGCTCTCCTCCCGGCCCCACCGTGACCCACTCGAGGAACCAGCGCTCGAATCCCTCGGTACGTCTACCCATCGCAGCCGCGAGGTCCGGCACCGAGACCCAGGGATCGACGACGGCGCCCACGACGTCCCGCAACGTCGACCACAGCCAGCGGAGCGGCTCGTCCACTCCGTCCTCGGCCAGCGGGTTTCGCAGGATGTACGACACCGTCTTGTAGAGGTGGTTTCGGTCCCGGACGACGACGGGCTCGCGGGGGATCTGCCAGATCCGGGACCCGAGGCCGCGCGTGGAGCCCCGGACCGCGTTGTCCCAGACCCGCAGGGCGCGCTCCGGCGACTCCTCCTCGACCAGCAAGTGCTGGTGATCCGTCCGCAGCACGGCCGCGAGACAGGCCGGGAACACACGACGCATCGAGATCCAGCGGCGCCGCCACCAGCCATCCAGCAGCTCCGGCGACATCGCCCGGTTCAGGCGCGCGGTCAGGTGGACGAGTGCCATGGTCACCTCCCGCCACTCTCCGCTAGCAAGTCCCGGGCCAGCCACCGAGGAGCCCCACCCCACCGCAGCATCTCCGCCCCGCCCGCCCCGTACCGCAAGCCACGATCGTTCGATTTCCGGTCTCCCCGTCCGAAAATCGGTCGCGTCGCCATCTCCCACGCCCGTTTCGTGACGATGGCTCACGATTCGGGCGCCGGGCGACGCCCCACGCCCGTTGTGTGACGATGGCTCACGATTCGGGCGCCGGGCGACGCCACACGCCCGTTGTGTGACGATGGCTCACGATTCGGGCGCCGGCGGCGGCCCCACGCCCGTTTCGTGACGATGGCTCACGATCCGGGCGCCGGGCGACGCCCCACGCCCGTTTCGTGACGATGGCTCACGATCCGGGCGCCGGGCGACGCCCCACGCCCGTTGCGTGACGATGGCTCACGATTCGGGCGCCGTGGAGCGTGTCCGAGGACTCTCACCGGGTCGACATCGGCGCGCGGCATCGATCGACGATCCGCGCGTCGCTGCTACGATCAACCCGGCGGCCGGGAGACAGCCTGGCGGAGGGCCGTCCTCCCGGGGACGCAGGCCTACGCCTGGACCTCGATCTGGACGGCCTCGGGCTCCTCGACCTCGACCTTGGGGACGGTGATGGTCAGGACGCCGTCCTTCATCGTGGCGGTGATGCCCGCCGCGTCGGCGTCCTCGGGGAGCCGGAACGAGCGCTGGAAGGTCCCGAAGCGCCGCTCCGAGACGAACACGCTGCCCTCCTCCTTCTCCTCCTCGATGCGGCGCTCGGCCTCGAGCGTCAGCACGCCGTCGTGGACCTGCACGTCGACGTCGTCGCGGCCCAGGCCCGGCAGCTCGGCGGCGACCACGTAGGCGCCGTCGGCCTCGGAGATGTCCACCGCGGGGGCGAACACCGCGCCACGCTCGTCGGCGCCGATGTCGCCGAGGAACCGGCGGAAGAACTCGTCGTGGAACGGATCGCGATACAGGTCCGCGAACCAGCGGGTGGGGAACCTCGGGTTCCGTCGATGGCGAATCAGGGACATGGCGTACCTCCTCGTCGTGTCGGGGAGCCGCCGTCTCGTCGCGTCGTCCTCGGCGGCTCCGCTGTGTGTCGGACGCACCCACAACGTAATCAGCAAAGGCGAACCGTCAAGTGACCAAGTTCCACTCAACTATTTGGAATAACGATGATTTCCAGAAGAGAACGTGGCAGTCGGGCCAACCTGATCTCGCCGCCGACGCGCGCGATCCGGGGCCCATGCTTTGGCCCCGGCCGGGGCAACGGATACCATGGGGAGCCTCGGGGGTCCGATGGGGAAGACGCGGCTCGTGATCCACCGTCGTCAGTTCATCGCGGGGATCCTCGTGGCCCTCTCGGTGGGGCTGCTGGTGCTCGCCGCGGCCAGCATCTCCCGCAGCCACCGCGCCACCCGGATCCACGACGTCGCGCTCGCCGAGCTGCGCGGCGGGCAGTACGCCGAGGCCCGCGGGTTCTTCGAGCAGGCGCTGCGGCTGCGCCCCGACGAGCCGACCTACCTGGCCAACTACGGGCTGTGCCTCGAGATGCTCGAGGACTACGGCGGGGCCGCCGAGGCCTACCGCCACTCGCTGGAGATCGTCGAGGACCCGGCCGTGCTGTTCCAGCTGGGGCGCGCGACCTGCCGCGACGGCGACGCCGAGCGCGGCGTGCAGATGATGTGGGAGGCCCACTCGATGGTGCTGCTGGGCCCGCGCCAGGCCGGCGATCTGGGCGTGTGCCTCGTGCAGTCGGGCCGCCCGGAGCAGGCGCTGCCGCTGCTGGAGCGGGGGCTCCAGGAGCAGCCGGACAACCCGGAGCTGCGGGAGGCCTGGACCCTCGCCGGGGGCTTCACGATCGCCCCGCCGTAGGTCGCTACCGGAGCTTGAACCGCTGGATCTTGCCGGTGCTGCTCTTGGGCAGCTCGTCGAGGAACTCGACCCACCGGGGGTACTTGTAGTTCGCGGCGTTGTCGCGGACGAAGGCCTGGAGCTCCGCGGCGAGCTCGTCGGACGGATCGTACCCGTCGGAGAGCTTGACGAACGCCTTGGGCTTGACCAGGCCCTGGTCGTCGGCGTGCCCCACCACGGCGCACTCGCGCACCGCCTCGTGCTGCACGATGATGCCCTCGACCTCCACCGGCGAGACCCAGATCCCGCCGACCTTGAGCATGTCGTCGCCGCGGCCGCAGCACCAGTAGTAGCCGTCCTCGTCGACGTAGTACTTGTCGCCGGTGTTGATCCACTCCCCGACCATCGTCGCGCGGGTCTTGTCCCGCCGCCGCCAGTAGGCCTGGGCGGCCGAGTCGCCCTTGACGTGCAGCGTCCCGATCTCGCCCCGCGGCACCTCGCCGCCGGCGTCGTCGAGCAGGCGCAGCTCGTACCCCGGGACCGGCTTGCCGGTGCTCCCCGGGCGCACGTCGCCGGGCCGGTTGGACAGGAAGATGTGCAGCATCTCCGTCGACCCGATCCCGTCCAGGATCTCCAGCCCGTAGCGCTGCTTGAAGCGATGGAACAGGTCCGCGGGCAGCGCCTCGCCGGCCGAGACGCACAGCCGCACCGTGGAGAACGCGTGCTCCCCGTTGGGGTCCGGCTCGCCCCCCGCGTCGCGGTCCAGCTTCTCCTGGTACTCCAGCATCTGGCCGTACAGCGTCGGGACCCCGAAGAACACGGTCGCGCCGAAGCGCTGCAGGTTCTCGAAGCAGGTCTGCGGCTTGGGCGGCCGGGGGTCCAGCACGGCGGCCGCGCCGAGCCCCAGCGCGAAGAAGTTGCTGTTGCCCAGGCCGTAGCCGAAGAACAGCCGCGCGGCCGAGTAGATGATGTCGTCCTCGCCGATGCCGAGGGTGTCCCGGGCGTAGCTGTCGGTCACCACCCGCGGGTCGCGCTGGGAGTGGATCGCGCCCTTGGGCGATCCCGTGCTGCCCGAGCTGTACAGCCAGAACCCCACGTCGTCCTGCACCGTCGGCGCGGTCTTCCGCGTCGAGGGCGCGAACTGGTACTTCTGGCGGAACGGGATGTGGGCCCCCTCGGTGGGGTGGACCAGGATCAGGTCCCGCAGGAACGGCAGCGGCTCCTTGATCTGCGAGATCACGGGCCACAGCTCCTCGCTGAGGATCAGCGCCCGCGCGCGGCTGTCGTTGAGGTAGTAGGCGTAGTCGTCGGGGGTCATCATCGTGTTGATCGGCACCGGGATCGCGCCGATCCGGATCGCCCCCCAGAAGCTGGCGAAGAACGCGGGGATGTCGAGCATCAGCAGCATCACCCGGTCCTCGACCCGCAGCCCCAGGCTGGCCAGGGCGTTGGCGGTCTTGTTCACCATCTTCTGCACGTCGTTGTAGGTGTAGTCGCGCTCGGCGGTGTACAGCGCGACCTCGTGGCCGCGCCCCTGGCGGACGTTGCGGTCGACGAAGTACTCGGTGGCGTTGAAGAAGCCGGGCTCGGTCCCCATCGGTCTAGATCCGTCCGACGAAGTGGGTGCCGCCGCGGCCGTCGAGCGCCGCCTCGAGCTGGTCCGGGGTCGTGATCAGGCCGCGCTTCCCGCCGGCCTTGAGGAACGACAGGATCGCCTGGACCTTGGGGCCCATGCTCCCCGGCGGGAACTGCCCCTCCTCCACGTAGCGCTCGGTCTGGTTGATCGTCAGCGCGGCCAGCGGCGTCTGGTTGGGCTGGTTGTAGTTGATGTAGACCTCGGGCACGTCGCTGAGCACGATGAACAGCTCGGCGCCGATCTGGGTCGCGAGCACGCTGCTGCTCAGATCCTTGTCGACCACCGCCTCGATGCCGGAGAAGTCGTTCTCGGGGGACTTGGCGATGGGGATCCCCCCGCCCCCGCAGGCGATCACGATGTGCCCCTGCTTGGCGGTCAGCCGGATCGTGTCCCACTGCACGACCTTGAGCGGCTGGGGCGAGGGCACCACGCGCCGCCAGCCGCGCCCGGGCTGGTGCACGATCTTCCAGCCCTTCTCGGCGGCGAGCTGCTCGGCGACGTCCTCCTCGTAGTACGGCCCGATCGGCTTGGTCGGGTCCTCGAACGCGGGGTCGTCGCCGTGGACCAGCACCTGGGTGACGAACGTCACCACGTAGCGGCGCATCTCCATCCGGCGCAGCTTGTTGAGGATCGCCTGCTGCAGCACGTAGCCCAGGCTGCCCTGGGTCTCGGCCACCAGCACGTCGAGCGGATCGGGCTCGAACTGGTCCTTGGCCGCGTCGTTCTTGAGCACCAGGTTGCCGACCTGCGGGCCGTTGCCGTGGGTGATCACGATGTTGTAGTTGCGGTCGATCAGCGTCATCAGGTGGTCGCTGATCTCCGCGGCGCGGCGCTCGTAGACCTCGACCTTGGTCGGCTCTCCGGGGCCCATGAAGGCGTGGCCCCCCAGGGCCACCACCACGATCGGGGGGTCACGCGTCAGGTCGGACATCGGGCGTCCTCCAGCTCCAGGGCGGAAAGGGGCCCCCTACGATGCCACAGCTGTCTCGCGCGCGGTAGGGGCGCGGGAGCCCACACGGCGAGAACCGGATTGCCCCCCGCGCCCGTTTCCTGGTACGGAGCCCCCATGCGATCCCACCACCTCGTGCCGCTGGTCCCGATCATGTCGTTGCTGCTCGTGGGTTGCCCCAAGCGGGTGACCACCGTGATCGAGGAGGAGCCGGATCCCATCGCCGCGATCGCGCCGGACGAGGCGCTGCTGACGATCGCGCGCCACGAGCAGGCCCGCGACGCGGGCAGCGAGATCGTGCCGTTCGTCCGCCATCCGGACGCGAGCGTGCGCGTGGCCGCGCTGCGCGCGCTGGGCCGGATGGGGCGCCCCGAGGCGCTGCAGCCGATCGCGTTCCGGCTGCAGGACCCGGTGCCCGTCGTACGCGACGAGGCCGCCTTCGCCCTGGGCCTCAGCTGGGCCTGGGACGTGGACGACGAGGCCGCCCGGTTGCTGCTCGAGGACCGCGTCGAGGAGGTGCTGTCCCGCGCCCTCGAGCTCGAGGACGACCCCCAGACCCGCGCGGCGATCGCCCGGGCGATGGGCAACGGCGCCGGGGCCAGCGCCTGGGACGACCTGGAGCGGATGCTGCTCGAGGGCGAGCGCGGCGAGCGCATCGCGGCGCTGGAGGGCATGGCGATGCTGGGCCGGCGGGGCATCGCCCGACCGGTCACGGAAACGGTCCTGGACCCGCTGCTGCCGGCGCTGGTGGTCCATGATCCCGAGGTCCAGTGGTGGTGCGCGTACCTGCTGGTGCGCTGCCCGCTCGCGGACGACCTGCGTGTGCGTGAGCGCACGCGCGCCGCGCTGGTCCAGGCCGCCGCCGGCAGCGACGATCCGGCGCTGCGGGCCATCGTGGCCCGGGCCCTCGCGGCGGTGTCCGCCCTCGAACCCACGACCCTCGCCGACAGCATCTACGGCGTCCTGGGCGATCCTGCGGCCGGCGACCGCGCCACGGGCACGGTCGCCGAGCGCGTCGCCGTCGCCCGGGGGCTCGGCGTGGTGCTGTCCCACCACCCCGCCGCCGAGCGACCGGTGCAGCTGCTGGGCGTCCTGTGCAGCGACGACGACCCGGCCGTGCGGGAGTCCGCCGCCGCCGCGCTGGCGTCCGCCGACTTGGTCTTCGGCACCCTCGCGGCCGACGCTCTGGTCCCCCTGCTGACCGACGCCGATCCCGCCGTGCGGGCCACGGCGATCCGCTCCATCGCGCTCGGGGGCTGGCCCGACGCGGCGGCGCTGGTGGAGCGCCTGGGTCCCGATCCCGTCCCCTTCGTCGAGGCCGAGCGGCAGGCCACCCGCGTGATGCTGGGCTTCGAACAGGGCGGCGCGCAGGCGTTCCTGGAGCCCTTCGCCGAGTGGCCCCCCGTGATCCAGCTCGCCGTCTTCGATGCCTTCGCCCAGACCCCCGAGGACCCCGCGTCCCGGGCGCTGCTGCTCTCCGCCCTCTCCGGCGACGACCCGAACCTGGCCGTGATCGCCGTCGACGCCCTCGCCGAGGACGACGACCCCCAGGTGCGGGCCACCCTGATCGAGAGCTACGACCGCTGGACCGGGTTCGCCGGGGCCGAGGTCCGCGAGCACCTGATCGACGCGATGAACGACGGCGATCCCGTCCCCCCCGGGTGGTTCGACGCCGCCCTCGACGACCCGCAGCGCCCGGTGCGCAAGGCCGCGGCCCGCGCCATCCGCGCCACCGGCCGCCACGTGGTGGCCCACCCCGATCCGATGCCCGAGCTGTCGGACCCGCTCCACGGAGCCGCCGGGATCACCGGCGCCCGCATCGAGACCGAGCGCGGGACGATCGCGGTGGCGCTGGACCCCGAGCGAGCTCCGGCCACGGTGGCCCACTTCGCGCGGCTCGCCGAGGACGGGTTCTTCGACGGCCTGACGTTCCACCGCGTGGTGCCCGCGTTCGTGATCCAGGGTGGCTGCCCCGACGGCACCGGCTGGGGCGGCCCGGGTCACTCGATCCGCTCCGAGTTCAACGCCCTGGCCCACGAGCCCGGCACGCTGGGGATGGCCCGCTCGGCCGTGGACACCGAGGGAAGCCAGTGGTTCGTCACCCACGACCGCCAGCCGCACCTGACCGCCCACTACACGGCGTTCGGGCGGGTCACGGCCGGGATGGACGTGGTCCACGCGATCCGCCGCGGCGACCGGATCCTCGGGGTGACGATCGAGCGCGACGAGGCCGCTGCCGATCCCGAGTGACACATTGTCACTGCCCCCAGGGGGGCCCCATGCGATTTGCCATTTTGTCCCGCCCGCGGGCGCGGCCCCGTTCCACCGCCTCCGCGGGGGGCGCCTGACCGCCTCGCCGATCCCGACGCTGGACCTCGATGGCCCGATTCTTGCTTCAGAGCGCCCTTGGACGAGTAGGTGACCCATGAAACGAGGCACGTTCCTGGCTCTGTTGGCGGTGGTAGCGGTGGTGGCCGCGGGGCTGGCGTTCGGGATCAACCGGCTGATCGCCGGCAAGATCCGGCCGCCCAGCGACGCCGAGCTCGTCGAGCTCGGCGGGGCACGTGGGGATCGCGACGAGGCCGCGGACGGCGGCGACGCGGAGGCCGCGGCGGATGGTGGCGGCCGCGCCGTGGCGGACCGCGGCGGCAAGGGCAACCGCAACCGCGGCGCACGTCCCCCGACGCTGGACGGCTACATGACGCCGATCATGGATCGCTCGCTGTTCGACAGCTCCCAGGTGGGCAGCACCGGCAGCGCGATCGCCACCGCCGAGGGCGAGGAGCAGGAGGCCTCCGACCTCGGCGCCACCCTGGTGCTGACGATGGTCGCCGAGGACCCCCGCTACTCCTCGGCGCTGATCCAGATGGACCAGCAGGACCCGTTCCCCGAGATGTTCAAGAACGGCGACGCGCTGGCCGACGCCGAGGTGGAGCGGATCGAGCGCCGGCGGGTCTACCTGCGCCGCGGCAATGGCGCGCTGGAGTACCTCGAGATCGGTGGCGAGGGCAAGAAGAAGAGCCGCGGCAGCGCCCGCAGCGAGGACAGGGCGACCAAGAAGAAGCGCGGCCGCATCGACTGGTCCGAGGGCATCACCAAGATCGACGACACCCACTACCAGGTCGAGCGCGACTCCGTGGACAACGCCCTGGGCAACCTCGACCGGCTCAGCCGCGACGCGCGGGTGGTCCCCAACTTCGTCGACGGCAAGTCCAACGGCTTCAAGATCTTCAGCATCAAGCGCAACAGCGCCTACAAGCACCTCGGCCTGCAGAACAACGACGTGATCACCGGCGTCAACGGCATGGCGATCACCAGCCCGGAGAGCGCGCTGGACGTGTACAGCAAGCTGCAGAACGAGTCGAACATCAGTCTCGACATCATCCGCAAGGGTCAGGAAATGACCATGGAATACGACATCCGATGAGTACCCCAAGGAGAGTGGACGTGCGGACGCGGAGCTGGTTGGTAGGGTTCCTGGCGCTGGGCCTGTGGCTCGCCCCCACCGGGGCGTGGGCCGAGGACCCCGAGGAGCAGGACCAGGGCGATCGGTCCGGCGGTCCGGACGGCGACGAGGACGAGGCGTCCGACGACTCGGGCAGCACGGCATCGAAGGACGGCACCAGCCAGGCCCCCCCGAAGGTCCTGCTGGACAACGCCCGGGCCCCGGCGGTGGACAAGCGCCTCGATCCCAAGCTCGCCGAGGCGCGCAAGAAGCGGGCCGAGGAGCGCGAGGAGAAGGCCAAGGAGGACGACGAGGGCGGCGACGACGACGAGGAGGACAAGGGCCTCGCCGGCGGCGACGAGCCGATGGTCGGCGGCGGCGACGGGTACTGGTCGACCAAGGGCGCCACGGATCGCAAGGAGATCGACCGCGCCCCCCGCGACACGCTGGTCAACATCGACTTCGTCGACGCCGAACTCAAGGACGTGGTCAAGTACTTCGCCGAGCTGACCGGGCGCAACTTCATCCTCGCCGACAAGCTCAGCGGCAAGATCACGATCATCTCCCCCACCCCGGTGACCGTCGCCGAGGCCTACGAGGCGTTCCTCTCCGCCCTCGACGCCGCCGGCTACAGCACCGTCACCGAGGGCAAGGTCACCCGCATCGTCCCCAACTCCAGCTCGATGAAGGAGCCGATCCGGACCTACACCGGCGACTACATGCCGTACACCGCCAACATGGTCACCCGCATCCTGCGGCTCGAGAACGTCCAGGCCGACGACATCTCCAAGATCGCCTCGAAGATGGTGGGCAACGGCGGCGACGTGACCTCCTACGCCCCGACCAACTCGCTGATCATCACCGACTCGGCGAACAACATCCGGCGCATCGAGGAGCTGCTCAGGGAGCTGGACGTCAGCGCGCCGAAGACCAAGCTCGAGGTGATCCAGATCGAGTGGGCCGACGCCACCGAGATCGTCGAGAAGATCAAGACCGTGTTCGGGGTCGACGAGACCGCGGCCGCGCCGGCCGCCCAGAGCACCCCCAAGAGCCGCCGGGAGTCGCGACGCAGCCGCCGCAGCAAGGCCCAGGAGACCGCCAAGGCGGCCAACGCGACCTCGGACGCCGTGGGGTCCGAGACCTACATCGAGAAGATCCTCGCCGACGAGCGCACCAACTCGGTGATCATCATGGCCACCGAGCAGGCGATGGAGGACGTCAAGGAGTTCATCGCCCGCCTCGACTACGAGGTCGACGTCCAGGGCGACATCCACGTGGTCTACCTCGAGCACGCCAAGGCCGAGGAGCTGGCCCAGGTGCTGTCCAACCTGACCCAGGAGGCCAACCAGCGCGCCCAGCAGACGCAGCGCACCGGCGGTCGCGCGAGCCGCGCGGCCGCCAGCGCGGGCGGCGACGCCAAGGCCGGCGGCGGCGGCAGCAGCGTGGCCCAGTTCGAGGGCGGCGTGAAGGTCACCGCCGACCCCAACACCAACTCGCTGGTGGTCACCGCCAGCCGCGACGACTTCTACCGCCTCAAGCGGGTGATCGACATGCTCGACATCCGCCGCAAGCAGGTGTTCGTCGAGGCGGTGATCATGGAGATCTCGGACAACATGGAGCGGGACACCGGCGTGTCGTTCCACTCCGGCTACGGCAAGGAGGAGCTGGGCCAGTCGGGGCTGGGCCTCGGCGGGATCGGCAGCGTCGGCGGCAGCACCCTGATGTCGGCGCTGAACCCCACCTCGGGGCTGGCCTTCGACGTGTCCGGGATGGCGCTGGGCGTGTTCGGCTCCTCGATCCCGATCCCGTTCCCCGGCAGCGAGACCGGGACGCTCGAGATCCCGGCCTTCGGCGTGGTGATCACCGCGCTGCAGACCGACACCAACACCGAGGTGCTGTCGGCGCCCAACCTGCTGACCCTGGACAACGAGGAGGCCGAGATCATCGTCGGCCAGACGATCCCGTTCAGCGCCGGGTTCACCACCACCACCCAGGGGATGCCGATCGCCAACTTCTCCCGCGAGGACGTGGCGCTGACGCTGCGCGTGACGCCGCAGATCAGCGAGGGCGACACGGTCCAGCTGCAGGTCTTCCAGGAGATCACCGAGGTGGTCCCCGAGTCCCAGGGCTCCGACCTGCTGTCCAGCGGCGGGGTGTCCACCACCAAGCGCTCGGTGGAGACCGTCGTCAGCGTCGAGAACAACCAGACGATCGTGCTCGGCGGGCTGATGCAGACCAACGAGACGCTCAGCGAGGACAAGGTCCCGCTGCTGGGCGACATCCCGCTGCTCGGCGCGCTGTTCCGCAGCAAGAAGAAGACCGACAAGAAGACCAACCTGCTGCTGTTCCTCACCCCCCACGTGATCGACGGGCCCGAGGACCTGCAGGAGGTCTACACGATCAAGTTCCTCCAGAAGCAGGAGTTCATGCGCCGGTTCTACGGCAAGTCGCTCGAGGAGCAGCAGGCCGAGATCAACGAGCTGCTGATGTACTCGATGAACCTGCCCGACACGCCGTCGGTGTACCGCGAGCGCGAGAGCGAACCGCGGCCCGACGACTCGGCGGACTACTACGAGAAGAACGGCCCGCCGCGAGCCGGCGCCAGCGACGAGCCGGTCTTCCGGCCCGCGGACGAGGAGGACTACCTGCCCGAGGACGACGAGGACGACGAGGACTACGAAGACGGGTACGAGGACGGCCGCGAGGACGGCTACGAGGACGGCCGCGAGGACGGCTACGAGGACGCCGAGGACGACTTCGAGGACGACGAAGAGGACATCTCGGTCGAGGACGAGGACGACGCGGGCAACCCCGCCGCCGGCACCCCCGGCGACGAGGTCCGCCTCCCCTACCCCCGCCCCGGCGAGATCCTGATCACCCCCGGCGGCGGCGAGATCCGCTACCAGACCACCCCCGAGATCCCCGTCGAGGAGGTCGACTAGGTATGGCTGTCGCCCGCCGCGAGCTGCAGGACATCCTGGTCGAGCGCCACGGCGTGACCCGCGATCAGATCCGCGCGGGCACCGAGGCCGCGCGCAAGAACAACGTGCGCCTCGGCGACGCGCTGCTGGCCCAGCAGGCCATCGACGAGCTGACGCTGGCCCGGGCGCTGAGCGAGCAGCTGGGGCTGCCGCTGATGGAGGCGATCCCCGCCGACGAGCTGGACCTCGAGCTGATCCAGGACCTGCCGATCACCTTCGCCAAGGCCCACGGCGTGCTGCCGGTGCGCCGCACCGACGACGGCACCGTCGAGGTGGTGGTCAGCAACCCCTTCAACCTCTCGGCGGTGGACGACCTGCGGGCGTTCCTCGGCGGCGCGCAGCTGCGGCTGCACATCGGCGGCGTCGAGCGGGTGCTGCACGCGATCAACAGCGGCTACGACCGCGTCGCGCGCAGCGCCGGCGAGGTGATCGGCGAGCTCGAGGACGCCGAGACGGGGCAGGAGGACAACGTCCAGGAGATCGTGGACATCCTCGACGCCACCGACGACGAGGCCCCGATCATCCGCTTCGTCAACACGCTGTTCACCGAGGCGCTCAAGGAGCGGGCCAGCGACATCCACATCGAGCCGTTCGAGCGCGAGCTGGTCGTGCGGTTCCGGATCGACGGCGTGCTGTACGACAAGTTCCACCCGCCCAAGCGGGCCCAGAACTCGATCGTCTCCCGCGTCAAGGTGATGGCCAACCTCGACATCGCCGAGAAGCGGCTGCCCCAGGACGGCCGGATCCGGATCAAGGTCGCCGGCCGCGACGTGGACATCCGGACCAGCACCGTCCCGGTGGCCCACGGCGAGCGCGTCGTGATGCGGCTGCAGGACCGCAGCGCCGGGCTGCTCGGGCTGCAGGAGGTCGGGATCACCGGCGAGCAGTTCGAGGACTGGAACGCGCTGATCAAGCGGCCCCACGGGATCCTGCTGGTCACCGGCCCCACCGGGTCGGGGAAGACCACCACGCTGTACGCCTCGATCACGGTGATCAACCAGCCCGACATCAACATCCTCACCGTCGAGGACCCGATCGAGTACCAGATCAAGGGCATCGGCCAGATGGCGGTGAACCCCAAGATCAACCTGACGTTCGCGTCCGGGCTGCGCGCCTACCTGCGCCAGGACCCGGACGTGATCCTCGTCGGCGAGATCCGCGACCAGGAGACCGCCGAGATCGCGATCCAGGCTTCGCTCACCGGACACCTCGTGCTCTCCACGCTGCACACCAACGACGCCGCCGGCGCGGTCACCCGGCTGGTGGACATGGGCGTCGAGCCGTTCCTCGTCAGCTCCTCGCTGATCGGGGTGATGGCCCAGCGCCTGGTGCGCCGCGTGTGCCCCGCCTGCCGCGAGGCGTACCTGCCGTCGCCGGAGCAGCTCAGCGACCTGGGGATCCCCGCGACGGTCACCGCCGGCAAGCAGTTCTTCCGCGCCCACGCCGGCGGCTGCGAGGCCTGCCTCGGCACCGGCTACCGCGGCCGCACCGGGATCTACGAGCTGCTCTCGGTGGACGAGGAGATGCGCAACCTGATCGTGTCCAACCCCACCGCCGGGGCGGTCAAGCGCCTGGCGCTGAAGCGGGGGATGCGGACACTGCGCGACGACGGCGCGGAGAAGGTGATGGCGGGCATCACCACGATGGAAGAGGTCCTGCGCGTGACGCAGGAAGAGGCGATCGTCCTGGAGTAGAGGAACGGAATGCCGGTCTTCGAGTACAAGGGCCTGACCGACAAGGGCAAGAACGTCGGCGGGGTGGTCAACGCCGACAGCGCCCGCTCGGCCCGGACCAAGCTGCGGCGCGACGGGGTGTTCCCCACCGAGCTGAAGGAGCAGCGCAGCAGCATCGCCGAGGCCAAGCAGAAGAAGGCCAACGGCAAGGCCACGGCCAAGATCGCCGCGCCCCAGGCGGGCGACGCCGTCGAGGACGCCCCGCGCAAGATCTCGATGTCGATGGAGGTCGACCTCGGCCGCTACCTCGAACGGATCACGATCACCGACGTGTCGATCGTCACCCGGCAGCTGGCCACGCTGATCAACTCGGGGATCCCGATCGTCGAGTCCCTCGCCGCGGTGGCGGACCAGACCGACAACGAGAAGTTCCGCGTGGTGCTCACCGAGATCAAGGAGAAGGTCAACGAGGGCTCGGCGCTGGGCAACGCGCTGAAGGACTACCCCAAGATCTTCAGCGACCTGTACTGCAACATGGTCAGCGCCGGCGAGGCGTCCGGGACGCTGGACGTGGTGCTCGAGAAGCTCGCGGACTACACCGAGGGCCAGGTGGCGCTGCGCGGCAAGCTGACCAGCGCGCTGGCCTACCCGGCGATCATGGCCGGGGTCGCGGTGCTGCTGGTCACGTTCCTGATGCTCGCCGTGATCCCCAAGATCGCCAAGATCTTCGAGGACATGGACGCGACCCTGCCGCTGATCACGCGGATCCTGATCGGGGTCAGCAACTTCGTCGGCCACTACTGGTACGTCGTGCTGGCGCTGGCCGTGGGGCTGTTCTTCCTGATCCGCTGGTGGAAGAACACCGAGGGCGGGCGGCTGCTGATCGACACCTACTCGCTGCGGCTGCCGATCTTCGGGAAGCTGTTCCTGCTCGTCGCGGTCTCGCGCTTCGCCTCGACGCTGTCGACGCTGATGTCGTCCGGGGTGCCGATCCTGACCTCGATGAAGATCGTGCGCAACGTGGTCGACAACGTGGTGCTCCAGGAGGTCCTCGAGCAGGTCACCGAGGCCGTCTCCGAGGGGCAGAGCATCGCGATCCCGCTGAAGAAGAGCGGCCAGTTCCCGCCGCTGGTGACGCACATGATCGCCATCGGCGAGCGCACCGGCGAGCTGGAGCTGATGCTGCAGAAGGTGGCCGAGAGCTACGAGTCCCAGGTGGATCGCACGGTGGGCACGCTGACCAGCCTGCTGGAGCCGATCATGATCCTGGTCCTGGGCGGCGGCGTGGGCTTCATCGCCCTGTCGGTGCTGCTGCCGATGATGAACATCAGCCAGGTCGTGGGGTGACCTGGCCATGGAAAGGAACCGAACGATGAGCTTCCTCGACGAACGATCCGGAGTCCAGGTGGCCGGGCGCGCCGGCAAGGCGGTCCGCGCGCTGCACCGCAACCGCGGCGGCATGACCCTGGTGGAGATCATGGTGGTGATCGCGATCCTCGGGATCCTGATGACCATCGTCGGCATCGCCGCGCTGAACCAGCTGGAGAAGGCCAAGGTCGGGACCGCCGAGGTCCAGATCGGCAACCTCGAGTCGGCGCTGCTGCTGTACAAGGTCGACCACGGCAAGTACCCCAGCTCGGCCGAGGGCCTCGACGCGCTGGTCAACCCGCCGCCGGGCAAGAACGGCAAGACCTTCCCGAGCTACCTCGAGGGGGACCAGGTCCCCACCGATCCGTGGGGCAACCCGTTCCTGTACTACTCGCCCGGCAGCCACGGCGACCACGACTTCGAGATCGTGTCGCTGGGGGCCGACGGGGCCGAGGGCGGCGACAAGACCGACGCCGACATCAACAGCTGGGAGCTGTAGTGGAGGGGTGGGGTCCAGCGATGGAGAGGAGGTCCACGCGATGAGGGGGAGACTCGTCGTGGGCGCCGTCGCCGTGGTGCTCGTCGCCGGGATCGCCGCCGTGGCGATGTCGGCGGGCGGGCGCGACGACGAGCGCGTGCGCGCCACGCAGATCACGATCAAGGAGGCCGAGCGCGAGCTGGTCCGCCACCGGATGCGCGGCGGCCACTACCCGCACACGGTCCAGCCGGTCCCGCTGGACGGCTGGGGCCGGCCGCTGGTGATCGAGGTCCCCGGCCCGGAGGGGCAGCCCTACCGGCTGGTGAGCCTCGGCGCCGACGGCGAGCCGGGCGGGCGCGGCCCCAACGCCGACCTGAGCAACTGGGAGTTCTGAACGGATGGAGTGGCGCGACCGCCGGGGCATCACGCTGATCGAGCTGATGGTGGTGATCGTCATCATCTCGATCGTGATGTTCGTCGCGGTGCCGATGATCGGCTCGCGGCTCGGCGGGGACATCCGCAAGACCGCCAAGCGGCTCGGCGGGACCCTGCAGATCGCCTACGACGAGGCGGCGCTGCGCCACGTGCCGATGCGGCTGGCCTACAACCTGGACGACCACGCCTACTGGGTCGAGGAGGCCACCGGCCCGGTGCGGCTGTTCGAGACCCAGGCGGCGCGCGAGGAGTACCTGGAGGACGAGGAGGACCGGCAGGAAGAGCTCGAGGAGTGGAAGGAGCGCGACGCGGACATGAAGGAGCGCATCGAGACGCAGCACGAGTCGGAGATGAGCGACCCGGAGAACCCGATGTCGGGGCTGCTGTCGATGCTGGGCCTGCAGCTGGGCACCGGGGCGCTGGAGCCGGCGCCGCGGCTCAACGAGTTCGTCCCCGTCGAGGACGAGGTCTTCGAGCTGGTCGAGCTGCCCAAGCAGGTCCGCTTCCTGGGCGTCTGGTCGCCCCAGTGGGCCGACGTCGTCGAGCCCCAGGACCCGCCCCCCGAGGAGGAGGACGAGGAGCGGCTGATCGTCTACACCCACATCTTCCCCGAGGGCTACATGGAGGACACCGTGGTGTACCTCGTCGACCGCCAGGAGCTGGTGATGAGCCTGGTGGTCGAGCCCCTCACCGGGCGGGTCCGCGTCGAGGTCGGCGAGGCCGACCCGCCGGACCGGGAGGACCGCCGTGTCGACTGATCCGCGCAACCGGGGCTTCACGCTGCTGGAGGTGCTCGTCGCGCTGGGCATCCTGGCGGTCTCGGTGCTGGTCCTGGTGGACTCCCAGACCGCGTCGGTCAAGCTGCGCCAGCAGGGCGAGGAGGTCGTGGTCGGCACGATGCTGGCCCGCGACATCATGACGCTGGTGGAGATCCGCCTGGAGAAGGAGGGGTTCGGCGAGCTGACGATCTCGGAGTTCGGGGACTTCCGCGAGGAGGAGTACATGGACTCCTACCCCGACTACTACTGGGAGTACGAGGTCAGCCGCGTCGAGCTCGATCTCAACCGCATCTTCTCGATGGTCAACTCGCTGATGGGGATGGCCGAGGACGAGGGCGCGGTCGAGGACGAGTCGATGCTCACCGGCGGGCTCTCGATGGAGAGCCTCGGGATCGACATGTCGATGGTCACCGAGCAGCTCTCGCGCTACGTGCGCGAGGTGCGCGTGCGGGTCTACTGGTGTGGAGAGGAGGGCCGGCGCAACGAGGGGTACTGCGGGCCCGACGAGATCATCCTGGTGACCCACGCGGTCAACCCCACCGGCCGCGTGGCCAGCGCCGAGGACCAGGAGATCGGCGGGCTCGGCGGGATCGGCGGGATCGGCGGCGGGCTGGGCGATCCCGGCGAGAGCGGCACGGCGGGGTCGGCGGGCACCGCGGGCGGTGGCGGCCGCGCCGGCACCAGCGGGTTCAGCACGGGCGGCTCGCGCGGCAGCAGCGGCGGCGGCCGCGGCGGCAGCAGCAGCGGGGGGCGCAAGTGAGCGCGCGACGAGCCAGCCTGGCCCCCCTCGCCCGCGGCGGCTTCACGCTGCTCGAGGTGATGATCGCGATCGGGATCCTGGCGGGGATCTCGGCGGCGATGTTCATCATCTTCGCCAACAGCTCGCGGCTGCAGGAGACCAGCAACCACAAGGCCGAGCTGTCCTCGATGGGCCAGATCGCGATGGCGCGGATGGAGCGCGAGATCGGCCTGGCGTTCCTCTCGGCCAACAAGAAGGCCCAGCCGGCCGGGGCGGGCGACAACCCCGACGACACGTTCGAGACGATCTTCTACGCCGAGGACGCCGACCCGTTCGACAAGCTGCACTTCACCTCCCGCAGCCACCGCAAGCTGTACCGCGACAGCAAGGAGTGCTCGCTGACGGAGATCAGCTACTTCGAGGAGACCGACGACCAGAGCCGCTACTTCAAGCTGATGCACCGCGAGGAGGAGCGCATCGACGGCGAGCCCACCGAGGGCGGACAGGTGATGGTCCTGGCGCGCTCGGTCAAGAAGCTCAACTTCCGCTACTTCGACGACCAGAAGAACGAGTGGCTGGAGGAGTGGGACACCCTCGGCGCCGACGAGCTCAACCGCCTGCCGCGGGCGGTGGAGGTCACGCTGGTGATCGCCGACGACGAGGGCGAGGAGATGACCTGGGTCAACAAGATCATGCTCACGGCGAGGAACAACTGATGCTGCGCGCGTGGCTGCGACGGCTGTGGACGGACCAGGGGGGCGGCCCCGCGGGCCGGCGTCCCCGCGCCCGGCCC
>CAZOYV010000076.1:10533-31017 GCA_964584075.1 uncultured Rickettsiales bacterium | reverse complement strand
GTCAGGGCGAACACCGCGTCGCCGAACTGGCCGGTCATGTAGTACGCGGAGTTGGCGGAGTCGAGGCCCACGTCGCCGTAGCCGTACGAGGTGTGCACCAGCGTCTCGACGGCCCCGGTGGCGGGGTCCACCGCGATGACCTGGAGCTGATCGGCGGTGTGACCCGCGACCACCAGCCGATCCCCCCACACCACGAGCTGGTCGAGGGTGCCGTCGAACGGCAGCTCGAACCGCGCGCCCGCGCCGCCGACCTCGGCGATCACCGGCTCGAGGTGGTGCATCACGAACACCCGCTCGCCGATCCGCGCCAGCCGCAGCGGGCCGGCGCCGACGTCCACCATCGAGACCTTCCAGGTCGTCTTGTCGATCACCGAGACGGTGTCCGAGCCGAAGTCGGCGGTGTAGATCCGCTGGTCGTCGAACAGCAGGTCGGTGGGCACCTCGCCCAGGTGGCGTCGCCGCACGGTCTCGCCGGTGGCGGGGTCTGCGACCAGCAGGTGGCCGGGCTCGCCGTCCCGCTCGCCGACCCGCAGCAGGTAGAGCATCCCGGTGCCCTCGTCGTAGCGCAGCACCCGCTGGGTCGTCTCGCGGATCACCGAGTCGTCCAGCTCCAGGCGTGCGTCGACGTCGACCTCGCGCACGCCGTCGGCGAGCTCGACCAGGAACGGCGCCTCCTTGCCCCAGTTGTTCTGCGCCAGCCACAGCACGCCCTCGGGGGTCCACGCCAGGTCCAGCGGCTGGCGCGGCAGGCGGCGGTCGTAGGTCGCCAGCGTCTCGGGGTCGATGGACAGCACGCCGTTGCGCGCGCCCCAGATGTAGACCGTCGGCCAGAACGACTGGTGGGGCCCGTAGATCAGGTGGACCCGCCCGTCCGGACCCGTGGTCGCGCGCGTCGGGAACCGCCGCGGCAGGTCGTGGAGCGTGGCCTCGCCGGCGGCGGTGACGACCGCGAACTGGTCGTCGTTGGCGAACACCAGCACGCCGCCCTGGGCCGGCGCGGGGGCCAGCGTGATCGGGGCCCACCCGGTGCGGATCCGCCGCGACTCCCCGCTGGCCGGGTCCAGCTCGGTCAGCGCTGCCCCGTAGCAGCCGTTGACCGCGGTGGCGCCCACCGGGAACAGCAGCGTGCCGGTGGTCGCGTTCCAGGTCATGGCGTGCATGTGGGGCAGGATCCCCAGCCCGGTGTAGCGGTGGGTGAAGCGCAGCGTGGCGAGGTCCACGACCTCCACCTCGCCGTGGGCCCAGCTGGCGACGAACAGCCGGTCGCCGCGCAGGTCCAGCGCCACCGCGTCGTTGCCATAGCTGGGCAGCGCCACCTCCTTCAGCGCGCCGCCGGCCCCGAAGTCGACCACGTGCATCGTGGCGTGGTTGTCGTAGTTGACGTACACCTGGTCGCGCAGCGGGTGGTAGGCCATCCCCACCCCCTCGGCCATCCCCGGCAGCGGCACGATCACGTCGGCGTAGCCGTCGAGATCGACCTTGGCGGCCTGCACCACCGCCCGCTGGTTGGTCTCCGTGACGAGGTACAGCTTGCGGGTCACCGGGTTGACCCCGGCCAGGTGCCAGCGGCCCCCCGGGGCCAGCCCGATCTCGCGCGAGGACAGCAGCTTGATCGTCTTGGCGTCGAACAGGTACAGCATCGCGCCGTGACCGTCGACGGCGACGATCCGCCCCGCCACGTCGGGCTTCCCCGACGACAGCGCCACCACCCGGCGGCTGGGGGGCGGGGGGGTCTGGTTGAGGTTGACCAGGTCCTCGCTGTGATCCAGCCACGGCACCAGCCGCAGCTTGCCCCGCCTGGGCTCGTAGACCGCGATGTCGGTGCTCTCGCGACCCACCAGGAACGCGTTGCCCGTGACGTCGTCGACCGCCACCGACTCGAACTGGACCTCGGTCGGCAGCGCTGCGACGGCGCCGCCGCCGGGCTCGACCACCACCAGCGCGTGATCGCAGATCAGGTAGATCTCGCCGGTCAGTGCCCGGATCGCGAGCGCCTCGCCCTGCAGGTGCTGCAGCGTGCGGTGCCCCACCGCGATGTTCTTCACCGCCCCGGTCTTGCCGTCGTAGACGGTCAGCGACGAGCTCAGCGCGTTGGCCGCCACCACCCGGTTGCGGGCCGCGTCGGTCTTGACCAGCACGGGCCCGGCGGCGTTGATCTCGAAGCCGGCCAGCTCGGCGAGGTCGACCGCGGTCACCGAGACCTCGGCGGCGGAGGGCAGGACGGCGAGCCACGCCACGAGCGCGGCCGCCACGGACAGGCGGGTTCGGATCGACACGGTCAGCCTCCCCAGCTCCCGATCGACGGGATCGGATCCTCGGCAGCGATCATATGACAGGATCGCCACCCCGGCGGACAGCTCGGCCGGTCACGCTCCGATCTCGAGGGCGTCGGCCCGGCGGCACAGCTCGCGGATCCCGTCGTCGTCGGCCACCACCCGCTGGGCCTCGGCGAGCACCTCGGCGACGGTCCGGCGCGAGACCTTGACCTCGCCGCCGTCGAGCACCGCGGGGCTGCGCCGCACCAGCGTCAGCGTGGCGAGCGCGAGCGCCATCGGGACCAGCACGAACAGCCGCACGTCGCCGGCGTCGCGGGGCAGCAGCAGGGTGTACTCCAGCGCCCGGCCGAGGTGGGCCGTGGCGGCGTCGGCCACGTCGCGGACCACGCCCATCGCCGCGTCGCGGTGCGCCGGATCGGTCAGCTGCTCGGGGGTCAGGCCGTGGCGCGCGCAGATCGACGCGGGCAGGTAGCACCACCCGCGGGCGCGATCGGCGCGCACGTCCTTGACGATGTTGGTCATCTGCAGCCCGAGGCCGAAGTCCACGGCGCGGGCCCGCAGCCCGTCGACGACGTCGGCGGGGAGCCGCTCGCCCTCGACGGCGACGAACGTGTCGGTCAGCAGGTTGCCCACCGTGCCGGCGACGAAGTAGCAGTAGCGGCGCAGGTCGTCCAGGTCGTCCAGCGCGGTGAGCTGGTCCAGCCCGCCCCACCGCCGGAAGGTCGCCTCCATCCCGTCGGCCATCTCCAGCACGTGGGGCCGCGACGCGTCGCGCAGCGCCGGGTCGAGGGCGCGGAACTCGCGCAGCGCGGCGCCGGCGTGGCGCGCCAGCTCCACGTCCGGGGACGCCCCCGGGTAGCGGCGCCAGGCCGCCTCGAACGCCGACGGGTCGGCGGCGTCGTCGCGCAGCAACCCGCGGAACCGCTCGAACAGATCCAGCCGCTCGGCCTCCCCGAGGTCGGGCTCGTCCTCGACGGTGTCGACCACGCGGCACAGCAGGTAGGCCGTGCGGATCGCCCGTCGCAGCGGCTCCGGCAGCGCCTCGATGCTCAGCGCGAACGTCCGCGAGACCTGCGGCAGGATCGCCTTGCAGTACGCCTGGTCGTCCGTTTTCAGGCTTTCCTGAAAGTTCATCGCCCCACACTGCCCCCCGGCCCGCGGTTCGTCAACCCGGGTCCCGCGGCGCACAGGCGTGGCCGGACGGCACCGGCGCGCGCACGGCGCCACCGCTCTGCCAGCCGACGGGGACGTCGTCCCACACCTGCCGCAGGACGGCGCAGCGGTCCGCCCCGAGGACGGTCAGATCGAGTGAGACCGCGTCGCCGAGATCGCTGCCGGCCAGGACGCGGTCGCCCTCGATGGCCAGGTGGATCGCGGGGCCGTGCAGCTGGGTGTGGAACAGCCGCTGGCCGTCGCGCAGGCTCCAGACCACCACCTCGCCGCCGGCGAAGCCGCCCACGAGGGTCTCGGCCGGCCCCGGGATCAGGCGCACCGCCCGGCTCGACGGGACGCCCTCGAAGGTCCACGCGGGGGCCTCGCCGCCGGCAGGCGGGACCAGCTCGATCGAGCCTCCGGGCAGCGCCAGCGCCAGCCGCTCGTCCAGCCGGGTCAGGGCGGTGGCCCCCGGCAGGCCCGACCGCTCCGCGGTGACCGCGCCCGTGCCGTCCACGACCACCACGCGGTCCCCGGCCGAGAGCAGCAGCCCCTCGCCGTCGGGCGCCAGCGCGGTGACGTCGTCGGACAGGTCGCGCACGCCGCCGTCCGCCGCCAGCAGCACCACGCGCCGGTCCAGGAGCACCGCGCACCCCCCGGCCAGGGCGACCACCGGCCCGCTCGCCCCCGGGTGGCGCGCCTCCACCTCGCCTCGCGCTGCGTCCCAGCGCTGCAGCTCGCCATCGCGGGTCACGAGGCAGCCCAGGTCGCCGCGTCGATCGGCGCGCGCGGCGGTGCGCTCCACCGCCCGGGTCCAGGCCGCGGGGGGGTCCGCCGGAGGCGTGATCTCGCCGCGATCGTCGATCCACCCGCGGTGGGTCAGCAACCGCACCGGTGCGTCGCGCAGCAGGGGGCCGCGCCACTCCGCCACGCCGTCCCGCAGCCGCCACGCGCGCACCGCCGGCTCGACCCCGGTGGCGAGGACCGCGGCCCCGTCCGGGGTGTAGACCACGTCCCCCAGCGTCTGGTCCGAGCTGCGCACGTCGAGCAGCACCGTGCCGTCCAGCGCCACGACCCGCAGCCGCCCCCCGGCACCCGCCGCGGCGACCGTCTCGCCGCGCGGACCGAAGGCCACGCCGTAGAGGTGCTCGTCTCCGTCGTGCAGCACGCGGTGGCGGCCGCCGACCCGGTCGAGCAGCACCAGCTCGCCGTCGCCGTTGCCGGTGACCAGGTGGCGGCCGTCGGGGCTGGCGGCGACGTCGTTGGCCATCGCGTCCGGCGCCAGGATGCCCCGCGGGGCCAGGGTCTCGGCGTCCAGCAGCCGCACCTGGCCGGCATGGTCGGTGATCGCCAGCTGGCGCTCCCCGTCGGTCAGCGCCAGGCCGAACAGCGATCCGCTGGGGTCGGTCCACGCGGCGGTCTCGCGGGCCCGCGGGTGGAGCTCCCAGCGGATCAGCGTGCCGCTCGTGTCGGCGCTGTACAGCCGCCGGCCGTCGGCGCTGAAGGCCAGCGCGCCGACCCGGCCCGCGTGACCGGTGAGCACCGCCCGCTCGCGCGCGGTGACCGGGTCCCACAGCCGGATCGTGGCGTCCCAGCCACCGGTGGCCAGGGTCTCGCCGTCGGGCGCGAAGAGGATCGAGTAGACGCCACCGTCGTGACCGGTGCTGCGGGCGATCTGCCGGCCGCTGGCACGGTCCCACCAGCCGACCACGCCGTCGAGGCCGCCGGTGGCGAACGTCTCCCCGTCGGGGTGCACGGCGAGCACCGTGATCGGCCCCGCGTGGCCCCCCGGCGGGTACGGGTCCCCTTCCGCGCGCAGGTCCCAGACCTGGACCTGCTCGTAGGTCCCCGCCGCCGCGAGGAGCTCACCGGTGGCGTCGAACGACAGCGCCCAGACCTCCTCCTCGAGGTCCTTGAGCACCCGCTCCAGCGCCCCGGTGGCCGGGTCCCAGACGCGGACGGTACCGTCGCTGCCCGCCGTGGCCAGGCGGCGGCCGTCCGGGCTCAGCGCTGCCTCCTCGACGTACTCGTCGGACGCGGCCAGGCGGTGCAGCAGCCGGCCGCTGTCCAGGTCCCAGACCCCCACCGTGCCGTCGTAGGAGGCCGAGGCGATCCGGCCCGCGGCGACGTCGACCCCCACCACCCGCGCCTCGTGGCCTTCGAGCACGCGGGGGGGATCGTCACTGCCGACGGTCCAGATCCGCACGCTGCCGTCGGCCGCGCCGGTCACGACCAGCCCGTCGGCCAGCGCGACCCCGGTCAGCCGCGGTGTGTCCACCAGCCGGTACCACGGCTCGTCGGGGCGCTCCAGGTCCCACACCGCCACCTGCCCGGGGTTGGTGGCGGCCACCGCCCCGCCGTCGGGGCTCCAGTCCAGGTAGCTCAGCCCGCCACCCAGCTTGCGCTCGACGATCACCTCGTCGCGGGCCAGGTCCACCACGCGCAGGTCCCCGCTGCGCGATCCCATCGCCAGCCTGTGGCCGGTGGGATCCAGCTTGGCGGCCCACACCGAGGCGCCCATCTCCGGCAGCAACCGCTGCTGCCGCGTCGCCACGTCGATCAGGTGGACGCGGCGGTCGAGGCAGCCCGCGGCGACGAACGAGCCGTCCGGCGCCAGAGCGAGGTCGTTCACCTGGGTGTGCATCCCCAGGCGCCAGCGACGCGGCTGCTGCGCCATCGTCCACCACAGCGCCCGCGACCGCGGCGAGTCCACGATCTCCAGCGAGCCGCGCACCTGGGCCCGGGCGGCCAGCAGGTCCCCGCGCTCCCAGGCCGCGACGGCGCCCTCGCGGAGCCCCTCGGCGCGCCGCTGGTCGGAGAGGTTGCGCTGCCGCTCCAGCTCCCGGGCCTGGTCTCGGAACGCCACGGCGGCCCCCACGGCGGCGACGGCCACCAGCAGCGACACCGCGACGATCCCGACGTTGAGCCGCCGGCGCCGCCGCGCCGCGCGCCGCTCGCGGGCCACCCCGGCGTCGAGGAAGGCCCGCACCGCCGCGGGGACGGGCGATGCGATCCCGTCCAGCCGGCGCCGGGCGTCCCGCAGGGCGTCCCCGGTCCACAGCTCGTCGTCCGGGCGGCCGCGCCGCTCCCAGCGCTGGGCGGCGAGCCCGACCTCCTCCAGCAAGGCCAGCTCCTCCTGGCTGTCGTCGATCCAGTGGGCCAGCTGGCGCCACGAGCCGATCAGCGACTCGTGGGCCAGCTCCACCATCGGGCTGGCGTCCTCCTGGCCCACGGTGCGGCGAGCGGTCAGCAGCCGCGCCTGGGTCAGCACCCCCAGCACCTCGCGGCCCTCGCCGCCGAGGCCCTCGAGCACCGCCGAGGCGCGGACCAGCCGGCGGGTCCCGCGGGGCGTGACCAGCCGCAGCAGGATCGTGCGCGCCGCCCTCACCTGGGCGGGCTGCAGCGCCTGCAGGACCCCGTCGGCGTGGGCCGCCAGCGCCCCGCCGACCCCGCCCATCGCGTCGTAGGCCGCGCGCGGCAGCACGCGGCGCTCGCGGTCGCGGGCCTCCCACAGCGACCGCAGCGCGAACTGCACCAGGGGCAGGCTGGCGGGCTCGCCGCGCACCGCCGCGATCACGTCGTCCACCAGCGCGGGGTCGTCGTAGCGGTGGTCGACGGCCTCCAGCGGCCGGGTCAGGATCTCCCGCAGCGCGTGCTCGCCGGGGCTGCGCAGCACGGTCACGCGGCTCAGCGCCTCGCGGACCCGCGCCCCCACCGCCGCCTGGCCGAGGAAGTCGTCGCGCAGGGTGAAGATCACCCGCACCGGCGCCGCGGGGTCGTCCGCGGCGGCGCAGATCGCCTCCATGAACGCCCGCCGCTCCTCGTCGGGGCCGTCCAGGGCGAACAGCTCCTCGAGCTGATCGACGAACAGCAGCACCCGGCAACGCTGGACGTCCGCCAGCCGCTGCAGCTCCAGGTTCAGCGCCGTCGGCGCCTTCCGCAGCAGCTCCTGCAGCGCCGCGGCCTGCCGCTCCGCGCCACGCCGCTCCAGCTCCCTCGAGGCCCCCGGCGCGGAGCCGCGGCCGGCCGAGGAGAACCGGGACGGCGTCTGGCTCTCCTCGACGCCGGCGCGCTCGGGGGCGGCGAGGCGGGTCGCCAGCGCGGCGAACGGCTCGGGGCCGGGCCGCAGCGCCAGCACCAGCCAGTCCCCCTGCTCGCGCAGCCGGGGGACGACGCCGCCGCGCACGAACGAGCTCTTGCCCGCCCCAGAGGGCCCCACCACGGGCAGCACCGGCTCCTCGCGCAGGCGCTCGAGGAACGTCGACAGCTCCTCGTCGCGGCCGAAGAACAGGCCGGCGTGCCGCTCGCCGAAGGGCAGCAGGCCGCGGAACGGGCAGGCGTCGTCGCCGGGCAGCGGGGCGGCCGACAGCAGCCGCCGCAGCTCGTCCTCGACCTCGCCGGCCGCGGGGCGCAGCGCCGGGTCCTTGTCCACGCAGCGCTGGATCAGCTGCCGCAGCCGCAGCGGCGCCTCGGCCAGCGCTTCGGGCAGGGGCACGGCCCCGTCGTCCCCCACCCGCGAGGCCAGGGCGTACGGGCTGCCCGACACCGCGCGGTAGGGGTGCTCGCCGGCCACCAGCTCGATCAGGATCAGCCCCAGCGCCCACACGTCCACCGCCGGCGTCAGCGGCTCGTTGCGCCACTGCTCGGGGGCCATGTACGCCGGCGTCCCCGACACGCGGCTCTCCGACGGCGGGCGCGGCGGCGCCTGCAGCGCGCTGTCGTCGTCCAGGCTCTCCCGCGGCGGCGCGTCGTCGGCCATCGTGGCCAGCCCGAAGTCCACCACGCGGGGCCGGCCGTCGCGGGCGATCACCACGTTGCCGGGCTTCAGGTCGCGGTGCAGCACCCCGTGGCGGTGGGCCTCGGCCAGCGCCGAGGCGATCGCCAGCCCGACGCGCATCGCCTCGCGCGGCGCCCCGCGGCCCTCGCGCATCCGCTGGCGGAGGCTCTCTCCCTCCAGGAACTCCAGGGCCAGGTACGGGCGCCCGCGGTGCTCGCCGACGGCGTGGATCGTGACGATGTGGGGGTGGGCGAACCGCGCGGTGGTGCGCGCCTCCTCGAGGAACCGCGCCGCGGCGTCGGGCGACCCCAGGCGGCGGGGCTGGATCACCTTGAGCGCCACCTTGCGCCCCAGCCGCGTGTCGCGCGCCAGGTAGACGGTGCCCATCCCGCCGTGGCCGATCAGCCGCTTGACGCGGAAGTGGTCGACCTCGTCCCCCGGCTCCAGCCGCGCCTCCGCGGGCTCGTCCGGCCGCGGGACCGGGGCGGCCCCGGCGTCGACCTCCGTATCGTCGCCGTAGACCTGGGTCTCCGCCGAGGACAGCTCCTCGTCCCGGACGCCCATCCGCCACCCTCCCGTCCGGCCGCGCGCGGCCGGAGATCGAAGATACCACGGACCCGCGCGGGCCCCGTCCCGGAGGCCTCACGGGATGCCGACCCGACGGTCGTCCCCGGCGATCGCCGGGGCCAGCGCCGCGCACGCCGGCTCCCACCCGGGGTGACGGCGCGCCGGGGGCGCGTATGATCGGGGTGGGAGGTGGTGGGCATGACCCGCTGGACGAGGACCCTCGGCCCGATCCCCGCGGCGCTGGCGCTCGCCGCGCTGCTGGGCTGCCCCGCGGACGGGGACGGCGACGACCTCGACGACACCTGCACCGACGCCGCGGCGTGGCTGGACCAGGCGTGGGACGCGTGGGCCGCGGGCGACATCGACGATGCGGCCCTGCTGGCCGGCGACGCGCTGGGCTGCGACCCCACCGACGGCGCCCGCCACCTGCTGGCCGACGTGGCGTTCGTCACCGGCGACTACCAGGGCGCGATCGACCTCGCCGACGCCGTCGCCGCGGACTACGAGCGCGCCGACGAGCTCCCCGAGCTGGCGATCGAGGCGCTGTGCCACCTGCACCGCTGCGACGAGGCGCTGGCCGTCGCCGAGGCGGCCGGCCTCGGCGAGGAGGTCACCGGCCCGCTGCAGCTGCGCGTCGACCACCCGCTGCAGGTCGAGCTCGACGGCCTGACCGCGATCCCGTTCGACCCCGGCGCGTACCTCGCCGCGTACCTCCCGGCGCTGGAGGCGACCTTCGCCGGCGAGGCCCGCACCGCCCGCCTCGACACCGGCGGGGCGTTCGTCGCCACCTCGGTCCAGACCGCGTCCGAGCTGGGGGTCGAGACGCCGGTCTGCACCACCGGCTACCAGGGCAACCAGCCCACCGAGATCTGCCACGGGATCCTGCCCACCATGACCCTCGGCGACGCCACCTTCGCCAACGTGCCGCTGATCACGATGAGCACCCTGACGCTCCACGACCCGATCGTCGGCACCAGCGTGTTCGAGCAGTTCCTCACGACGATCGACTACCCCCGCGACCGGCTGCTGCTGTCCCCCCGCGGCGACGCCGGCGCCACCGCCGACCACCTCGCCGAGCTGCCCGGCGAGCCCACCGAGGTCCCGTTCCACCTGTGGGGCGACCACTTCCTGTTCGCCGGCGGCGCGGTGGGCGAGCGCGAGGGCATGACCTGGTTCGTCGACAGCGGCCTGGTCGCGGTGGACGACGGCACCCAGGCCGCCCTGCGCGCCGACACCGAGACCCTGCTGGCGTGGGGCCTGATCGACTCCCCCGACGACGACACCGCGTTCCTCGACCTGGGCATGTACCTGTCGCTGGGGCCGCTGTCCCAGGCGGGCCACACCGTGGTCCACGACACCAGCGAGCACGGAAACTGGGACTTCGGCGGGGTCCGAACCGACGGCCTGCTCGGCCACGCCTTCGTGGTCGCCTACGCCTGGACGCTGGACTTCGACGCGATGCGCTTCCGGTTCACGCCGTAGCGGTCGGATCGGCGCGGCGGCGCGGCGGCGCGCTCAGAACGCCAGCTTGTACTCCTCGAGCAGCCCGGCGATCTCCAGCAGCTCCGCGTCCCCGGTCTGCTGCTGGGCGTCCTGGACCAGCGCGATCACCTCGTCGAGGTACGCGATCCGCTCGGCGGGCGGGAGCTCCGTGACCGCGGTCAGCGCCTCGGCGTAGGCCAGCACCGCGTCGGCCTTGACGATCTCGTCGCCCGCCGCGGCCTGGAGCTGGTCGGCGGTCATCGTCACGGTGTCCACCTGCGGCTCGCGCGTCACGGGGTGGACCCACGTCGCGGTGAACTCGAACTCCTCGCTGCCGTCGTGGCCCTCGGGGGTGCAGTCGACGAGCACGAAGTGGTACAGCATCGCGTCGCCGGGGCCCAGGTGCTGGGGGTCGACCTCGTGGGGGTTGGGCGAGATCTCCTCGCCGTGGAACTCGTCGATCACGTACCCCGCGGGCAGCGTCACCGACAGCTGGACCTCGCGGGCGGCCACGTCCATCACGCTCATGAACCGCTCGTCGTCGCCGAACATCTTGGCCGTCTCCTCGGGCCGGTCGATGTAGACGTACGCGCCGCGCCCGGCGTCGGTGACGGTGTTCATCAGCTGCTCGTCGTAGTAGAAGCCCGACTCGTCCATCCCGACCCCGACGAGGTAGATCCCCTCGGCCTCGCCGTCCTCGGCGTGCTCGGCGATCAGCTGCTCGTCGGTGATCCCGGTGTTGGCGCCCCCGTCGCTCATCAGGATCACGCGGTTGAGGCGGTCCTCGCTGTAGGCCGCGGTGGCCAGGTCGTAGGCCGTCACCAGGCCCTGGTGCAGGTTGGTCGAGCCGCCGTCGTCGAGGGCGTCGATCGCCGCCATCAGGTCCGGGTCGAACGGGCCGTCCACCACCTCCTGGTCCAGCACCACCGCCGCGTTGTGGTCCCAGGTGACCATCGAGACGACGTCCCCGTCCTGCAGGTTGCGCGCGATCTCGCACATCGTGCTGCGGACCATCGCCAGCGGGTGGCCCGCCATCGAGCCCGAGGCGTCCACGGAGAACGTGATCGAGCGGGGTCGCCGGCCGATCGCCTCCCACGTCGGCGCGACCACGCCGACCAGCACGACCAGCTCCCCGTCGTCGTCGTAGTGGGCCTCGGGCACCACGTCGACGTGCCCCGCCGCCGCCGGGGGATAGCCGAAGGTGTAGTAGTTGAGGAACTCGTAGGGCCGCATCCCGCCGATCGCCGCGTGGTGCGCGTGGATCCACTGCCGCGCCAGCGCCGGGGCCGCCTGCGAGTTGGAGTCGTCCGCCGACATGTAGTGGGTGTACGGCTGGGTCGAGGCCCCGTCGCAGAGGTCCGCCGTGTCGTCGTCGCCGCCGTCGTCGTCGCCGAGGTCGTCGTCGCTCAGATCGTCGTCGCCCACGTCGTCGTCGCCCATGTCGTCGTCGCCCATGTCGTCGTCGCTCGCGTCGTCGTCCCCCGCCATGTCGTCGTCGCCCGCGCCGTCGTCGTCGTCGGGGTGGTAGCCGGGGTCGTGGTACTGGGCGCAGGGGTCGCCCGCGTCGTCGTCGTCGTCCGCGCCGGGCGGACCGTCCAGCCCGTTGGTCGGACAGCCCGCCAGCCCCAGCGCCGCGCCCAGCGCCACCGCGAAGATCCACTCGGTCCGAGTCATGATGCCCCCAGCCCCGTGCCCCGTTGCCGGAGTTCCAGGCTACCAACCGTCGCGGGGGAAGGGGCGGGCAAAGAGCGGCACGCCGGGCCAGGCCGTCGCGTGCCCGGTCCAGTGCCCCGGAGCTACGCGGAGACCTCGGTCGCCAGCCACCCCAGCACGTCCGGCCAGTACTCCGCCAGCGACTCGCCGCCCATGAACGTGCCCACGTGGCCCGCCGGGATCTCGACCTCGAGGATCGCCGCGGACGAGGCGTGGTCCCGCATCGCGCGGGTCTGGTCCGGCGGGGTGATGTGGTCGCGGGTGCCCATCACCAGCGCCAGCGGGCAGGTGATCGCGGACAGCTCCACCGGGGCGCCGAGGGCCACGAACCGACCCTGCACCAGGCGGTTGCCCTTGAACAGCTCCCGCACCGCGCGCAGGTACATCGGGCCGGGCAGGTCCTTGGGGCAGCGGTACCAGTCCTCGAGGCGGTGGAACCGGGCCATCGCGTCGTCGTCGTCCAGCTGCCGCCAGACCCGCACCCACTTGACGAGGTAGCGCTCCACGGGCAGCAGGTTGTCGAAGCCCGTCGAGATCAGCTCGCCGCGCATCACCCCGCCGCCGGCCGCCACCAGCGCGGCGTAGGCCGCCATCGGCATCGAGGCCGCCACGTGGCGCAGGACCCCGTCCCCGGCGTGGAAGTCGATCGGGGCGGCGACCAGCGTCAGCGACGCGACCCGCTCGGGGCGCCGGGCGGCGACCATCGCGGCCTCCCAGCCGCCCTGGCACAGGCCGATCAGGTGGACCTTGCCGCCCAGCTGGTCGGCGGCGTCGAGGATGCTGGCCAGCGAGTCGTCCACGTCCCGGCCCGCGGTGGCGCGGGTCGCGCTGTTCCAGTCCAGCACGGCGACCCGCGGGTAGCCGGCGGCGAGCACCGCCTGGACCAGGCTCTGCCCCGGGCCGAAGTCGACGACGTAGGAGCGGTTGACCTCGGGCGGCACGATCAGCACCGGGTGGCGCCGCCCGTCCTTGCGCATCTTCGCCCGCCCCAGGGCGCCGGGGCGCGAGAAGTCGCGCAGCACGAACGCCGGGTCGTCCAGCACCTCGCGGTGGGGCGTCTCCCAGCGCGGGCCCGGGTTGCGGCGCAGCACGGTGGCGTCGAGGAACCGTCGCTGGCGCTGCAGCAGCGACGACTCCGTGTCGGTCGTCAGGGGCATCATGCCCTCCGTCGTCTCCCCAGGATCAGTCCGAGCAGGGCCAGCGCGGCGCCCGTCGCGGCGGTGGTGCCGGGGGCGGTGGAGGCCTGGCAGTCGCAGCCGCCGTCCCAGGGGCCGTCGTCGTCGTCGCCCACCGGGTCGGTGCTGTCGTCGTCGTCGTCCGTGGCGTCGTCGTCGTCGTCGCCGGCGGTGTCGTCGTCGCCGGTGTCGTCGTCCCCGCTGTCGTCGTCGCCCGCGTCGTCGTCGGACAGCATCTCCTCGTACCAGCCGAAGGTGTCCTCGGCCAGGTAGCGCTCGCCCAGCGCCAGCAGGTGGCGCAGGTCCTCGTCGGCGTCGCCCTGGTCGATCAGCCACTGGCCCATCTCCTCGCCGGCGAAGATCAGGTCCATGTGCGCCAGATCGGCCTGCCGCTCGCCGCGCAGCGTCGCGCCGCGCGTCAGCAGGCCGTCGTGGTCGGTGGCCGAGGCGGTGAAGATCACGCCGTCGCTCTGCCCCGAGATCTCGCCGAACATCAGGTAGCCGTGGGTCACCCCGTACAGCTCCTCGTCGGTCAGCGAGAAGCCCGGGAAGCGCGGCGCGATCACGTCGGCGAGGAACTGGGTGTAGAAGCTGGAGCTCTGGCCCAGGAAGTCCATCAGCCCCTCGCCCCAGATGTCCACCAGCGTCTCGCGGCCGTCGATCCAGATCAGCGGGTTGGTCCCGGCCAGCACCGCCAGCTCGACGTCGGGGTCGAGCCCGGCCGCGGCGAGCTTGTCCAGCAGCAGCCCCGACTCGCCGACGGCGTCGTCCAGCCCGCGGGAGTAAGAGTAGAACCCCAGCCCGCCGTGGTACGTCGTCCACCAGTCCTGCTGCAGGGCGTAGACCCCGAGCAGGAGGTCCTCTCCGGGCAGCCCGTACGTCCCCTCCCAGTCACGCAGCAGCTGGCGCTGGCCCGGCCAGGCGTCGCCGCCATCGGGCCACAGGTCCACCGCGGTGAGGTCCTCGCTGACCAGCAGGTTGGCGGTGGTGTACGGGTAGTACGAGTCCCACGGGCAGGGGCTCAGCGGGTCCTCGCCCTGGCCGGTGTACAGGTGCTGCGAGGTCCAGCGGAACACGCTGTCCTGGCCCCCCAGCGGGGTGCCCGAGGTGATCAGCCGCCGCACGTCGCCGCGGTACGCGGTGCCGCGCGTGGTGTAGGCCGCCCCGCGGTCGTCGTCGTACGCGCCCCAGTCGGCGCCGGCGTGGTTGGAGACGTACAGCGCCGCGGCGATGCCGCCCTTGCTGTGGCCCAGCAGGTCCACCTTCTGCGCGCCGGTGACCTCGCGGATGCGGGCCACGGCGTTGGCCACCTGCTCGGCCTGCTGGTAGCAGTCGCCGTGGGGGTGGGCGAAGGTGATCGCGAACACCGAGCGCCCCTGGGCCGCCAGGTAGCGCGCCAGCGCGGGCAGCACCCCGCTGGCCGAGACCCCCGCGCCCGGCACGAGCAGCACCGGGTTGGGCTCGTCGGCCAGCGCCCAGCCGGGGGCGAAGTGCAGCAGGAACGTGCCCGAGTGGGGCGTGGCGCCGCCGAACGCGGTGGCCACGTGGGGGCTGGCCGGAGAGCCGTCGTCCCACGCCCAGCCGGGGGCGAAGTCCTCCTGGCGGAACAGCACCGTGTCGCCGTCCACGAGGCGCTCGGTGCGGTCCCACACCGGCATCCCGTCCAGGTCCTGGCACACCGTGTGGGTCTCGTCGAACGTCGCGGCGGCGGTGGTCGGGTCGAAGCTGGTGGTCGCCGAGGCGGCGCCGGCCACCGCGAGCAGCATCAGCGCGACGCCGGCGGCGACCACGCCCCAGCCGAGGCCCTCTGCGCCGTCGAGCCTAGCCATCGTCCCGTTCCTCGAGGCGCGCCTGGAGCTTCTCGACGTGCCCCACCAGCGCCGTCATCGTCTCGGCCATCACCTGGACCTGGCCCTCGAGCCGGTCGAGGCGCTGCTCCACCAGCTCCAGCGCCTGCAGCACGGCGTCGAGGTCGTCGGCGCGGACCATCCCGGGGACCGGCGGCATCCCGCCCTGCATCACCCCGGACAGCCCGCGTCCCTTGAGCATCTCGGCCAGCTGCGCGACCTTGGCCGGGTCGCCCATCATCGTCTTCCACCACGCGTCCAGGGCGCCGGACCAGGCCTGCATCATCTCGCCGTTGAGCTCCGCGAGTCCGGGCTGCTTGGGGTCGTCAGGGGCCATCGTCACCCTCGTTTCGCAGTTGCAACATGAGCCGACCACCAGACCCTATACCACCACCCGGGGTCCGTCAACCATCTTTTTTGCATTGCACAATCCAGCGGATCTTGTCACTGCCTGTATTCGCAGGTAGTCTGTTCGCAGTCACGACAACGAGGTGCGGGATGGCAGCCGGGACGACCCCCGAGGGCGACGAGATCCTGATCAAGAAGTACAGCAACCGCCGCCTGTACGACACGCAGCAGAGCCGCTACATCACCCTGGAGGACCTGGCCGGGCTGATCCGCGGCGGCGCCACGGTGCGGGTCGTCGACGCCAAGAGCGGCGAGGATCTGACCCGCGTGGTGCTGACCCAGGTGATCCTCGAGGAGCAGGATCGCCTCGACCTGCTGCCCGTGGAGCTGCTGCACCACGTGATCAAGACCCAGGGCACGATGCTGCAGGGTCCGTTCGCGACGTTCCTGTCGATGTCGATGAAGCAGTTCCTGTCCACCGGCCAGATGTGGGAGCGCCAGGTCCAGGGGCTGGTCCAGGGCATGGGCGTCCCCGGGATGGCGGGGATGCCGGGGATGGCGGACGTCTTCGGCGGCGGACCGTCGGCCCGCGGCAAGGGCTCCGCGACCGCCGGGGCGAAGCAGCCGCCGCAGCCCGATCGCGACGGGCCCGCGGCCGGCGACGACGCGGCGCCCGCCGGCGCGGACGGCGGCGACCCCGACCTCGACGCGATGCGCAGCCGGATGGAGGCCCTGCTCGGCCGCCTCAAGAAGTGACGCCCCGGCGCCGGGGCCGCGGGCTCACCCGCCCAGGTGCCGGTCGATCAGCGCGTCGTACTCGACCTCGCCCTCGGTCGCGACCAGCCGGTAGAACACCTCGGCGTCGGCCTCCTTGAGGATGATCTCCAGCGGCCGGCCGTCCTGCCGCTCCTCCGAGATCTGGTGCACGACGAACGTCGTCTGGCCCATCCGCACGCTGCAGGTGTAGGTGCTGGTGTCGAAGTCGCCGCCCCCGTCGTCGCCGGGCGTGCGGGTGATCATCCGCGCGCGGGCCTCGCTCTTGACGTCGGCGGGGATCGTGAACCCCGCCTCGGTCCACGGGACCTGCACGATCAGCTCGGCCTCGCACACCGCCCAGTCGGTGTTGCCGTCGCGCTCCTCGTCCTTGGTCACCGACTCCATCCGGCTGCGCAGCTGGGTGCCCTCGAAGAACCAGACCCACCGCCCGTGGATGTAGTCGGGCGAGATGCCGAGGATGATCTCGCGGACGTTCTCGGTGCTGTCCTCGTCCCACAGCTCGGTCAGCTCGTAGGCCCCGTGGAACGGCGACCCGGCGACGAGCTTGGGCGCCTCGGGGGCCGGCTGCTCCACCGGGGGCGCCTCCTCGGGGGTGGCCTTCTTCTTCTTGGCCGCGGCCGGGGCGGCGAGGGCGAGGCAGGCAGCGGCGATCAGCAGGGCGAGTGAACGGGCGTGCGGCATGGGACCTCCTGCGTTCGGGGCAGCGCGGGGCTCTCCTGGCCCCTCCGCGATCATACCGCCCGCCGCGGCGCGCCGTGGCGCTCCCGGGACGCGGTGCGATCCGGTAGACTCCCGCCGGTGCACACCGTCCCCGGCCTCGGAGAGCTGGCGATCGTCGTCGCGGTCGGCGTCGTGACCGTGCTGGCGCTGTCGCGCCTGCGGCTGCCCACCGTCTCCGGCCTCATCGTCGCCGGCGCGCTGGTCGGACCCCACGGCCTGGCGCTGGTCGAGCACGGCGAGCTGATCTCGGCGCTGGCCGAGGTGGGCGTGGTGCTGCTGCTGTTCACCATCGGCCTGGAGTTCTCGCTGGCCCGGCTGCGGCGGATCGCCAAGCTGGTCGCCATCGGCGGCGGGCTGCAGGTCGGGCTGACGCTGGCCGTGGTGGCGGGGTTCGCGTGGTGGTACGGCGAGCCGTCGTCGCGCGCGATCCTGCTGGGGATGGTGGTGGCGCTGTCCAGCACCGCGATCGTGCTGCGCGGGCTGACCGAGCGCAACGAGCTGGACGCGCCCCACGGCCGGTTCATCGTCGGCGCGCTGATCTTCCAGGACCTGTGCGTGGTGCCGATGGTGCTGCTCGTGCCGATCCTCGCCGGCGAGGGCAGCGGCCACCCCGCGGTGGCGGTGGGCCTGGCGCTGGGAAAGGCCGGCGGCGTGGTGGTGGCGACCCTGGTGGTGGCGCGGTTCGTGGTGCCGCGCCTGTTCGTGTGGGTCGACGCCAGCCGCAGCCGCGAGCTGTTCCTGATGGCCGTGGTGGCGATCTGCATCGGCACGGCGTGGCTGACCTCGCTGGTCGGGCTGTCGCTGGCGCTGGGGGCGTTCCTCGCCGGGCTGGTGCTGGCCGACACCGAGTACCAGCACCGCGCGCTGGGCGACATCCTGCCGCTGCGCGACGTGCTGACCAGCCTGTTCTTCATGTCGCTGGGGATGATGTTCGACGTCCGCGCGCTGATCGACGGCCCCGGCCCGGTGCTGCTGATGCTGGCGGCGCTGCTGGTCGGCAAGGGCGCGGTGGCGACGCTGGCGGCGATGGCGATGCGCTTCCCGGCGCGGGCCGCGTGGCTCGCCGGCGCCGGCCTGGCCCAGTTCGGCGAGTTCGGCTTCGTGCTGCTGCTGGCCGGGATCCAGCACGGCCTGGTGGACGCCGAGCGGGCCCGGGTGCTGCTCGCCGCCGGCGTGATCTCGATGACCGTCACCCCGCTGGTGGTCAAGCTGGCGCCCCACGTCAGCGCCGGGCAGCGCCTGCTGCGCCCGCTGGAGCGGCTGCTGGGGGCCCCCGGGATCGACGAGTCGGCCGAGGAGCGCGCCGAGCCGCTGCGCGGCCACGTCCTGCTCGCCGGCTACGGCATCGCGGGCCAGCTGCTGGCGCGCAGCCTGCGGACGCTGTCGGTACCCCACTTGGTGCTCGAGCTCAACGCCGAGACGGTCCGCGAGGCGCGCAAGCGCGGCGAGCCGGTGTACTACGCCGACGTGACGTCGCCGGAGGCGCTGGAGCACGCCGGGCTGTCGCGCGCCGCCGCGATGGTGCTGCTGATCAACGACCCGCGCGCGGTGCGGCTGGCCGTCACCGCGGCCCACACCGCCGCGCCGAACACCCCCGTGGTCGCCCGCGCCCGCTACCTCGGTGAGCGGCAGGGCCTGCTCGGCCTCGGCGCCACCGAGGTGGTCGCCGAGGAGGTCGAGGCCGGCGTCGAGATGCTGGCCCGCGTGCTGCGCCGCGTCGGCGTGCCGCGCAACGTCGCCGCCGAGCACCTGGTGGCGGCCCGCCTGGAGACCCAGGCCGCCGAGCGCGACCACGCCCTGCCCAGCCGCCGCGAGGGCGACCTTCCCGAGCTTGCGGGCCTGCAGTTCGAGACCTTCATCGTCCGCGACGTGTCCCACGCCGCCGGCCGCACGCTGGCCCAGCTGGAGCTCCGCCGCCGCAGCGGCGCGACCCTGGTGGCCCTGCGCCGCGGCGACGCGCTGCGCGATCACGTCCCCCCCGACGAGGCCCTCGCCGCCGGCGACGTGCTGTTCCTGGTGGGCTCGGACGACGCGCTGTGCCGCGCCTCGTTCCTGCTCGAGGGCGGCGAGGTCGAGGTGGCCTGCCCGGTGTGAGCTCGGGCGAAAGGTCTTGTTGGGGACCGAACTCGCGACATGAGCGTCATCTCTCGTGTTCGGTCCCATATCAGGACCAAACGCCCGACTTGACGGGTCATCTCCGGAATTCAGTCCCATATCAGGACCGAACGGCCGACTTGAAGCGCATCTCAGGAGTTCGGTCCGCGCGAGGACCGAGTCGCCGCTTCGACGCGTCGCGTTCTCTGCTCGGATCCCTCGAGGACCCATGCGGAAGCTCGGCAGTGGTCGGGCCGGCCGAGTCCTGTTGAACTTCCGGAATCCGGAAGTCGGAGACGACCCGGTCAGGCCGACTGCGGATGAACCTCCGGAATTCGGAAGTACTGGCCTACTCGGGCGGTCCAACTCGAGCCGAACTTCCTCCCGGCGCACTCCTCCCGGCCGGTGACTCACCCGAGTTCGATTTCTTGGCGCGATGTGAGCCAAAATCTGGAACTCGGACACCCGACTTCGAGAATTTGGCGCGATTTGAGCCAGAATCTGGAACTCGGTCTGGCTCCGGGCGGGGTCCCTCGGTATTCACGTCGGCAGCTGCGGATCGGTGGAGCCGAGTGGATACCCCCCGGATGGGGCCCCTCGATCCGGCAGCGCGCTCCAGGGGCGTGGTCCTCGCGACCGATCCGGCTCGCCGCCTGCCGAGCTCGCTCAGGGATCGTAGCGCCGCAGCTCGTCGAGTTCGCCGAACGCGGGATCGGCCGAGACGACTCTGGCGACCTCGCCGAAGCAGGGGCGGACCCACATCAGCTGGTGCACGGTGCGGGTCGGGTCGCCCTGGGCGATCGCCAGGGTCTGCTCGACCTCGACGTGGACGCGCAGCACGTCGTCGATCTCGACGGAGCCGGGGAGCGACGCGGAGCCGCGGGCGTCGACGGACACGCGGTAGGTCTCGACGCCCTGGTTGGGGATCCCGTAGGCCACGGCGTCGCGGTAGGTCACGGTCTGCTCCCAGGTGTCGCCGGGCTCCATCGGGAAGCGGTACAGCACCAGGGGCTCGTCGTAGTGGACCTCGGTGCGGGCGCCGGGGGCGACGCCGTCGACCGTGATCAGGCCGAGCATCGCCAGCTCGCCGCTGCCGTCGCCGGCATCGTGGCGCTCGAACACGCCGAGCAGATCGGGGGTCTCGACCAGCAGCGGCACGGCGTACGAGGCGGTGGGGAACGCGTCGAGCAGGCCGGCCTCGGCCGGGTCGATCAGCGCCAGCGTGGCGCCCACGTCGCGGGGGCCGGTGGTGAAGTCCCAGTGGGCGGTGCCGTCGCCCTGGTCGGCGCCGTCGACGTCGAAGGTCTGGGCCTCGCCGGGCTCGTTGCGGGCGTAGCGCACGGCGATCCCGGGAGCCAGCGGCAGCTCCTCGGCGGTCAGCCGGCCGTCCAGCGTGGCGACGCACTCGGGGATCGGGGCGCTGCCGTCGCCGTCGGCGGGGACCGGGTCGCAGCCGGCCAGGGTGACCCCCACCCCGGTGAGCGCTGCCGCCAGCACCGCTGCCATCGCCAGCGGCCCACCTCGCACCGCCGCCGCCGTCCCCGTCGCCATCGCCA
>CAZOYV010000076.1:0-10433 GCA_964584075.1 uncultured Rickettsiales bacterium | reverse complement strand
GCCATCGCCAGCGGCCCACCTCGCACCGCCGCCGCCGTCCCCGTCGCCATCGCCATCCGCCCGCTTCGCACCGTGACCTCCTAGTAGACGAATGCCGCCATCAGGTGGGCGCCCAGGGCCGGCTTGGCGCCGTGCCCCGCCGAGGGGTTGTCCAGGCCGCGGCCCGGGAAGAACACGCCGAGGTCGCCCCACAGCTCGAAGCCCGCCACCGGCCGCCAGCGGGCCGCGAGGTCGACCTCGCCGCCGTAGAACGGGTGGCCGGTCGGGGTCGACTTGGAGCGCACCGCGAACGACGGTATCCCGGCCAGCGTGATCTCCATCGAACGGCTGGCGTTCACGCGCATCTGCACCCGGCCGTAGGCGGCGTCGGTGACGGTGCCGGCGATCTGGCGCCAGAACACCACGTCGACGTGGTGGTTGGGGTGGAACCGGAAGTTGTTGATCTGCAGGTCGTCGTCGAAGTGGAACTGGGGCCCGTCGAAGTCGCCGGGCTGGCTGGTGACCTGATCCAGCGGCGGGGCGACGCCCAGGCCCGGGGCCTTGTCGCCGGAGGCCACGCCGGCCTCGAGCTGGAACCACAGCCGCTCGCGGACCGCCTCGACCTCGACCTGCAGCGCGCCGCCGGCCTGGGTCGAGTCGATCGGCGGGACTTCGACGCCGGCGTCCATCGAGGCGTTGCCGATCCGGCTGCGCAGGAACGCGCCCTCGAGCTCGACGCGGACGCGGCCGACGTGCAGCCGCAGCCACAGGTCGATCATCAGGGCCCGCAGATCGCGGCGCAGGGCGTCGTCGGTGGTCCAGTCCTCGTCCTCGCCCGGCAGCCCGAGCAGGTAGTACGCCGGGAACTCGGCCCGCTGCCAGCGGTAGGTCACGTAGGTGCCGTAGTCGAAGGTCGGCTTGCCGGCCCGCAGCCGCCGCTGGATCCCGAAGTCGGGGGTGTCGCGGCCGAGCACGAGGCTGACGGTGTAGACGTTGTCGCGCAGCTCGAGATCGACGGCGCGGCCGGCGTTGCGGGTGCCCATCGTGGTCATCGTCGTGGGCCCCGTGGCGTTGAGGTCGAACGCCACCCCGACGAAGTGCTCGCGGAAGGTGGTGACGAACCCGACGCGGTCGACCTCGTCGTCCACGTCGTCGTCGAGGCCGTCGCTGCCCGCGGCGACGATCCCGAGGCCCCACTGCGGCATCCCCATCCGCCCGACCATCAGCAGCCCGATGGGGGTCAGCACCTGGCCGTAGGCGCGCTTGACGCGGATGCTGTCGGTGAACGCGTTGATCCCCGCCGCCGGCGGCTCCTGGCGCACCGAGGCCCACACCATCGGGGCCCAGCGGGTGCGCGGGAAGCCCTGCGGCGTCGACCCCAGCACCAGGTTGTCCAGCGCGTCGACCCGGGCGTGGATCTGGACCACGTCGCCGATGTGGATCCCCAGATCGAGGCGGAAGCGGGCGTCCATGGATCCCACCACCTGGCCCCCCGACGGCGGGATCGGGAACAGCGGCTCGCCGGTGGTCGGCGTGCTGCCGCGGTCCAGGTCGTGGTTGACGTACAGCGAGCCGCGGCCGCGCAGGTAGCCGTCCAGCTGGACCCACTCCCAGGTGGGGACGGCGGCGGGATCGCCGGGCTTCTTCGGCGGCGCGGGCGGCTTCGGGACGGGCGCCGCCAGCGCCGGGGCCGCCAGCGCCAGGGACAGCAGCAGGGCCGGCAACGACCGGAGCGCCGGGCCGCTCATCGCCCCACCCCCCAGCCCTCGTCGAGCCAGGTGCGGACCCACTCGTCGAACGAGGCCGCCACCTCGAGCATCGGGAAGTGGCCGCAGTGGGGCACCAGCTCCAGCTCGGCGCGCGGCAGCTGGGCCGCCAGGCACTCGCCGTACCCCTGCCGCGCCACCTGGTCCTCGCGGCCCTGCACGATCAGCACCGGGGCGTCGACCTCGCCGTAGCGGCCCTGCAGCTCGGCGAGCTCCAGATCGCGGATCGTGGCCAGCGCGGTGGCCTTGGCGCCGGGCAGCCGCAGCTCGTCCTGGGCGCGCTCCATGACCTCCTCGCTGACCCACCGCTCGGGCTCGTGGAAGCTCATCGAGAACCGCCACTGGAGGTTCTCGGCGTACCACAGCCCGAAGATCAGCTCCCCCATCCCCGCGGTGCGCGCCGAGTGCAGCCCCCACGGCACCTGCTCCTCGTAGACCCACGGCCCGGCCAGCACCATCGAGTCGACGCGGTCGGGGGCCTGCAGCGCCATCGCCAGCGCCACCGCGCTGCCCATCGAGTGGGCCACGACGTGGGCGCGCTCGACGCCGAGGTGGTCCAGCAGCGCCAGCACCACCTCGGCGTGCTCGGTGGTGGCGTAGTCGCCGGCGTACTTGGAGCTGCGGCCGAAGCCCTTGAGATCGAGCCGGATCACCCGGTAGCGGTCGGTCAGCGCCGGGACCAGCAGGTCCCAGGCGTGCAGCGTCGAGCCGTAGCCGTGGACCAGCACCACCGCCGGGCCGTCCTCGGGCCCCTGCACGTCGTAGCGGATGTCGGCGCCGCGCAGCGACACCACCGGGAACTCCTCGCGGCTGTAGTCGGTGGGCGCGCCCTGGTAGCGCAGCGCACAGCCCGGTAGCAGCGCCGCGGCGGCGAGCAGGGCCAGCAGGACCGGCAGCCGGGCGCTCACAGCAGCTCCGGCTCGAAGCCCAGCCGCAGCAGCTCGGTGGCGTCCTGGAACTCCGGATCGACCTCGTCCGTCGTGCTGCGCACCCGCGCCACCACCCCGAGGCATTCGGAGACGAACAGCGTGGCGCGGAAGCTGTCGGCGGCGAACAGCCCGGCGATGGAGTTGTAGGCCTCCTGGCGGTGGATCACCTGCAGCCGCACCACGTCGAGATCGCCGATCGGCAGCATCACGCGCCCGGCGCCGACGACCTCGTGGTCGTAGGTGTGGATCAGCGTGACGATCCCCTCGGGGCCCAGGTCCTGGGGGTAGGCCTCGCCGTCCACCACGCCGACGGCCTCGGCGTCCTCGGCGCTCCACGCGTCGCCGTCGGCCAGCGGGAAGCGCAGCGACGGCACCGGCGGGTCGTAGACCAGGACGTCCCCGGGGTCCTCGGCCGCGACGCCGAGCAGCATCAGCGCCTGCACGTCGGGGTCGAGGCGGTACACGCCCCACATCCGCGAGGGGCCGTCCAGCAGCGCGGTGAACGCGTCGGCCGGGTAGTACGACTCGTACCACAGCCCGCTCAACGCCTGCGGCCCGACCGACAGCAGCTCGTCCGCCGCGGGATCGGTGGCCGACAGATCCCAGGTCCAGACCCCGTCGTTGCCCTCGAACCCCGACGGCTCGTCCCACACCGCGGTGCTGCCGCCGACGTTGACCGTGAAGAACGAGGCGATCCCGAGCTCCGGGGCGGCCACCACCTCGTCGAAGGTGATCTCGCCGTCGCCGTTGCCCACGCACCACGCCTCGTCCAGGTCGTGGGTGCCCCACTCGGTGCGGTCGTCGGGATCGGGGTCCTCGAAGAAGTTGGCGTCGCAACCGCCGCACCACGCCAGCACGCCGCCGATCAGGGCGGCGGCGAGGCCGGCGAGGGGGCGGCGGGGGGTCACTCGCCCGCGCCCTCGGCCAGGAAGTCGCTCATCGTGGTCCACACCGGGCGCGTGCGGGGGTCGACCATGATCCCCACGTGGGCGCCGGCGATCACCTCGTGGCGCACGTCGCCGGAGCCCAGCATCCCGTCGGGGATGTCGCCGGACGGCGACGGCACGATCCAGTCGCGCTCGGCGGTCAGGTTCATCACCGGGCAGGTGATGTTCTGCGGGTCGGCGATCTCCCCGTGGATCCGCGTCTCGCCCTTGCGGAAGCGGTCGTCGTGGAACACCTCGCGGACGAACTTGCGGAAGAACTCCCCGGGGATGTCGACGTTCTCGTTGGCCCAGCGGTCCACGGGGTAGAACAGCGCCATCACCTGATCATTGCCCAGGTTCTCGAGGAACATCTTCCACTTCATCACCTCGTAGTACGGCTTGATCGCCATGAAGGTGTAGCGGATCAGCTTGGCCGGCATCAGCCCGTAGGCGTCCACCACCGCGTCGACGGGGAACAGCGCCTCGTCGGTCCACAGCGCCACCACGCCGCCCGCGGCCGAGGTCATCGGCGTGGTCAGCGTGATCACCCGCGCCACGTCGTCCGGGTACCGCGCGGCGTACAGCAGCGCCAGGTTGCCGCCGATGCAGTGGCCGAACAGCGAGACCTGTTCGGCACCCGTGCGCTCGCGGATCGCCTCGACGCAGCCCTTGATCCCGGGGTCGATGTACCGGTCCAGCGTGGTCTCGCGGTCGCCGGGGACCGCCTCGCCCCACTCCACGAGGTACACGTCGTGGCCCTGCTGCAGCAGGTGCTCGACGAACGAGTAGCCCGGCACCAGGTCGAGGATGTACGGCTTGTTGATCACCGAGTAGACGATCAGCACCGGGGGCGTGCCCTCCGGCGCCGGATTCGTCACCTCGGCCCCCTCGGGCAGCGCGTAGCGGAACAGCTGGAAGCGGCCGTCCTCGTGGACCAGCTCCCGCGGGGTCTGGCCCACCGCGGTGGCCTCGGGGTCGGCGTAGTACTCGCCGCCGCGCTGGGCCTTGACCACCATCGAGTCGAGGAACCGGTCGACGACCTTCCTGGCGTCGGCGTCGTCCTGGCCGGTGAGCACCTTGCCCCACGCCTCGGCCAGCGGCTGCAGGTCCACGACGAACACGTCGTCGGGCATCGCCTCGAGGTCGCGCAGGTACTCGGCGCACATCTCCTCCCACAGCCGCGCCAGATGGGCCGGGTCGGCCTGCTGGGCGCCGCGGGCCGAGGTCGCCGAGACCTCGGACAGCCGCCGCAGCTCCTCCTCCCAGCGGGTCTCGGCCAGGCGCCGCAGCTGCGAGAACGTCTGGGCGTCGACCCGCTCGGCGGCGGCGGCGGGCAGGTTGGTCAGTATCGCCTCGACGAACCCGGCCTGCATCGACGACAGCTGGGCCAGGCCGGCCTGCCACTGCTCGCTCAGCTGGCGGGCGGTCTCCTCGGGATCGGCCGCCGCCTGCTCCGCCTGCTGCTGCTGGGCCTTGCTGGCCTGCTCCCAGAACGACTGCATCGCGTCGGTGTAGCCGCGGGCGGCCTCGGTCCACAGGCTGATCAGCTTCTGGCTCGGATCGCCCTGGTCGTCGGAGACGGTCATCGCTGGTTCCCCTCCTGCGCGAGCTGCTCCAGATCGCGCTTCTGGATCTTGCCCGAAGAACCCTTGGGCAGGGCGGGCAGCACGGTCAGCCCCTTGGGCACCTTGTAGCGCGCCAGGCGGTCGCGGCAGAACCCCAGCATCTCGTCGGGGCCCGGCGCGCCGCTCCCGTTGGTCGGCCCCAGCGCCACGAACGCGTGCCCGACCTCGCCCCAGCGGGCGTCCGCCACCGGCACCACGGCGGCCTCGACCACCGCCGGGATCTCGTACAGCACCCGCTCGACCTCGGCGGGGTAGACGTTCTCGCCGCCGCTGATGAACATCTCCTTGAGCCGGCCCACCACATAGTGGTAGCCGTCGTCGTCGCGGCGCAGCAGATCGCCGGTGGCGAACCAGCCGTCGGCCGCGATCGCCGCGGCGGTGGCCTCGTCGTTGCGCCAGTAACCGGCGCACACCGTGGGACCGCGCAGCTGCAGCTCGCCCACCTCGCCGGGGCCCACCTCGCGGCCCTCGCCGTCGACCAGCCGGGTGTCGAGGTGCAGCGTCGGGAACCCCACCGAGCCGGCCTTGCGCACCGCGTCGCGCTCGTGCAGCACGAAGCAGTTGGGCCCTACCTCGGTGAGCCCGTAGCCCTGCTTGAACACCACGCCGCGGGCCTGGTAGGCCTCGATCAGCGGCACCGGGCAGGCCGCCCCGCCGCTGATCAAGAACCGCAGGGAACCCAGATCCGCGCTGGCGAAGCCCGGCTCGTCGAGCATCATCTGGAACATCGTCGGCACCGCGAACAGCACCGTGACCCCGTGGCGCGCCACCGCGTCCAGCGTGGCGGCGGGGTCGAACCTCTCGGCCAGCACCACCGTCCCGCCGTGGTGCAGCAGCGGCAGGGTCAGCACGTTCCAGCCGCCGGTGTGGAAGAACGGCGTGTGGGTGATCGTCACGTCGTCGTGGCCCACGTTCCAGCCCGCGCAGGTGTTGATCGCGTTCCACGTGATCGTACCGTGGGTCAGGATCGCGCCCTTGGGGCGGCCGGTGGTCCCGCTGGTGTACAGCAGCATCACCGGGGTGTCGGCGCCGACGCCCTCGGTGGCGACCGGGTCGGCGGCGGCGGCGGCCAGCAGTGCCTCGAAGTCGGGCGCGTCGCCCTCGCCGTCCAGCGCCAGCGTGGCGCCGCCCCAGCGGCCGTCGCGCAGGGCGGCGACCGTCTCGGCCACGTCGGCGCCCCACGCCAGCACCACCGGCTTGGCGTTGCCGAGCACGTAGGCCACCTCGTCGGGGGTCAGCCGCCAGTTGATCGGGACCAGGATCGCGCCGAGTTTTGCGACTGCGAAGTAGAGGTCCACCTGGGCCAGGCGGTTGGCCCCGATCACGGCCACCCGGTCGCCGGCGCCGACGCCGTACCGCTGGCGCAGCAGGTGGGCGGCCCGGTCGGCCCGCTCGGCCAGCGCCGCGTAGGTCACCGTTCGCCCGCTCTCCAGCTCGATGATGGCGGTCTTCTCGGGCGAGTAGAGGGCCCATCGCTGCAGCCAGTTTCCGTGGATCATCGCCGCGTCCTCCCGGGGGGCGGGGGCGCGCCCCGCCATCGCCGACCCACTCTATGTGCGATCGCACAATCCGTCAACCAGAAAGATGTTGCATTGCAACAAGGTGACGATCCGGGGGGAATGCGCCGTCCGTGGGGGGTGTCCCTCTCGCGGGCCGCGCGCGTTACCATTCACACGCTGACGCGCCCACGCGGCGAGGGACGGAGCGAGGAGCGGAGGTTCGATGCGGAACCGGGAACGACACGGCCCCCGGCGGGCGACGGCGACGGCGGCGGCGGCGGCGATGCTGCTGGCGGTACTGTGCGCCCCGCGCCCCGCGGCGGCCCAGGACGACGAGGCCGCGTTCGCGCCGCGCACGATGGCGGTGCTGCCGATGGCCCAGGGGGCCGGCAGCGAGGCGTACCGCGGGCTGGGCAAGGCGCTGTCCGGGATGCTGGTCAGCGACCTGTCCAAGGTCGACGCGCTGGCCCTGGTCGAGCGCGACCGGCTGCGCGACCTGATGGCCGAGATGGAGCTGGCCGAGACCGGCTTCCTCGACGAGGGCACGGCCCAGCAGCTGGGCCACGGGCTCGGCGCCCAGCTGGTGCTGCTGGGCAGCTACAGCGTGGTGGCCGAGACGTTCGTGCTCGACGCGCGGATCGTCGGGGTCGAGAGCGGGGAGATCCTGCAGGCCGCCAGCGCCACCGGCACGGTGGCCGACTTCGTGGCGGTGGAGAAGGAGCTGGTCGAGGGGATGCTCGACGGCCTGGAGGTCAAGCTCTCCACCGCGGCGCGCCGCCAGCTGTACATGGAGGCCCCGACCGAGCAGTTCGAGGCCCTCAAGTTCTACGGCGAGGGGCTCGCCGCCCGCGACGACGGCGATCTGGAGCAGGCGCAGGTCGCGTTCGAGCGCGCCATCGAGGTCGACCCCGGGTTCGCCGAGGCCCGCGAGGCGCTGCGCGGGCTGCGCTCGCTGGTCGAGGGCGTCCGCGCCGACCAGCGGCGCCAGGACCAGGAGTGGAAGGACGCCGCGCACCAGAAGGTGCTCGACACCTTCCCCGACGAGCGCGAGCGGCCCGACGACTTCGAGGACGACATGGCCAGCACGGTGGGCTTCGCGCTGCGCCTGATGGTGCTCCAGAACGAGGAGCTGCACTGCCAGCGCTACGACGAGATGCGCCACTACCTGGACCGCCACGGCTGGATCGTCGCCGAGCCCCCGCGGGGCGACGACGAGGGGGTGCTGTCCTACGAGGTGAGCCAGGAGGCCAAGGAGCTGGGGTTCGACCGGCTGCCCCACACGATCGACGCCCCCGAGGCGGCCCACGACCACCCGGGCGGCCGCGTGCAGCTGTGGCGCGGGACCGCCAACTTCGTGATGGACACCGAGGAGCACCTGTGGCGCGACCCGGGAAGCGGGCTGGTCACGTCGCTGCGCGAGTGCTTCACCCCCGCCGAGCAGCTCGCCGAGCTCGACGAGCTGATGGCGCGGGCCACGCAGACCGGCACGGCGGACCAGGTACGCGACGCCAGCCCCAAGTCGGGGCTGACGCTGGGCGAGGCGCTGCAGTTGCAGTGGTGCCGCACCCAGGCCAGCAACTTCGGCGCCAGCCCGGAGCTGGAGCGCCGGATCCAGGCGCTGCTCGACGCCCACCCCGAGGACGACGGCCCGCGCGAGGCGCTGCTGCGCAAGGTCGAGGACATCATCCGCATCGCCGACAACTGGGAGGCCCACCGGTTCCGCACGCTGGGCCGCTCCGAGGCGGAGCTGGTGGCGTTCATGCAGGCGCTGCGCGACCAGGACGGGGCGTACTTCGATCTGCAGGACCCCTACTGCGCCCACTTCGTCGAGTCCGGCTCGAACTACGCGGTCAACTGGGTCTCGCACTACGAGGAGCTGATCGGGAGCGGGAACGACCCGGCGCGGCACCTCGAGAGCGCCGGGCAGTACTACGGTCCGCTGCGCGACCTGGGGTGCATGGAGGGCGCCGAGGCGCGCTTCGAGAGCTACGACCAGATCCACGCCTTCGTCCGCGCGGGGCGAGAGCGCGCCCAGCTCGACGCCGCCGAGAGCGACCGCTGCGAGAGCGCGTTCCGCACGGTCGAGAGCGTGGTCCGCGACGACCAGCTCGACATGGTCCGCCAGTACCCCGAGCACGCCAAGACACTCGCCTGGGCGGCGCTCCTGACCTATTACGGGAACCTGGTGTACAACCGCTGTGTCGAGGAAGAATGGTAATCTCCACGGGGCGTGCGCCCCGGGAAGGGTGGATGGAATGGACCTCCCCCGCTACGCTCGATGGATCGTGCTGACGGCCCTGGTGCTGGCGCCGGCGCTGGCCCACGCGGCCGCCCCGGCGGTGATCACCACCGCCCGCGGCTCGGTCAAGCTCGTCGCCGGTGGTCAGCCCACCGAGCTGCCCTCGACCCCGTTCGTGCTCGAGGCCGGCCAGTCCCTGCAGGTCGCCGACGGCGCGATGGTCGTGATCCTGTACCAGGGCAGCGCCAAGAAGATCATCGGCCCCGAGTCGGTGGACCTGTCCCAGCTCGGCGGCGACGCCGAGGCCGGCGGCGAGGGCGTCGGCGCGCTGAACAACCTGTTCACGCGCCAGATCTCGATGAAGCGCGCAGGGGCCAGCCGCGCCGCCGGCGACATCCAGCTGGTGCGCCCGGTGGCGGGCAGCAAGCTGTTCTCGCCCCGCGCGATCCGGTGGTCGTGCACCGACTGCGAGGAGATCGAGCTGTCGCTGTACGACTTCCAGGCCGACGAGGTGGTGTGGACCGGCAAGGGCAAGGGCGAGGCGGCCTACGACGGCCCGGCGCTGCACCCCGGCGCGTACTACCTGACGGTCGCCGGCCGCGACCACCTGGTGACCGTGCCGCCGATGGAGGAGCGCGCCGAGGTCGACCTGGCGATCTCCGTGGTCGAGGAGGCCGGCGGGAGCATCGACGGCGCGACCCCCGCCGAGCTGGTCGCCCTGCCCGCCTCGGTCTACCTCCAGGCGGGCATGGTCACCGAGGCGCTGTACGCCATCGACGCCGCCCTCGAAACCCACCCCAACGATCCGGACCTGCAGGAGCTGCGGACCGAGTACGAGACCTGGGCAGGTCTCCAGCCGTGACCTCCGACCGAGCGCCCGACCCGCCCGCCGAGGACGAGCCGGGCAAGCTCACCGACGACCTCGAGAAGGTCGAGGACCCGTTCGAGATCGAGAAGAGGGAGCAGCAGGGCGAGAGCCCCGAAGACGAGAACGAGAACGAGATCGAGATCGAGAACGAGATCGAGAACGAGAACGAGAGCAAGCGCGAGGTCGAGACCTCTGGTTCGGGGTTTCAAAGCAGCGATTCGGCGGATCATGGCGACGAGGGCGATCAGGGAGATCGGCCGAGATCCGAGACGACGGGGTGGTCCGGCACACCGGCGGATCGGGCGGCTCAGCCCGTGCCTGCTGGAGCTTCGGAGGCGGATCGGGCGCCTGGTGCGAGCCAGGATCAGGCTGAGGGTGGTGGCCTTGAGTCCGAGGTCGAGTCCGAGCCCGACGAGCCAGCGAACGCCTGGGCCGCCTACCTCGACCCCAACTCCTACAGGAAGACCGACCAGGTCGAGCGCCCCCGGATGGGCGACGACGACGACGGGATGCCCGAGCGCCCGCCCCGCACCGAGAAGATGGAGCGGCTCCCGGGCGACGACATCCCGATCTTCGAGCGCGTCCCGGGCCAGCCCCCGCCG
>CAZOYV010000075.1:0-31037 GCA_964584075.1 uncultured Rickettsiales bacterium | reverse complement strand
CGGTGTACGCCGTCTCATTAAAAGCCTGCGACGGGTGGGACAACGACTGCGACGGGGTCGTCGACGAGGGCACCGAGTGCGCCGACGACGACGGGGACGGCTACACCGAGCTCGGCGGCGACTGCGACGACGGCAACGACCAGGTGTACCCCGGCGGGGTCGAGGTCTGCGACGGCGAGGACAACGACTGCGACGGCGTCAGCGACGAGGGGACCGAGTGCTACGACGACGACGGGGACGGCTACACCGAGCTCGACGGCGACTGCAACGACAGCGACGACGCGGTCTACCCCGGCGCGACGGAGCTCGAGGACGGGATCGACAACGACTGCGACGGGATCGTCGACGGCAACACCGGCGACGACGACGCCGACGGTGACGGCTACTCGGTGGAGGGCGGCGACTGCGACGACGAGGACGACACCGTCTACCCCGGCGCCGAGGAGATCTGCGACAACCAGGACAACGACTGCGACCCCGCCACCGAGGTGGACGAGGGCACCGACTGCTACGACGACGACGGCGACGGCTACACCGAGGACGACGGCGACTGCAACGACTCCGACGACTCGATCTACCCCAACGCCCCCGAGACCCAGGACGGGGTGGACAACGACTGCGACGGCCAGGTCGACCAGGGGCTCGAGAGCTCCGACGACGACGGGGACGGCTACGCCGAGGACGAGGGCGACTGCGACGACTGGAACGGCGAGATCCACCCCGGCGCCGACGAGGAGTGCGACGGCGTCGACCAGGACTGCGACGGCTACGTCGACGAGGGGACCGACTGCTACGACGACGACGGCGACGGGTGGACCGAGGACGACGGCGACTGCGACGACGGGGCGCCGTGGGTCAACCCCGACCAGGACGAGCTGTGCGGCGACGCGATCGACAACGACTGCGACGGGGAGGCCGACGAGGAGTGCGGCGGGGACCCGATCGACGACGACGAGGGCGCCACGGGCTGCGACTGCCAGTCCAACCAGGGGCTCACCGCCGCGGCCGGGCCGCTGGCGGCGCTGGTCGTCCCGCTGCTGGCGCTGGTGCTCCGCCGGCGCCGCTGACCCGCCGCTAGCGGCGCACCGCGCCCATCAGCGCGATCGCGGCCCCGAACGGGATCAGGAACAGCGCGATCCACATCGCCTCGCCGTGCAGCGCCAGGTGCGCGGCGAACCCGAGGATCGGCGTCAGCCCGCCGAGGGCCAGCGCCCACACCAGCGTGCCGCGGTTGTCGGTGTCGGCGCGGAGCTTGAGGTACACGCCGATCGAGCCGGGGGCGACGGCGAGGAACAGCGCCCACCAGAACGAGGTCGGGGCCAGCGCCACGGCCCAGCCCACCGCGAGCAGCACCGCCATCCCCGCCGTGACCACCAGGTCGAGGACGCCGGGGAGCCGCATCGACTTGCCCAGCCGCTGGCGCATCCGGGCCAGCTCGGGGTCCTCGACCGCCTCGCCGGCGGCGCACTCGGCGCACAGCAGCTCGGAGCCGCGCTCGGTCAGCTCGTCCGCCGGGAACGCCCGCGCGCAGCCGCTGCAGTAGTCCTCGCCCGCCATCCGTTCACCTCACTTCCGCGGCGCCGTGTCCCCATCCTCGATCAGCTCCGAGGCGAAGACCAGCCGGTAGCCCTCCGCGGCCCGCGCCTCGAGGTAGGCGGCGAGGTCGGCGGGACCGGCCGCGGCGAGGGGCACGCACACCAGCGCGTGGCCCCGCAGCGCCGCCAGGTTCTGCGCCCGCAGCAGGTCGCGCGCGGCCTCCTCGGCGTCGGCGTCGGGGCGCAGCCGGACCGCCGCGGCGCCCGCGGGGATCCCCTGCCGCAGGGCCATCTCGAGGGCGACCCCGTCCCCGCCGCCGCCCTCGTCGAGCAGGTAGCCGTCCCGCGCCCCCAGCGCCCCGGCGAGCTGCTCCATCGCCGCGGCGTCGCGGGTCGCCGGCGGTCCCTGGCGCAGGACCGCCCCCGAGGCGTAGGGCACCGCCCCGAGGTCCTCGTCCAGCCGGGCGCGCAGCGCGTCGGGCTCCATCGCCAGGCCCAGCGCAGGCGGCAGCGCCATCCCCAGCGGATCGTCGGGCGCCGGCGCGTCCGGGCCCTCGCCGTCGGCGAAGCGCAGCTGCACCGCCACCTCCTTGGCGGAGCGCGCCGCATCGGTGGCGTAGCGCATCGTGTGGCTGACGTAGGGCTGCAGCGCCAGCGTCAGCGGGTGGGGCGAGGCGATCCAGCGCTCGGCGTCCTCGGACCGCTCGCCGAGGCCGGTCAAGACCACCGCCAGGCGCGGGGGCGCCGCGGGGTCGACCGCCGGCGCGGGGTCCAGCGGGAGCCGCAGCAGCACCTGGTGCACGGCGTGGGTCCCGGCGTAGACCCGCACCGACCAGGTCAGCTCGTCGGGGCGCGTGACGAACGCCTCGACCCCCTCGGGCCAGGCGGCGAACGCGGCGCGCAGCTCGGCCTCGGGGGGCTCGTCGGCGAGGTCGACCGTGGTGCGCGTGAAGGTCCACGCCCGGTCGCCGCGCCGGCGCTCCTCGCTGTGGGTCAGGGCGATGTCGCCGGGCCCGACGCCGACGGCCCGCAGGTCCAGCGCGATCTGCTCCTGGACCGCGTCGATCGTGCGGTCCAGGTCGTCCACCGGGCCCAGCCCGGCGCCCTCGTCCGCCGGGGCCGGGAAGACCCGCTCCCAGGCCCACGGGATCGCGACCACGCCCAGCCCGGCGAGCGCGGCGGTGATCAGGCCGAGGCGCAGGAGCTGGCGGGTGCTCACGGGGCCGGCGCTTCCCCGTCGTCGAGCAGGACCCGCACCGCGGTGGCCATCGTGGCGTCCTCGAGGACCCACTCGGGCATCCCGCTCAGGTCGACCCCGAACGGATCGGAGCTCGGCGGCTCGTCGCCGATCTCGACTTCGCCGTCGGGGCGCACGCGGATGTCGGGGGCGATCCCGGTTCCGTGGATCGAGCGCCCGCTGGGGGTGTAGTAGCGCGCGATGGTCAGCTTCAGCGCCGAGCCGTCGCTGAACTCGTAGGTCGTCTGCACCGAGCCCTTGCCGAAGCTGGTGGTGCCGACGATCGTGGCGCGGCCCTGGTCCTGCAGCGCCCCGGCGACGATCTCGGCGGCGCTGGCCGAGCCGTGGTTCTGCAGCACCACCAGCGGCAGGTCGATCCGGCTGCCGGGGGCGTGGGCGGTCTCGACCGCGTCCTGCACCGCGCGGCCGCGGGTGCTGACGATCACGCCGTCGGCGAGGAACACGTCGGCGACCTCGACCGCCTCGTCGAGGAACCCGCCGGGGTTGAGCCGCAGGTCCAGCACCAGCCCGCGCAGCGGCTCCCCCTCGCGCTCCAGCGCGGCGAGGGCGCGGCGCAGCTCGCGGCCGGTGTTCTCCTGGAACTGGAAGATGCGGATCCAGCCGAGGTCCTCGGGCAGCCGCTCCGACTCCACCGAGGGGGTCCGGATCCGGTCGCGGGGGACCTCGAAGTGGAGCGTGTCGTCCTCGCCCTCGCGGTGGACCACGAGCCGCACGAAGGTGCCGCGCGGGCCCTTGATCCCGCCCATCACCTCGTCGACGTTCTGCTCGCGGATGCGCACGCCGTCGACGGTCGTGATGCGGTCGCCGGCGAGCAGCCCGGCGCGCTCGGCGGGGGACTCGTCGAACACCTTGTCGACGATCACCGCGTCGGCCTCGGCGTGGGTGATGATCCCGATCCCGAAGTAGCGCCCGATGGTGTCGTCGCGGAACCGGCGGTACTCGTCGGGGCTGAGGTACGCGGTGCCCATGTCGAGGCCGTCGGTCATGCCCCGGATCGCGTCGTGGATCAGCGCCTCGGCGGCGACCTCGTCCACGTAGTTCTGCTGGATGAAGAAGATCACGTCGCTGAACGACTCCAGCGCCAGGTAGGGGTCCCCGGGCTCGGGTTCCTCCCCGGCCGCCTCGGCGAGGGCGACCCCGGCGGGGAGCGTCAGCGACCACAGCATCAGCAGACAACGGATCCGGCTCATCGGGTGTTCTCCGTTTGCGAGCCGCCAGTCTACCAGCACGCGCAGGCGCGGAGCTTGAACCCCGGGGGATGCTGGGCCAGACTACTCGAGTCGCGCCGCGGGATGCGGGCCGACGCGAGTGGTGGGAGTCGATGGCTGCAGCGCCGAAGGTCGTCACCGTCGTGCTCACCTCTGCCGAGGACCTGCTCGAGTACCACCAGCAGCACCTGGCCCACGGGGGAGTGGTGATCGAGGCGATGAGCGCGCAGTTCGGCCAGACGGTGCAGGTCCACCTCGACCTCGACTTCTGCGGCAAGACGCTGATCATCGAGGGCAGCGTGGTCTCGGCGACCCCCCACGGCACCGCCCTGCAGGTCCCCGAGCTGTCCGGGGAGTACCGCGAGTTCGTCGAGAAGCTGCAGCGCGGCGAGCGGCCCGAGCGCGAGCGGTTCCGCGACTCGATGGAGCTGGACGAGGGGTCGATCTCCGGCTTCGGCGCCGACTTCGAGGCGGCGCTGGAGGAGGCCGCGGGCCTGGTCGGCGGCGGGTCGCTGGGCGACGAGGAGGACGGCGACTGGGTCCCGCCCTGGGAGCGGGACGCCGCGGCCGCGGAGGGGGAGGGGTTCTCGGGAGCGGCCGAGGAGGAGCTGGACGAGCCGCCGCCGGCCGGGACGCCGCCGGCCCCACCCGACGAGCCGTCGAGCCCACCCGACGAGCCGTCGAGCCCGCCCGACGAGGGGTCGGAGTCGTCCCTCTCCGAGGGGGAGTTCGAGCGGCAGCTGGGCGACATGCAGGAGGCCTTCGGCTTCTCGCTCGAGCCAGACGGGGAGCCCTCGGAGGGCGCCACCGGCGAGGAGCCGAGCGAGGACGAGGCCCGCGCCGACGTCCGCGGGGAGAACATCACGATCGGCTCCGGCGTCGCCGCGTCGGCGATCTTCGACAGCCTCGACGAGCTGACCGAGGACCCCGAGCTGGACGACCGGAAGCTGGCGGCCGCGCTGGAGGAGGCGCTGAACGCCTCGGACAGCTTCGAGATCGAGGTCGATGACGACGAGGACGAGGAGTTCGAGTTCGACGGCGAGCAGCTGAGCACCGACGGCGAGCGGTACAGCCTCGACGGCGAGCGCCGCAGCGCGGACGAGGCGTCGTCCGGAGCGCTCGAGGACCCGATCTACGCCACCGTGGCGCCGACCGCCGACCTGGGCTGGGCCCAGCCGGTGGCGGGCGCCCCGTCGGACCTGCAGGGCAAGGTCGAGGGCAAGGTGATCAACGACGTCGTGCGCACCCTGTCGCACGAGCGGCGCAGCGGCGTGCTGCGGCTGAAGCTGCTCAACCGCCTGCTGGTCGGCATCTGGTTCGAGGGCCGGCCGGTCCACTTCATCGCCTCGCCCCCGGAGGACGGCAAGGGCGCCGGCGAGGCCCTCGCCGCGCTGCCCCAGGTCGACGCGGACGCCCTCGAGCGGGCGGTCGCGCGGCAGGAGCGCAGCGGGGAGCACCTGGGGACGATCTTGCTCGAGGCGGGCGTGGTGACGCGGGAGCAGGTGGAGAAGGTCGTGCGCCTCGAGGCCCAGAAGTACGCCAGCCAGCTGCCGATGCGGCGTGGGGGGACGTTCGGGTTCTGGGACTGCGATGTCCCGGGGCAGCCCGGCACCGGCCCCGACATCGAGGCGATCCTGCGCTGGGAGGCGCAGGTCTTCGGCTAGCGTGTCACCCGCCGGGCCGGTGCCCGGCAGGCGCCCCCTAGACGTCCTGGAGCGACATCCACTCCTGGACCTCGGGCTGGTTCAGCTGCAGCAGCGCCAGGATCTCCATCACGACCCCGATCATGTCCGCGCTGAGGAACGACGCGACGATCCCCAGGATCATGACCGTCTTGGCATTGGGCTTGTACTTCCCCTGCATGAGCGCCGCGCCCATGATGATCTCGAAGACGCCGACGACCAGCGTCAGCACCCAGAAGCAGGCCAGGAAGAACAGCACCAGCGACAGGATCCACGAGAGGATGAACACGAGCGAGAGCAGGCACGTCAGGATCCCCGAGACGAGCATGAAGATCCCGGCGTTCTTGTAGGGCTGTGGTGCGTCCATCGCCTCTCCGACTCCCCGCGGGTGCTCAGCCCCCGCTCATCAGGTGCACGACCGTGACCGTGGCCCCCTCGGGGACCTCGGTCTCGCCGTAGCGGTTTCGCTTGATCAGCCGCCCGTCCACGTGGACGACGAGGAGCGGGAACACGTACTGGCGGGCCTGGAGCACGTCGGAGACGGTCATCCCCTCGTGCCAGGCCACCTCCTCGTCGTTGACGGTGACGGTCCCGGTCATCGTCGCCGCATTGTAGCCCGGATCACTCGCCCACGTCGGGGTGATCCGCGACCACGTCGACGACGTAGTCGAAGTCGATCTCCAGCCGCCGCAGCGTCTCGAGCCTGGGCACCGCGTCGTTGGTCCACCCGCGGCGCCGGTAGACCGCGTCGCGCAGCTTCTCGTACTCGCCCTCGCGGAACGCCCGCAGCTCGGCGACCTTGTCCTCCGACGACAGCCCGGTCGGGTCGATCCCGACCTTCTCCTGCAGCTGCTTGTCGTAGCGCTCCGCCCGCGACTCGTACTCCTCGACCGTCACCGGGCCCATCGAGCGGTACGGGATGTCGTCGTACTCCCGCACGCCCTTGCCCATCCGGATGTTGAACACCCGCTGGAAGTTGTAGACCCGCTCGCTCATCTCGACCATCTTGGCCTCGTCGAGCTCGATGCCGGTCATGCCGGCGAAGTACTCCCAGTAGCCCCGGACGTGGCCCGGCACCTTGGCCGGCTCGTCGGTCTCGGCGTTGTCCTCGGGCTCCACGTCGTTCCACGGCAGCTTGCACAGCCCCAGCAGCCCGAACCAGGTGCGGAACATGGGGAAGTAGTGCAGCGCCTCGGCCTTGTCCTCGAAGGTCGGGATCTGGTTGTTGACCATGTCCATGAAGATCAGCCACGCCTCGTCGTGCTGCGGGCCCTTGTTGGTCAGCCCGTAGCCGCCCTGCATCGCCAGCGACTCCTTGGTCACGTACTCGGAGTACTCCAGCCCCTTGGCCTCCATCCCGATGTCGTCCATGAACGCCCGGTCGGCGCCGAACTCGCGCTCGAAGTGGTCCTTCATCCGGCGGATCCCGCCGCCGAAGATCAGGCCGAAGCCCTCGCCGCGGGCCACCTGGTGCAGCACCTCGAGCGCGGCGTCGGCGGCGCCGAACGGCAGCTCGAGGCCGCCGGTGTGCTCCGCCGTGATCAGCCCGTTCTCGTAGCACTCCATGACGAACGCCATCGCCGTGCCGTACGAGATCGTGTCCAGCCCGTAGGTGTCGCAGTAGAAGTTGATCTCCAGGACGTCGTCGGGATCGAAGACCCCGATGTTGGCGCCGCAGCCGGCCGCGGTCTCGTACTCGGGGCCGTCGACGAACACCTTCTGCCCGGCGTACGGCCCGGTGCGCGGGACGAAGTCGTCGACACCCTTGGCGCAGGCCATCGTGCAGCCCAGCCAGCAGCCGTCGGGGACCCCCTGGCGCACGTACCGCCGCCAGACGTCGGACGAGATCTTCGGGGACTCCTCGTGCTTGCCGTACTTGTAGTTGTGGGTCGGCAGGAGGTCGTAGGCGTCCATGATCTCCACGAGGTGGGCGGTGCCGACCCGCCGCATCTGGCACTGGCTGTCGTCGAGCAGCGCCATCTCCTGGGTGATCTTGGCCCCCCACTTGCGGATCCGCAGCGGGTCCGCCGGGTGGTTGGGGTCCTCCTGCATCTCGATCGCCCCGGTGGGGCAGACGTAGGCGCAGGTGCCGCAGCCGACGCAGCGGTCGTAGTGGGCGTCGAACGGCATCCCCACCGAGCGCCGCGCGCCGCGGCCGGCGAAGCCGATGATGTCCTCCCAGACCGCCTCGCTGCAGGCCCGCACGCACAGCCCGCACAGGATGCAGGCCTTGGGGTCCTCGTCCCGCTGGGGGTGCTCGAAGCGGGGCTGCTCGATGCCGTGGCGCTGGGCCAACCCCTTGATCTGGGGCACGTTGGGCCAGCGCGCGAGCATCATCTCGAGCAGCCGGGTGCGCAGCGCCACGACCCTCTCCGACCGGGTCTCGACCTGCATCTCCCCGCGGATCGGGTAGTTGCACGACGTCACCATCCTGGTCCGCCCGTTCTGGGTCACCTCGACGGTGCACATCCGGCACGCGCCGTAGGGCTCGACCATCGGGTGGCTGCACATCGTGGGGATGAAGATCCCCGCTTGCTTGGCGGCGTCGAGCACCATCGTGTCGGGCTCGACCTCGATCCGCTCGCCGTCGATCGTGACCTGGATCATGGCGTCTCCCTCCTACTCGATGGTGATCGCGTCGAAGCGGCACACGTCGTAGCAGGTGCCGCACTGGATGCAGCCCTCCTGGTCGATCACGTGCAGCTGCTTCTTGACGCCGCTGATGCACTCGGTGGGGCAGCGCTTGGCGCACAGCACGCAGCCGGTGCAGTCGTCGTTGATCGTGAAGGTGATCAGGTCCTTGCAGACCCCACCGGGGCAGCGCCCGTCGCGGATGTGCGCCTCGTACTCGTCGCGGAAGAACCGCAGCGTGCTGCGCACCGGGTTGGGGGCGGTGGCGCCGAGCTGGCACAGGCAGCCGTCCTCCTGCGCCGTGCAGATGTCCTCGAGCACGTCGAGATCGCTCTGCCGGCCCTCGCCGCGGCAGATCCGGTGGAGGATCTCGGACATCACCGTCAGCCCCTCGCGGCACGGCGTGCACTTGCCGCACGACTCGTCCTTGAGGAAGTCGATGAAGTAGCGGGCGACGTCCACCATGCAGGTGTGCTCGTCCATCACGATCATGCCGCCGCTGCCCATCATCGAGCCGGCCGCGGTGAGCGTGTCGAAGTCCACCGGCTGGTCCAGCATCGAGGCCGGCAGGCAGCCGCCCGAGGGGCCGCCGGTCTGCACCGCCTTGAACGCACGCCCCCTGGGGATCCCGCCACCGACGTCCTCGATGATCTCGCGCAGCGTGATGCCCATCGGGACCTCGACGAGGCCGGTGTTGTTGATGTCCCCGACGAGCGAGAACACCTTGGTCCCGCTGGAGCCGGACCACGGGTCCTCCGCCAGGTTGCCTCCGGTGCCGATCGAGGCGAACCACGCGCCGCCCTTGTCGACGATCGGCGGCACGTTGGCCCAGGTCTCGACGTTGTTCAGCACCGTCGGCTGGTCCAGGTAGCCGCGCTCGGTGCTGTGCACGTACTTGGCGCGTGGCTCGCCGGGCTTGCCCTGCATCGACTGCATCAGCGCGCTGGACTCGCCGCACACGAAGGCGCCGGCGCCCTGGTGGATCTGGATCTCGAAGCGCAGCGCGCTGTCCATGATCCGGTCGCCGAGCAGGCCGTACTCGCGGGCCTGGTCCAGCGCGCGGCGCAGCCGCTGCAGCGCCAGCGGGTACTCCTTGCGGATGTAGATCAGCCCCTCGCTGGCGCCGAGGGCGTAGGCGCCGAGCAGCATGCCCTCGATCACCGCGTGGGGGTCGGTCTCGATGATCGAGCGGTCCATGAACGCCCCGGGGTCGCCCTCGTCGGCGTTGCACACGACGTAGGGCCCCTGGCCGTCGGTGCACGCCTTCTTGGCCGAGTCCCACTTGACCGCGGTGGGGAACCCGCCCCCGCCGCGGCCGCGCAGCGCGGCGCGCCGGACCTCGTCGTGGACCTCCTCGGGGGTCATCGTGGTGACCGCCTTGCGCAGCGCGCCGTAGCCGCCGCGGGCGATGTAGGAGTCGATGTTCTCGGGGTCGATCAGGCCCTTGTTGCGCAGCGCGATCAGCTCCTGCTTGGCGAAGAACGGGATGTCCCGCTGCAGCGGGATCGGGGTCTTGCTGCCGGGGACCTTGTGCAGGTAGCGCGCCACCGGCTCGCCGCCGATCAGGTGCTGCTCGACGATCCTCTTGACCGCGACCTTGTTCAGCTTCTGGTAGAAGACGCCCTCGGGCTGCAGCACCACGATCGGCCCCATCGCGCAGAACCCGTTGCAGCCGGTGGGGACCACCAGGTACTGGCCGTCGAGCCCCTGCTCGCGCAGCTCCTTCTCCAGCTCCTCCTCGATGTCGAACGCCTTGGCCGCGACGCAGCCGGTGCCGGCGCAGACCATCAGCATCCCCTTGTAGCCGGCGAGCCGCTCCCGCTCCTCGGCGGCCACCTCGTCCAGCGTGCCGGGCTCGATCCGGGTGCGGTACATCTCGGTCTGGGCCGTCTCGTAGCTGGAGCTCTCCTCCTCGGCGTCGGCCCCGGGGGCCTCGCCGATCTTCTCCAGCAGCCGCGGCACGTCGCCGGCGTTGACGTCGCCGTGGATCTGGTCGTCGATCTGGACCACCGGGGCCAGCGAGCAGCAGCCCACGCAGCGTACGTCCTCGACGGTGTACTGCTGGTCGGCGGTGGTCTTGCCGCGCGCCACGCCCAGCTCCCGCTCGAAGGCCTCGAGGACCCGCTCCCCGCCACGCACGTGGCAGGCGGTGCCCATGCAGACCTGCACGACGTGCTCGCCCTTGGGCTCGAGGCTGAAGGCCTTGAAGAACGTCGCCAGGTGGTAGATCTGCCGCAGCGGCACCTCGACGCTGTCGGAGAGGTGGCGCAGCGCGTCCTCGGGCAGGTGGCGGAACTCGTCCTGCACGTCCTGCAGCATCTCGATCACGTAGTGGGGATCGCGATCCCACTTGGCGACGATGGCGTCGACCTTGGCGGTGTCGATCACGAGGCACCTCCCAGCTGCGCGTCGTGGGGCTTGTGGATCTGCCAGCGCGGGACGTAGTCCGAGCGCTTGACCACCAGCGCCTTGAGCTTCTTGTCGCGGAACACGCTGCCGATGCCGCCGCGTCCGGCCTGCTTGATCCGCGCCGCGCCACGCCGCCAGTCGTACCAGGAGAAGTTGAGGCAGCCCATCAGGCTGTGCTGCGCCCCGCGCCCCGCCGAGACCACCGATATCTCGCGCATCTCCTTGTCGCTGGCGGCGAAGAACTCGGTGAGCTGCTCGCTGACCCGGTGGGCGTCGATCTCCTCCATCGGGGCGGCCAGCACCTGCACCACGCGGCGGTTGCCGTCGATGTAGACGATCACGTCCTGCTCGGCCTTGCCGCGCAGTACCAGCGCGTCCCAGCCCGAGAACTTCAGCAGCGGGCCGAAGTGCCCGCCGACGTTGGAGTCGATCGGGATCCCGGTGGCCGGCGAGAGCGACACCACCAGCGACTTGCCCGAGCCGGAGAACGAGGTGTTGCCCCCCAGCGGCCCGGACGAGATCACGATCGCGTTGTCCGGGTCGTCCCACTTCGTGTCGGGCTGCACCGAGTGCCACAGGTAGTACAGGCCGAAGCCGCGGCCGCCGACGAAGATGCGCTTCAGCTCTTCGTCCACCGGCAGCTCGGTGATCTCCCGCGTCGAGAGGTCGATCTGCAGGCTCCGGTTGGCATAGCCCCGCTGGATCTCGACCGGCTCGTAGGCGTACTCGGCGAGCACCTCGTGCGACGCCGCGAGGCGCTCGCGGTCGATGGGGGGACCGTACTTGCTCATGGGATCTCCTCGTGGCTTGCCAGGCGGGGGTCGCCCGCCCAGAATCGGACTACGCGCGGGGACCGGCCCCCCCGCGCGCACCAATGGTTTCCATTGGTGTGGGGGCGGATGATACCCGCCCCCCTGGGCCCGATCAAACGGACGTCCGTCCGCGCTGCGGGCGGAGAACTCGGGGGTCCCGTCGCGTGCTCGCCCGGCGTACCACGGCCGGCCTGATCGCCCTCGCCGCGGGGGTCGTCGCGGTGGGCACGACCGGCGGCCCGACCGCGGTCCCGGCGGCGCCGTGGATCACGGCGGGGGGGGTGGCGCTGGCCGCGCTGCTGGTCGCAGCGGCCGAGGGGCGGCGTGGGCGGCGGCACGCCCGCTGGCTGGTCCCGCTCGCGGTGGCGCTGCTGGCGCTGGTCGCCGCCCAGATCCACCTGCGGTCGGGCTTCCCGCGGACCCACGACGCGCGGCTGCACCTGTGGTCGCTGTACGCGATCCACCGCTGCGCGCTGGACGGAGACCTGCTGCCCGGCTGGATCCCCTACCTCGGGCTGGGGTACCCGCTGCTGCAGTTCTACCCGCCGCTGACCTACCTCGCCGGGCAGCCGCTGATGTGGCTGGGCGCGACCCCCGTCCAGGCCGGCGGGGCGCTGATGGTGCTCGGCGCTGCCGGCGCCGGGCTCGGGGCGGCGTGGGCGGCGGGACGGCTGGGGGCGTCGCCGGCGGCCCGGGTGGTGGCGGCCGGGGCGCTGATGCTGGCGCCGTACCGGCTGCACGACGCCAACTACCGCTTCGCGCTGGCCGAGGTGGCGGCGTTCGCCCTGCTGCCGCCGTTCCTCGTGCTGGGGCGCGAGGTGGTGCGCGGCATCGGGGGTGCCCGCGCGCGCTGGGCGTTCCTCGCCGTGGCCGCGGCGCTGCTGCTGACCCACCTGCTCAGCGCGCTGATGGGCGGGATCGTGATCGGCGCGTGGGTCGCGGCCGAGTGGGCGCTGAGCGGGGCGCGCGGCACGCGCCCGGCGGCGCTGGGGCTGCTGCGCCTCGGGGGGCTGTGCCTGGCCTCGGCCGGGCTGGTGGCGTGGTTCGTCGTCCCGGCGCTGGCCGAGCTGCCGTGGACCTGTATCACGAAATTCGTCCCGGGCAGCGCGCACCCCCTCAGCGGCAACGGGATCGCGCTGCCCGACCTGATCGAGCGCTACGGCTGGGTCGAGTACGCCCACACCCGCGTCCGGCTGCCCGCCGACGTCGATCCGAACCACGCGATCCCGTTCTACTTCGGGCTTGGGCTGCTGGCGCTGGCGGCCGCCGCGGTGGCGCTCACCGCGGGGCGGAGGAGGCTGCCGCCGGGAGCGTCCGCGGCGGCGGTGGGCGGGCTGGTCGTGGCGCTGGGGCTGTGCCTGCTGTTCGCCGCGGGGATCCCGGCGCCGCTGCTGGACGGCCTCGCGCCGCTGCGTTCGCTGCAGTTCCCGTGGCGGTTCCTCGGGCCCGCGGCGGTGCTCGCCGCGCTGGGGGCCGCGGTGGCGGTGCGGGCCGCGGCCCCGGCCGGCTGGTGGCGGGCCGGCCTGGCCGGCGCGGTGCTCGCCCTGCTGGCGCTGGACGCGTTCCCCTACCTCGGCGCGGTGGACTGGCACGAGCCGTACCGCGGGGCGACCCACCAGGCGTGGGTCGGCGGCGACGGGTGGACCTACGCCGATCTCCACGAGCCGTTCGACGCGCAGCTGCCCCGCGGCGAGTTCGTGCGCGTCGAGGACCTGCGGTTCCCGCCGGCCGACCCCCGGTACCGCGTCGCGCGGGCCTACCGGGCGCACCTGGAGTACATGAGCCCGGCGGTGTTCGAGCGCTACGTCGAGGAGGGGGCGCGCGTCCACGATGGCCGGACCAGCGCCGACCACGGGGTCCGGCATCGCTACCGCAGCGGTGACCTGGAGCCGCGGCGGCTGCCGGCCCGCTCGCTGGGCCAGCTGCGACCGCGCGGTGGGGACCGGTTCCGCGATCTGGAGGGGGTCGAGATCCGCGCCGGGCGGGTCGCGGTGCCGCTGCCCGCGGGGTCACCCGCCGGACGGGTGCGGGTCCTGTCGCAGTACTTCCCCGGCTGGCAGGGCCGGGTCGACGGCGGCGCCTGGCAACCGGCGCTCGACCACAAGGGCCTGCTGGCGCTGGAGGTCGGCGAGGGCAGCCGGCGGGTCGAGTTCCGCTTCACCTGGAACACCCCGGCCAAGCACCTCGGCGTGGTCCTGTCGCTGGCCTGCTGGCTGGGGCTGGCGCTGGTGGCCTGGTCGCGGAGGGCCCGGCGGCGGGGCCTCCCGCGGTTGGGCGCGGGCCTGCTGGCGCTGGGGCTCGGCGGCGCCGGCTGCGGGGCGGTCGACGACCCGCACCCGCCGCAGGCCGAGCAGGGCGAGCTCGACCTGACGGCGTGGGACTGGCAGCGCGACGGGCCGGTCCCGCTCCACGGCGAGTGGGCGCTGTACTGGCTGGACGAAGGCTCCGCACAGGGACCGCCGAGCGCGATGGCCCCCGTGCCCGACACCTGGAACGGGGTGGAGGTCGACGGCGTCCCCGTGGGCAGCTTCGGCCACGGCACCTACCGCCTGCGGGTGCACCTGCCGCCCGGTTCGGGAGAGCCGCTGGCGCTGAAGTGCCTCTCCGTCGGCACGGCCTACACCGCCCGCGTCGACGGCCGCCCGGTGGCCACCGCCGGGACGGTCGGCACGTCGCGGGCGACGTCGGACCCCGAGTGGCTGCCCCAGGTGGTCGGGCTGGGGCCGGCCGGGGGCGAGGCGCTCGAGCTCGAGATCCGCGTCTCCAACTACCACCACCGCAAGGGTGGACTGACCGAGGCGATCCAGCTCGGCCCCGAGGACGACCTGCGGCTCGTCCGCGAGCGCCGGATCGCGTGGCAGCTGTTCCTCGTCGGCTGCTTCGCCGTGTTCGGCCTGTACCACCTGGCGCTGTTCGCCCTGCGCCGTGACGACCGCGCGCTGCTGTCGTTCGGCCTGTTCTGCCTGCTGCTGGCGCTGTACACCGCGCTGGCCGGCGAGCGGTTCTTCGCCCACGTCGCGCCGTGGAGCAGCTGGGCGCTGCGCGTGCGGCTGACCAACCTGACGTCGTTCCTCGCGGTGCCGGTGTTCCTCGAGTTCGTCGGGCTGCTGTTCCGCGCCGAGTCGCCGCGCTGGGTGCAGCGCCCGCTGCAGGGGCTGTTGGTGGCGCTCGCGGCGGTGGTGCTGGTCACCCCGTCGTGGATCTACAGCTACGCGATCCCCTGGTACCACCGCGTCACGCTGGCCTCGCTGGTGTTCATGGTGGTAATCGTCGGACGGGCGCTCGCGGCGCGCCGCGAGGGCGCCGTGGTGTTCGCCGTCGGCTTCGCGCTGCTGGCCGCCGCGGTGGTCAACGACATCCTCTACGACCACGCCGTCGTGCACACCGGGCAGTACATCGGCGTGGGGCTGATCCTGTTCGTGTTCTCCCAGGCGTTCCTGCTGTCGGTGCGGCACCGCAAGGCCTATGACACGATCGAGGCCCAGGGGCTGGCGCTGGCCCGCTCCAACGAGGCGCTGCACCGCGAGATCGAGGAGCGCGAGCTGCTGGAGCGCGAGCTGCAGCAGGCCCAGAAGCTGGAGGCGATCGGGACCCTCGCCGGGGGGATCGCCCACGACTTCAACAACCTGCTGATGGGGATCCGGGGCAACGTCTCGCTGCTGGTCGGGCAGCTCGCCGGCCACCCCGAGGCGCGCCGCCGGCTGGGGTACGTCGAGCGGTTCGTGACCGACGGCGTGTCGCTCACCCGGCAGCTGCTCGGCTTCGCCCGCGGGGGGCGCTACGAGATCCGCGCGCTGGACCCCAACGCGCTGATCGAGCGTACCTCGGCGCTGTTCGGCGAGACCCGCAAGGACGTCCGCATCCGGCGCTCGCTGGACCCCGACGTGTGGGCCATCGAGGCGGACCTCGGCCAGATCGACCAGGTGCTGCTGAACCTGTACGTCAACGCCTGGCAGGCGATGCCCAGCGGTGGCGAGCTGCGCCTCGCGACGGCCAACGTGACCCTCGACGAGGCCGCCGCCGAGGCGCGCACCCTGCCGCCGGGGCGGTACGTCCGGATCCGGGTCGAGGACACCGGGGTCGGGATGGACGAGGAGACCCAGGAGCGGATCTTCGAACCGTTCTTCACCACCAAGGAGCCCCACCACGGCAGCGGCCTCGGCCTGGCCTCGGCGTACGGCATCGTGCGCAGCCACGGGGGGTCGATCTCGGTGCGCTCGCGGCCGGGGGAGGGGAGCGTCTTCGAGCTGCACCTGCCGGCCACCGACGCGGTCGTCGCGGAGGAGCCCGCCGCGCCGCAGCCCGACCAGCTGGTCCACGGCGAGGGGCTGATCCTGTTTGTCGACGACGAGGAGGGGATCCTCGACCTGGGGGTCGAGATGCTGCGCTCGCTGGGCTACGCGACCCTCTCGGCGCGGTCCGGGCACGAGGCGATCGAGCTGGTCCAGCGCTACCGCGACCGCCTCGACCTGGTGATCCTCGACATGATCATGCCGGACCTGTCCGGGAGCGAGACGTTCGACGCGATCCAGGCCGTGGCCCCCGGGCTGCGGGTGCTGCTGTGCAGCGGCTACAGCCTCGACGGCGAGGCGCGGGACATCCTCGCGCGGGGCTGCCGCGGCTTCATCCAGAAGCCGTACACGGTGGCGGCGCTGTCCCAGCGGATCCGCGAGGTGCTGCGCGACGAGGAGCCCTGGCCCTAGCCACGGCGCGCCAGCCGGCGCGCCAGCAGCCACGCGCCCACCGCGAGATCGCGGAGCACCAGGGCCCCGGCGGCGAAGCCGAAGAACACGTAGGGCAGGTGCCACACCAGGTTGTCCAGGTGCCCGTGGGCGGCGGCGTGGGCCTGGAAGACCAGGAACCACGAGGCCGGGCCGAGCAGCGCCACGGTGGTGGCCGCGGCCAGGGCGGTGCGTCGCCGCCGGGCGCGCGGGTCGGCGATCCACAGCCGCGTGACGAGCAGCGCCAGCGACAGGGCCGTGAAGGCGACCAGCAGGTGGGAGTAGCGGATCCGGATCGGGTCGGGCTCGGCCGGGGGCTGAAGGCGGAGGCGGTCGAGGTCGTAGTACGTCGCCAGCAGGTAGACCCGGAGCACGTCGGGGAGCGGGGCCTCGAGGCTCTCGCGGTACACGTCGGGCAGCGTCGCGGGGTCCGCGTGGGTGCGCTTGCACAGCACGGTGGTGATGTGGTCCGTCCCGTCGCGGAGGTCGCCGTCGACCGCCCCGATCTGGACACACAGCAGCCCCAGGGCCAGCCCGACCGCCACCGTGGCGCCGAGCGCGACCGCGGCCACGCGTCGCAGGGTCGCGGCCGGGGGCGCCCGCTCCGCGACGGCGTGGTACGCCACCGGCACGAGCAGCGCGACCAGCACCGGCGTGATGTACTCGAAGCCGTTGATCAGGCACTTGAGCAGGGTGCCGGCGCCGGCGGCGAGGGCGAGCCACAGCGTCGGCCGCGGGCCGCTGCCGCGCCAGCGCAGCACGGCGATCACGGCGAGCATCGGCACCAGCATCGCCCAGGTCGACCAGAACAGGTTGCGGCCGTAGACCGCCAGCCACTGCGACAGGACGCCCGAGGCCAGCACGGACGTCGCCACCCACGGCCCGAGCTCGCGGTGGAACCACCCCACCAGGGCCGCCACCGCCAGCGCGGTGAGCAGCGCCGTCAGCGCGCGGAACAGCCGCAGGTGGAAGCGCGGCGACCCCGGGAGCAGGCGGTCGAGGACCGAGAACAGCAGCCCCTGGCCCCCGCTCTGGGAGCGGTACACGTCGGTCCCGGTGAACGGGAGCTGGTGGAGGTAGGCCAGGTACTGGTTCGAGGTGCCCTCGTCCGAGTACCCGGTCCGCTGCCGGTCGAGATACACCTGGCACAGCTGCGCCCCCCCGGACAGCACGCCCTCCGCCCGCGAGCGGACCATCCGTCCCACCACCTTGCCCTCGGCGCCCTGCTCGTGCCGCTCGAACCACGGCTGGTGGGCGACGTGCCAGGCGTTGTGGTGGAAGCCGAGGTACAGCACCACCGTCGAGACCGCCAGCAGCAGCCAGCGGCCGATGGCGCCGGGCGCGGGCGGTGGGCGGTGCCCGCGCGGTTCGCTCGTCCCGGTCAACCGCCCCCCTCCCCCGGGCTGGTCAGCGGGCCTCGAGGTACTGCCGGAACAGCGCGGCGAACAGCGCCGGCACGACCTGCATCTCGTCCGGCGGGACGACGTAGGCGATCCGCATCTGGGTCCGCCCCGGGTTGGGCTGCCCGGGGGGCGTGCTGTAGAACCCCGCCATCGGCGCGGTCAGCAGCGTCCACGCCTGGCCGTCGAGCTCCACCGCGCCCTCGGTCGCGCAGTGGTGCACGAAGTCCATCGCGTCGAAGTCGTCCGGCGCGATCGCGCGCACGTCGACCACCGAGTAGATCGAGGCGTCCGGGCTGGACACGATCACGCCCGGCAGCTGCTCCCGCAGCGCCGCGGTGAACGACACCATCATCCCGCGGTAGTACTCGCGCAGCTGCCCGTACCACCGCCACAGCTCGTCGTGGCCGACGTGGGCCAGCGCGCCGAACACGTACTGCCCGATGCTGTTGGGGCACAGGCTGGCGGTGTTCTCGGCCACCGCCTTGTCGTGGAACGACGCGCTGTCGGTGACCAGCGCCCCGATGCGCAGCCCGCAGGCGTTCCACACCTTGGACGCGGTCTCGATGCTGATCCGGCGGCCGGTGATCCCGGGCACCTCCTCCTCGGTCACGCTCCACACGCTCGAGACCGGCTCGCCGGTGTAGAACAGCTCGCGGTAGGCCTCGTCGCTGATCAGCCACAGGTCGTGCTCGACGCACAGCCGCGCCAGCGCCACCATCGTGGCCCGGTCGTAGAAGTGCCCGGTGGGGTTGTCGTACGGGATCACCACCAGCCCGCCGGGGCGGTGCTCGCGGATCACCGCCTCGATCTCGTCCAGCGGGGGCAGGCTGAACGCCCCGTCGTCCCCCAGCGTCCGGCAGATCGAGACCGTCGGCCGCCCCAGCCGCTCGGTGAACGACTTGTAGTTCGTGTAGGCCGCATCGATCAGCAGCAGCGGCCGCTCGCCGGCGCCGGCGGGCCCGCAGACCCCCACCGCGACGAGCTCCATCGCCTGGCTGCCGCCGTCCGTGATCTGGGCGTGCAGCCCGGCGGTGTCGAACCCGCTGGACGCGATCACGTGCAGGAACGCCTCGCGGGTCTCCTCCAGCCCCACCGTCGCCGAGTACTCGACGACCCCGTCGCGGAACGGGCTGTCCGGCCCGCCGAGGGCCTTCATCCGAGCGATCATCGCGGGGTGCATCGGCAGCGAGACGTTGCCGATCGCGGTGTTGATCGCCCGGGTCCCGTCGGTGCGCCTGGCGAACTCGATCTGCGAGACGCGGATCACCGACGGCTGCCGGGACTGGAAGTGGGCGGACATCGTGGGCATCGCGGGTCCCTCCGGCGGCCGAGGGCCGATCCTGCCACGGGCACCGCCGCGGCGCCTAGGCTTCGCTGCGGTGGGCGTCGATCCAGTCGTCGATCTCCTGCCAGCGATCGAACAGCCACGCCGTGCGCGCGTCGTCGCCCTCGGGGATCGCGGCGCGGGGGACGCGGGTCACCCGGATCCGCACCACCGTGCCGATCGCCGAGCCGTCGAACAGCCTGCGGACCTGCTCGCGGCGCCGGGCGGTGTAGCGGGCCCCCTCCGGGAACAGCAGGATGTCCTCGTCCTCGCCGAGGTCGTCGAGCATCCCGGTGATGCGCGCGATCTGGGCCTCGGGGGAGCCCGAGCTGCGGCGCACGAATACGTCCCCGAGCCGGTGGCCGACGATGTCGAGGCACGGGTCCCACAGCAGCTCCGCGTCGAGCACGAACCGCAGGTGCAGGCGGTGGCGGTTGGCGATCAGGTGCGAGGGCAGCAGCACGTCCACCAGCCCTGCGTGGCGGATCAGCACCAGCAGCGGGCCGCGCCCCAGATCGCTCTCGGACTCGCCCTCCACCTCCAGGTGGAGCTTCACCAGGCGCCGGGCAGCGGCGAACAGGGTGCCGGACCACCAGCGCTGGAGCGCGACGTGGCGATCGTGCCAGCGTCGACCGCGGGAGCCCAGCGGGCCCCCGTGGACGATCCACAGGACGGTGGCGGCCGCCACGCCGAGCAGCTCCATCGCCAGGTACAGCGTGACGAACAGGCCGAGCCGGACCGTGCTGAAGCGGTTGCGCCAGACCAGGTCGATCAGCGTCGCCACGGGGAACCACAGCGGGAACCCGAGGACGTGGACCGCCAGGGCGATGGTGCACGCGGAGACCATCACGCTGCGTCGCGACCAGCGTCGGAGCCAGGACGGCACGACTCGATGCACCCCCTGAACCGCCGCGGGAACGGCATGCAGGGTTCCCGCGCGGCCGTCGGGTGACTATCGTATGCACGTCCGGAGTCGATGCCCACCCCACGGAGGATATCGTGCGCCGCGATCGGCTGATCCTGCTGTCGCTCAACGTCGTCGGCGGCGCCGCCGTGCTGGCCAGCTACGGGCTGGGCCTCGGCGGTGCAGCCGAGCCGGAGGCGGCGCTGTGGGGCGGGGTCCCGGACGCCGTCCGTCCGCTGTACACGGCCAGCATGCTCGGCGCCGCGCTGGGGTACTTCGCGTTCCTGCCGTACCTGCTGTTCGGGGTTCGCGGCGAGGCCTCCGTGGGCGGGAAGCTCGGCTACGGCGCGTTCCACGCCGTGTTCCTCGCGATCCTGATCCCGTCCGCCCTGTGGATGCCCCTGACGCTGCGCTTCGCCGCGCTGCCGTCGGTGCCGCTGTGGTGGGCGATCCGCGGCGTGCTGGCGCTGGTCGCGCTGGGTTCGGTGGCGCTGACCGCGAGCCTGCTCGCGCTGCGCCCGCGGGGTCCCCGCTGGGCCCACGCGCTGGCCGTGGCGGGCAGCCTGCTGTTCGCGTGGCAGACCGCGGTGCTCGACGCCGTGGTCTGGCCCGTGCTGTACCGATCTTGAGGAGGGAGCGTCATGTTGTCTCGAGCGCTGCTGTGGATCGGGTTCGTCGCTCTGGCGCTCCCGCCCTGGGTCGGGTGCGAGCCCGCCGTCGACGACGACGCGGGGGACGACGACGCGGGCGACGACGACGCGGGGGACGACGACGCGGGGGACGACGACGCGGGGGACGACGACGCGGCCTGCGAGGTGCCGCCGCCGACCTTCGGCGGTGTGCTCGACCACACCGGCGCCGCGGTCTCCCCCGACGCGCTGCTCGGGCACCCCACCGTGATGTGGTTCTACCCGGCCGCCAGCACCGGCGGGTGAACCACCGAGGGTTGCGGGTTCCGCGACCTGCACGACGAGTTCCAGGCCCTCGGCGTCGAGATCGTCGGGGTCTCGTTCGACTCCGTCGAGGACAACGCGGCGTTCCACGCCGCCAACGGCTTCCCCTACGACCTGTGGTCCGATCTGGAGCGCGAGCTGGGCCTGTACTACGGGGCGGCCTCCAGCGAGGAGCAGGCGATGGCGGCCCGCATCACCGTCGTGCTCGACGCGGAGGGGTGCCTGCTGGCACGCTACGACCAGGTCAACGCCCTGACGCACCCCGACGAGGTGCTGGCCGACCTGCCCGCGCTGCTCGGCCGCTGACCCGGACGCGGACCTCCTGCGCTTGCCTGGCCTCGGTTCGTCCCTATGGTTTGTCTCGACCATGTGTGGTGGGCAAGGGGTGGTCGCAGGCTGGACCATGGAACGAGACCAGAACACTCCCGGACCCGCCGATCTCGCCGCGCTCACCGAGCGCGTCGCGCGCGAGCCGATGATCCAGGCCCTGGCGGACTGGTCCGAGGGCCACCTGCTGGTGCTGGACGGACAGCGCCGGATCCTGCGAGCCAGCGACGACCTCGCGAGGCAGCTCGGCTTCGAGGACGGCCGCGGCCTGCTCGGGTTGCGCCTCGGGGATGCGCTGGGGTGCGCCAACGCCGCCAGCGCCGCGGGGGGCTGCGGCACCGGCCGCGCGTGTCGGTTCTGCGGCGCGCTGGGGACGGTGCTCGCCGCCCGGGCCGCCGACGGTCCGGTGGAGTCGGAGTGGCGCCTGCCCCGGCTGGTGGGCCACCACGTGGAGACCCACCGCTACCGGCTGCGTGCCTCCCTCGCCGAGGTCGACCACCACGAGCTGGTGCTGGTGCACCTGCTACGAGCACCCCCGTCGGCCCCGGAGCCTCGGGACGCCACCAGCAGCCTCGACCTGATGCTCTCGGCGACGACCAGCGTGGACGCCGATTGGCCCACCGAGCTGGCCCGCTACGTCCCGATCCGCCGGCTGGGCGAGGGCAGCGTCGGCAGCGTGTGGCTGGTGGAGGACGAGGACGGGGTCCCGTACGCGCTCAAGACGATCCGGGCCGACCGCACCACGGACCCCCAGGTGCTGGCCCGCTTCGAGCGCGAGGCGGAGCTGTCGATGAAGCTGGAGCACCCCCACATCGTGCGCACCGCCGCCGTCGGCCGTACGGCGGCCGGCGACCTGTTCATGCTGTCCGAGTTCTGCGGACAGGGGAGCGGCACGGACTGGCTGCAGCGGATGGGACCGCTGCCCGTGGACCTGGCGCTGTACTGGATGACCTCCATGGCCCACGCCCTGGGCTATGCCTGGCGCGAGCACCAGCTGATCCACCGCGACATCAAGCCCGACAACCTGCTGGTCGACGGCGACGGGATGATCAAGCTCGCCGACTTCGGGATCGCGCTGCGCCGCAACCCCGAGGTGGCCCGTCTGACCGGGGAGGGGCTGACGATGGGGTCGGTGCACTACATGGCCCCGGAGCAGGTCCAGGGCGCTCCCGATCTCGACGTGCGCGCCGACCTGTACGCCCTGGGCGCCACGTTCTACAAGCTGCTGTCGGGCCTGCCGCCGCTGGACGCCGACGACCCGATGGCGCTGCTGCACCGCAAGCTGGGGGAGGACCCGCCGTCGATCGCCCGGTATCGCTCGTCGCTACCCGACGGGCTGGTGGCGGTGATCGACGGGTTGCTGGCGCGGGACCGGGCGAGGCGCCCGCAGGAGCCGGAGGCGCTGTCGCGGCAGCTGATGGAGATCGTCGCGTCCGAGGGGGTCGACCTGACCCGCGTGCACCGCCACTACCACCTGCCGGACATCGTCCCCCGCTAGGTCGTGGCGTAGACCTGCTCCTCGTGCTCCCCGAACACCGCCCACAGCGCGTAGATCCCGTAGGCCGTGCCCAGCGGGAGCTCGGTGATCATCAGCAGCGCGAAGATCACGATCGCGACCTTGCCCCAGGTGCGCCCCTGGGCGGCCGCCATCCCGGCCAGCCCGACCAGACCGAACAGCCCGATCCCGACCAGCGCGATCACCGCGAACACGCCGCTGGTGATCAGGCCCCCGATCACCCCGTCGGCGTCGGTCGAGGCCACCGAGATCCCGCACCCCAGCAGCGTCCCCGAGCCGATCAGGACGAACAGCAGGATGTGCAGCAGGGCGAACACCGTGGTGAGCGAGCCCGCGATCTTGAGGTGCTGGTTGGTGTGGACCGTCATCGCCGTCTCTCCGACCTCCCCCACGTCGATCCCTACGGTCCAGCGGGCCGGCTATTGCATGCGTTAACCGCCGGCCCCCCGCGCGGGTCCATCCCCCCAGACGTTCCGCGGGAGGACGCATGCGACCCACCACACCCCGTCTCGTCCTGGTAGCGCTCGCGGCGCTGGCGCTGGCCTCGCCGGCGGCCGCCGAGCGCCTGATGCTGGACCCGGCCGATCCCCACCATCACGAGGTTCGCGCCCTGCACGACGACATCTCCCTGGCGAACCTGATCAACGGGCTCAGCCTGACCGGGGAGCAGCTCGCCGCGCTGGCGGCGCTGGCCACCGAGGCGGACCGCGTCCGCGGGCGCTACCAGCACGAGGCGGTGCCGGTGCTGGCCGAGATGGACCGCAGCTTCGCCGCCCTGCGCGCCGAGGTCACCGAGACGGGGGAGCCCACCGCCGAGGTGCGCCACGCCGCGGGCCAGGCGGAGAATGCGTTCCTCGAGCTGCGCGCCGAGTTCCAGCGCGAGCTGGCCGGGCTCGAGGGCCAGGTCCGCGTCGTGCTGGACGACGGGCAGGTCCGGATCGCCGAGGAGTTCGAGCCGTGCCTGTTCCCGCCGGAGAGCCTCGGCTCGCCGCTGCGGGTCGGGCAGTCCGGGGCCTCCACCCACCTGATGCAGATGCTCGACGAGCTCCGCACCGTGCCGGACAACACCTACGCGCGGCGCAAGGTGCGGGTCGTCGACGGCGCGCTGGAGAAGATCGACGTCCACCGCGGCCCGCTGACCCCCGAGGCCGAGGCCGAGGCCCGCGCCGCGCTCGAGGTGTTGGTCGAGGAGGTCCGCGGGGTCGATGATCTGGACTGGCAGGTCGAGGGCCCGCTGCTGGCGGAGCGGTTCCACGACGTGGTCGCGCCGCGCCCGCCCGCTCCCCACCCCCACGATCCCGCCCGCGTGCAGCTGACGCGGGTGGGCAAGTACTTCCTGGCCCCCGGCGCGGCCGAGGTGCTCTCCACCATCGCGGCCCGCCCCGATCCGCTGCCGCGGGCCACCGCCGACCGCACGGAGTAGCCCGCACCCCCCCGGGTCCTGGACAGCGGACCGACAAATCGCTACACAGTTGCTCGCATGGCTGCCAAGCGGCCCGATGATGGCTTCGACTGGGTCGACTGGCTGGCCGGCCTGGCGTCCCTGCTCGGGATGAACCGCGTCCGCGTGCGCTGGCGGATCGACCAGTGGCGGCGCAACGCGCTCGGGATCCGGGGCCGGGCCGGCGCGCGGGTCGAGCAGATCCGCTACGAGCACAAGGTCTGCGGCGTCTGCGGCCGGCTCCACGACAAGCAGGACAAGGTCTGCAGCGGGTGCGGCGCGCGGCTGGGCGGCGCCGGCTGGCAGAAGGTCCAGCGCCTGGGGCTGGTGATGCCGCGCTCGATGACCGTCAGCACCGCGCTGCTGGTGGTCATCCTGCTGGCCTACGTGCGGACCATCGTCGCCCAGGCCGGGGCCGCCGAGGACGTCGGGTTCTCGCTGTGGGCGCTGGCCGGCATCGATACCGCGACGATCGTGCGCCACGGCGGGCTGTATCCCCCGGCGGTGGTGGACGGCGAGTACTGGCGGCTGATCACACCGGTGTTCCTGCACTTCGGCATCTTCCACCTGGGCTTCAACCTGTTCGCCCTGACCCAGATCGGGCCGTCCGTCGAGGAGCTGTACGGGCGCACCCGCACCGTGCTGCTGTTCGTCGTCACCGGGCTGGTGGCCAACCTGGTGAGCTTGCCGTTCGTCTTCGGCGGGGTCAGCGCCGGCGCCTCGGGGGCGCTGCTGGGGCTGATCGGCGTCGCCGCGGCGTGGGGCCACCGCGACGGCACGACCCAGGGGCGGCTGGTGCGCAACCGGATGCTCAAGTGGGCCGCCTACGCCGTGATCTTCGGGTTCTTCATCGGCGCGAACAACGCGGCCCACATCGCCGGCTTCGTCGCCGGGGGGGCGCTGGGCTGGTTCGTCAAGCCCGGCTGGCCCAAGGACCCGGTGGGCCAGCAGGTGGCGATGGGGCTCGAGCTCGGCTGCATCGCGGTGGCGGCGCTGGGCCTGCTGCTGGTGATGGTGCCGCCGAAGCGGGCCGGGCAGTGGGTCCGCAGCGAGCCCGAGGCCGGCATCGAGCAGAGCCTCGCCGCGCCGGCGCTGGGGGACCCGACGCTGGGGCTCGACCGCGGGACGGTGGCCTACTACCGGACCGTCGCGCCGATCTGCGCCGACTGGGTCGAGGGCCGCCGTGGCTCCGCCATCGGCCGCTATCGCAAGGCCCTCGACCTCGAGCCCGGGACCGTCGACGTCCAGCCGCTGCTGACCACGCTGTGCGAACAGACCCTGCCGGCCCAGCGGCGCGACTGCGAGGCGTACTGGGAGCACGGGCTGGGGCGCGTGGTGGGCGGCGACGCGGGGCACCTCAGCCCCAGCCAGCGCTCCAAGTCCGAGGCGCTGTGGGACGACCTGTGTGTCGCGGTGGGCGTCCCCGACCCCGCGGCCGCCCCGGCGGCGGACGACGACTCCGCGGAGCAGGTCACCTGGGAGGACCTGTTCGGCGACGACGACTCGGCGGCCCGGGTGGGACGCGCGTCGACCGCGCCGTGATTTCTTCCGTCTAAATATTGACAACAAAAAATATAGACATATTTTACAGGGCCAGGAGGACACCATCATGGCACGGTACCTGTCCGTCGTTCTGACCATCCTGAGCTTCGCGATCCCGTACACCGCCCTCTCGCAAGAGGTCGTCGCGGTCGAGCAGCTGACTCCGGAGGAGCGCGAGGCCAAGCGCGCGGAGCGAGAGGCCAAGCGGGACGAGGCCGCCCTGACCAAGCGCGGCCAGATGGACCTCGGCGGGATCACGGGTGGTCCCGACAAGCTGCTCAACCCCCCCGACCGCAACTGGCGGGTCCGTGGTCAGGCCGAGCTCGGCTTCGTCGGCGTGCTGTCGCACACGCTGCAGTTCGGCGAGGACGGCACCGAGATCGACTACGTCGAGGAGGGCGGGCAGGACGTGCTGTTCCCGTTCACCCGGCTGCAGGCCGAGCTGGAGCTGTGGAAGCGGCTCAACATCTCGTTCCTGTACCAGCCGCTGCTGTTCGAGTCGGAGGTGGCCTGGGACGAGGACGAGCGGATCTACGGCCTGGACTTCCCCGCGGGCACGCCCACGGATCTGACGTACAACTTCGGGTTCTACCGGCTCAGCTTCCAGTACGACTTCTTCCGCGCCCCGGACCAGGACCTGGCGATCGGGCTCTCGGCCCAGATCCGCAACGCGACGATCAGCTTCACGTCCGTGGATGGATCGCTGCGGCGCGACACCCGCGACATCGGCTTCGTGCCGATCGTCAAGGTCGAGGGCCGGTACACCTTCGACAACGGCTTCTTCCTGGGCACCGAGATCGACGGGTTCTACGCCTGGGGCCGCTACGTCAGCGCCAGCCGCAACGACTTCGACGGGCTGATCATCGACGCGTCGGTGCGCGCCGGGCTGCCGGTGCGGCCGGTGGGCGAGCTGTACCTCAACCTGCGCTACCTCGGCGGCGGCGCCCGCGGCACCGACGAGACCCCCAGCCAGCCGTGGTCGGACGGCTACACCGACAACTGGCTGCACACCCTGTCGCTGTCGCTGGGCATCCTCGTGCGCTAGCGACCGGTTCGCGGTATGCTCCGCCTCCCCGGAGGAGCCCCAGGAGCATCACGATGGCCGACCTTGCTTCCGAGTTCCGCGGTCACGTCGACGTGCCCGCCCCGATCGACGAGGTCTACGCGCTGCTGGCCGACGTGCCCGACTCGACGCGCCACTTCCCCGACCTCGAGCGGGTCGTGCGCCACGACGGCGGATACCTCTGGTACGTCAAGAAGGCGGGGATCGGGAGGCTCTCGGCGCAGATGGTCTACGCCTGCCGCTACTCCAGCGACGACGACGCCCGTACCGTGCGCTGGGACGCGATCGAGGGCGCCGGCAACTCCACGGTCCACGGCAGCTGGCGGCTCGAGGAGCGGGGCGGCGGCACGCGGCTGAACCTGCACAACCACCTGGTGATGCACCTGGACATCCCGCGGCTGATGGTCCGCGCCGCGCGCCCGGTGGTGGACCAGATCAGCGCCAAGCTGATGGGGCAGTACCTCGAGAACCTGAAGCGGACGCTCTCCGGGGGGGACGGGCGGGTCAGCGCCCACGCCCTGGACATCGACTAGATCAGCGCCTCGTCCTGCCAGCCGATCTTCTCCACGTCGATCCGGGCCAGATCGCCGACGCCCAGCCCGTAGACCGTCTCGGCGGCCTCGATACAGATCGCCGGCGGGCTGATCGGCCACGGCTCGCCGCGGATGATCTCGCGCCGCGCCTCCATCAGCCGCAGCCCCACCGCGTCGGCCGCCACCGGGTCGGCGCTGAGCAGCAGGCCCTTGTAGTCCCACAGGTACTTGGGCATCACCTGCGGGCCCTTGCCGCACAGCGGCCGCAGCGCGTCCACGAGGCACAGCCGGGTCTTGCCCGCCACGCCATCGAGCTGCCAGATCTCGCCCAGCTTGGCGCTGTCCTCCTTGTGGTACGCCGAGGGCTTGCCCGAGAACAGGATGTAGTTCTTGATCACCGTGCCGATCCCGGTCAGCCAGTGGGCCTTCAGCGCCGGCATGCAGATCAGCGCGGTGCACGGCTCGACCTTGTCCAGGCTGCCCTGGGCCGGGCGGATGTCGACCTCCTTGACCCCGGCGCCGACCAGGCCCTTGGCCACGACCTCGCCGAGCTCGCCGTGGGTCGGGTTCATCCAGTTGGTGCCCACCAGCCCGACCACGTCGCCGGGCTGGAACAGCGAGGCCCACGCCTCCTCGGCGGTGGGCTTGCCGGTGAGCGCCACCAGCCCGGCGCCCAGCATCGCCTCGAGCACGGCCACGTCCACCTCGTGGGCGTCGTCGGTGACGGCCTGGTCGCGGCTGATCACCACCTTGCTGCGGGTGCTCGCCTGCTCCTGGGCGTGCAGCAGCGCCGACGGCCCCAGCAGCGTGGCCACCAGGGCCCCCCCCACCGTGCCGCGCACCACGTCGCGCCGCGTCATCCCTCGTCTCGACATCGCTCCGACCTCCCCGTCAGCTCGTCCCCGCCACCGCGGTCAGCACCGCCTGGGCTTCGTCCGCGTCCCGCGCCTCGAACACCAGCGACACGTCGCGGCCGTCGCGCAACAGCCCACACCAGCCGTCCTCGATGCGGTGGAGCTCCCACGCGCCGGCCTCCACCTCGCGGACCTCGAGGCTGCCGGCGAGGTAGGCCGCGCGGAAGCTCGCCAGGCCGGCCTCTGCGGCGGCCCCGTCCGGGTAGCGCAGGAGCAGCGCGTGCACCTGGTAGGCTTCGGCGGCGCGATCGGCACGGTACACGGCGTGCACGGCGTCCACGTCGCGGTCCAGCTGCAGCACGTCGTCCCACGCCAGGAAGTACGCCTCGTTGAGCACCAGCGGCGAGCGCAGGAACACCGTGCGGTCCGGCCGCAGGAACAGCTGCCGCGGTCCCTCGCCGATCACCTCGGGGAGCCCCTGGACCAGCCGCGGTGTCGTGGGAGGCCCTGCGTCCGACACCAGCGCCGTCCCGATCTCCCGCAGCGCCGCGCGCCCGGCCTCGCTGTCCTCGGCGATCAGCACCCGCGCGAAGCGGGTCCCCACCGCCAGCCGCAGCAGCCCGCCCTCGTACAGCGCCCGGCGGCTCTCCGCGCGCAGCCGCCCCAGCCCCCACGGCTCGCCGCTCCAGTCCCACGACAGCAGCCCGAAGGCGTCGTCGGCCGTCTCCAGCTCGTAGATCTCGACCACGATCTCGGGCGCGTCGGGGGCGGTGTAGCGCCGCACCTGCAGGCTCGTGAAGCGGTAGGCGAGGTACAGCTCGCCGGCGCCGTTCATGGTTTCGAACAGGCCCTGGGCGTCGGTGATCATCCGGGCCTCGCCGTCGAGGCGCCAGGCGCCGACCTGGGCCGGCAGGCCGCCGGCGTCGTCCTCGTCAGTGCGCATGGACTCGGGCTCCGGGGGGATCTCGTGCGTCGGATGCGGCCCGCCGTCGCGTCGCGCCGGGCAGCCGAGGAGCAGCAAGGTCAGCGCGATCGTGATGGGGAGCCTCATGCTGCTGCAGTGTAGCACCCAACCGGGGGCGCTCCCCCTGGCGGCCGGAGGGTCCAGAGAGCTCGGCTACCCCCGCGTGAACACCAGCCGCCCGTCGCCCGTGTCGGCCACCACGTGGTCGCCGTCGCCGAACGTCCCCGCCAGCAGCTCCATGCTCAGCGGGTCCTTGAGGTGCCGCAGGATCGCGCGCTTGAGCGGCCGCGCCCCGAAGGCCGGGTCCCACCCCACCTGGGCCAGGAAGTCCTTGGCCGCGTCGGTCAGCTCCAGCGTCATCCGCCGCTGCTCCAGCAGCGTGTCGAGGTAGCGCAGCTGGATGTCGACGATGGCGCGGATCTGCTCGCGGCCCAGCGGCCGGAAGATCACCACGTCGTCGACGCGGTTGAGGAACTCGGGGCGGAAGTGCTGGCGCAGCGCCGAGGTGGCCTCGAGGACCATCGCGTCGTAGTCCTCGGCGTGCTGCGAGATGCCCTGGCTGCCCAGGTTGCTGGTCATGATCACCACGGTGTTGGTGAAGTCGACGGTCTTGCCGTGGCTGTCGGTCAGCCGCCCGTCGTCCAGCAGCTGCAGCAGCACGTTGAACACGTCGGCGTGGGCCTTCTCGATCTCGTCGAACAGGATCACCGCGTAGGGCCGCCGCGCGATGGCGTTGGTCAGCGTGCCGCCCTCGTCGTAGCCGACGTACCCCGGCGGGGCGCCGATCAGCCGGCTGACGGTGTGCTTCTCCATGTACTCGGACATGTCGATCCGCACCATCGCGCCCTCGTCGTCGAACAGGAACTCGGCCAGCGCCCGCGCGGTCTCGGTCTTGCCCACCCCGGTGGGGCCCAGGAAGATGAACGACCCGATCGGCCGCTGGGCCTCCTGCAGCCCGGCCCGCGAGCGGCGCACCGCCTGGCTCACCGCGGCGAGGGCCTCGTCCTGGCCGACCACCCGCTGGCGCAGGCCGTCCTCCATCCGCAGCAGCTTCTCGACCTCGGCCTCGAGCATCTTCTCGACGGGGATCCCGGTCCAGCGGGAGACCACCACGGCCACGTCGTCGGCGTCGACCTCCTCCTTGAGCAGCGCGCTGCCGCCCTGCTCCTTGATCTTGTCGTTGGCCGCGGCGAGCTCCTTGTCCAGGTTGGGCAGCGTGCCGTGGATCAGCTCGGCGGCCTTGCCCAGGTCCCCCTCGCGCTGGGCCCGCTCGGCCTCCAGCCGGGTGGCCTCGATCTGCTCGGTGAACGCCTGGATCCGGGCGATGTTCTCCTTCTCGACCTGCCACTGGGCCTTGAGCGCGTCGCAGCGCTCGTTCACGTCGGCGAGCTCCTCCTCGAGCTTGGTCCGGTGCTCCTTGCTGGAGCGGTCCTTCTCCTTCTCCAGCGCCTGCAGCTCGATCTGCAGCTGGGTCGCGCGGCGCTGCAGCCGGTCGATCTCCGGCGGCGCCGAGTCCAGCTGGATCCGCAGCGAGCTCATCGCCTCGTCCATCAGGTCGATCGCCTTGTCGGGCAGGAACCGGTCGCCGATGTAGCGGTTGCTCAGCCGCGTGGCGGCCACCAGCGCCTCGTCGGTGATCCGCACCCCGTGGTGCACCTCGTAGCGCTCCTTGAGCCCGCGCAGGATCGCGATCGTGTCCTCGACGGTCGGCTCGCCGACCACCACCGGCTGGAACCGCCGCTCCAGCGCGGCGTCCTTCTCGATGTTCTTGCGGTACTCGTCCAGCGTGGTGGCCCCGATGCAGCGCAGGTCGCCGCGGGCCAGGGCCGGCTTGAGCATGTTGGAGGCGTCCATCGCACCCTCGGCGGCCCCGGCGCCGACCATCGTGTGCATCTCGTCGATGAACAGCACCACCTCGCCCTCGGCGTCGGTGACCTCCTTGAGCACGGCCTTGAGC